>NZ_JBIUAG010000001.1:500671-720354 GCF_044547355.1 Kutzneria sp. NPDC052558
TGCCCCCGTCTTGCCGGGCCGGGCGGCGGGGGGCGGCCCCCGCCCACCGGGGGGTGGGGGGGGGGGGGGCCCGCCCCCCCCCCCCCCCGCCGCGGGGGGGGGGGGGGGGGGGGCGGGGCGCCCCCCCCGACTGCGTTGATCACCACGCAGATGGGAGTAGCGCGTATCACAACTCACCAGTAACCTCCGGTCTGTGGCCTTGATCACAACGGCGTCCTCGGCTCGGCGGGGCTTCCGGCACCCGTGCGTCTACTGTGGACTTCCCGTGCTCGTCGACGACGTCGGCGAGCTCCATCCCGGCCATGTCGTCGTCGACTATCTCGACACCTCCAGCCCCAGCGGGCGCGGTTTGCCGGACCTGGCGCTGTTGCACCGGTTCTGCAACGAGCACCTGCTGCCGGACTGCGGCGTGGCGCTGCGCCGGGCCCACCTGGGCTGGGCCACCGAGCAGTTCGACGTCGACACGGGCTCGTCGCTGCGGCACTACGACCAGCTCGGCCTGCACACCGCCCCCTGGCGCGGCTTCGAGCTGTACCAGCGGCACTGGCGGGTGCGGAAGATGCGCTACGCGTGCAAGGCATGCCGGTACTACGCCGGCTGGTTCAACCGGAGTGGAGCTGACCCCCGTTGATCGTTCGTCTCGTCCTCGGCCTGCTGATCACCGTTGTCGGCCTGGCCATCGCCGGCCGCCGGATCTTCTGGCTGTACCGGCTGATCTCCTCGGGCCAGCCGGCCAACGGGAGGCTCGAGGACCCCGCCGCCCGGGTGAGCGTGGAACTGCAGGAGGTGCCCGGCCAGCGCAAGCTGCTCAAGTGGTCGGTGCCCGGCCTGGCCCACTTCTTCACCATGTGGGGCTTCGCCGTCCTGCTGTTCACCATCGTCGAGACCTGGGGCGCGCTGTTCGACCGGGACTTCGCGTTCTGGTGGATCGGCCATGAGCCCTGGCTCGGGTTCATCGAGGACTTCTTCGCGGTGGCGGTGATCCTCGCGCTGGTCACCTTCGGCGTCATCCGGATCCGGCAGGCCCCGCAGCGCCGACAGCGCAAGTCCCGGTTCTACGGCTCGCACACCGGCGCGGCCTGGCTGGTGCTGTGGATGATCTTCGGTGTGATGGCGACGCTGCTGCTCTCGCGCGGCGCGCAGTACGCCACCGGCCACTTCCCTTACGGGGACAGCGGTTGGCCGTTCGCCTCCGCGCTGCTGGGGCACGCGCTCGCTCCGCTCGGCAACGACGTCAACACGGTGCTGGAGACGGTGTTCCTGCTGGCCAACGTGGCCGTGGTGATGGGCTTCCTGGTCCTGGTCGCGTACTCCAAGCACCTGCACATCGGGCTGGCCCCGCTCAACGTGGGCGCCAAGCGGCTGCCCAACGCCCTGGGCCCGCTGCTGCCGATGGAGTCCAAGGGCAAGCCGATCGACTTCGAGGACCCGGCCGACGACGACACCTTCGGCCGCGGCAAGATCGAGGACTTCACCTGGAAGGGCATGCTGGACTTCGCCACCTGCACCGAGTGCGGGCGGTGCCAGAGCCAGTGTCCGGCCTGGAACACCGGCAAGCCGTTGTCCCCCAAGCTGGTCATCATGGACCTGCGGGACCACCTGTTCGCCAAGGCGCCCTATCTCATCGGCGGCCAGCAGGCGCCGGAGGAGGGCTCGGTCGAGATCACCGCCAACGGCCACGGGCACGGCGTGCCCGAGTCCGGTTTCGGCCGCGTCGCCGGGTCCGGGCCGGAGCAGGCCGCCCGGCCGCTGGTCGGCACGGCCGAGGAGTTCGGCGTGATCGACCCGGACGTGCTGTGGTCGTGCACGACCTGCGGCGCCTGCGTGGAGCAGTGCCCGGTGGACATCGAGCACGTGGACCACATCGTGGACATGCGCCGGTACCAGACGATGATCGAGTCGAGCTTCCCGTCCGAGCTCGGCGGCATGTTCAAGAACCTGGAGAACAAGGGCAATCCCTGGGGCCAGAACGCCAAGGACCGTCTACAGTGGACCGAGGGCCTGGACTTCCCGGTGCCGGTGTTCGACGGCGAGCTGCCCGACGACGTGGACTACCTGTTCTGGGTGGGCTGCGCCGGCGCGTTCGAGGACGCGGCCAAGCGGACCACCCGGGCGGTGGCGGAGCTGCTGCACACCGCCGGGGTGAAGTACCTGGTGCTCGGCCCGGAGGAGACCTGCACCGGCGACCCGGCCCGCCGCAGCGGCAACGAGTTCCTGTTCCAGATGCTGGCCCAGCAGAACGTCGAGGTGCTCAACACCCTGTTCGAGGGCCGGGAACCGGGCAAGCGCAAGATCGTGGTCACCTGTCCGCACTGCTTCAACACGCTGGCCAACGAGTACCCGCAGGTCGGCGGCGAGTACGAGGTCGTGCACCACACGCAGCTGCTCAACAAGCTGGTGCGGGAGAAGCGGCTGATCCCGGTGGCCCCGATCGCCGAGGACGTGACCTACCACGACCCGTGTTATCTGGGGCGGCACAACAAGGTCTATGAGGCCCCGCGTGAACTGGTCGGCGCGACCGGCGCGAAGCTGCGGGAGATGCCCCGGCACGCGGACCGCTCGTTCTGCTGCGGCGCCGGCGGCGCTCGCATGTGGATGGAGGAGCGGATCGGCAAGCAGATCAACCTGGAACGGACCGACGAAGCGCTGGGCACCGCGCCCAGCAAGATCGCCACGGGCTGTCCGTTCTGCAAGGTGATGCTCACCGACGGCGTCACCCAGCGCAAGAGCGAAGGCGTGGCCCAGGACAGCCTGGAAGTGATGGACGTGGCGCAGATGCTGCTGACGTCGGTCCGGCGCGGCAAGGAAACGGCGGACACCGCCGGCGAGTAGCGGACACCACGGCAACGGGGCGCCCGGATCGGGCGCCCCGTTGTCGCATGCGCACAACCAGCCGCCGTCCGCGGGAGCGGTCGACTGATCATTGTCCTAATCCTTGTCGACACCAAGGGAAACTCTTGATCCTCACGATCGGTGTCCGTCATAGTTCTCCCGCCGCCGCCCGCGATGCCCCCTTAGGAGTGGATGTGCGCAAACTGTCCGCATTAGCGGCCGCCTTAGGCGCCGCGATGCTGACCTTGTCCCTGCCGAGCCCTGCCAGTGCCGCCATCCTGACCCCGCTGCCGCAGAACGCGGACGGCTGGGAGCAGTCCTTCTCCCCCGCCTACGACTACGACGGCGACGGCTGCTACGCCACCGCCGCCATCGCCCCCGACGGCACGCTGAACCCCGGGCTCAAGCTCGGCGGCGACGTCAACGGGCACTGCCACGACCCGGCCCAGCTGCAGAACTCCAACACGTACTCGCGCGAGAAGTGCAACAACGGCTGGTGCGCGGTGGAGTACGCGAGCTACTTCGAGAAGGACCAGGCCACCCTGGGCCCGGCGGCCATCGGCCACACGCACGACTGGGAACACGTGATCGTGTGGATCAACATCGCCGAGAACCAGGTGGACTACGTGTCCAGCTCGCAGCACACCGGCTGGCAGTGGTACCCGCGCTCGCAGGTCCTGTTCGCCGGCACCCACCCCAAGGTGGTGTACCACAAGGACGGCGCCAGCACGCACTTCATCCGGATGGCCAACAGCAACGACGACCCGCCGGAGAACTACACCCACGCGTGGTTCTACCCGCCGCTGGTCGGCTGGAACGGCTATCCCAGCACGGCGCTGCGGGACAAGCTGATGAACGCCGACTTCGGCTCGGCCACCATCAAGATCAATGACGCCCGGTTCAACGACTCCCTGCACAACGGCCTGCCCACGGGGATTTCGTTCGACCCGTACGCGTGACCGCCGGCGGCTCGCCGTCCACTGTGGACGGTGAGCCGCTCAGGCCGTGCGCGGCGTCCCGATCGGCGGCGGCACGTCCATGATCTGGTCTCCAGGACGTCGTCCTCCGGCCCGGCGGGCGAACCGCCGGCGGTCCTCGGCCGTGCCGAAGCGCTCGTCGATGCGCCGGGCGGCCGCCGCCCACTCGGCCGGAGTCCGCACCGCGGTCAGGGTTTCGACGACGAACGGGTCGTGCCAGCGGGCCAGCGCCCGTTCCCACAACACCGCCGGCGGATCGGTGAGGATGTTGCCGATCGTGCCCTCGTACATGGACATCGCCCGCACGTTCCCGTCCGGCTCGATCTGCACGGCCCCGTAGGTCGACCAGTCGTCGGCGCGGCCGGGACGCATCTGGAGGTCCAGGTTGTCGTTGACCCGCACGGCCACGGCCGGTCCGACCAGCGACCGCAGCCGGGTCAGGCGGTCGGTGCCGGCGAGTTCGCGCCACTGGTCCTCGGTGAGCAACTCGGTCTCGGCAAAGCCGGCCCGGCTGGCCACGCCGCTGGGCACGACCGGCCCGAAGTAGGCGAACCCCAGTCGTGGGAACCGGCGGACGACGTCGGTGCAGAGGGCGTCGAGCTGGTGAAGGTTGCTGCGCAGCACCGAGCAGTCCACGCCGAAGGTGAACGGCCGACGTTCGGCCACCTCGTCGAGCATCGCCAGCGTGCGCAGCGCCCGGTCGAACGACCCGGGCCGGCCGCGGACGCGGTCATGGACCTCGGCCGTCGCCCCGTCCAGGCTCACGGCCAGCATCGACACCACCGACGCCAGGTCCTCGGCCAGCGCGGGCGACATCGACCAGCCGCTGGTGTACACGCCGACGTCGATGCCGGCGTCGGCCAGCCGCCGGGCCACGTCGAGGATTCCGGGCACCAGCACCGGCTCGCCGCCGGACAGCATGACCAGCTCCGGCCCGGCCTCGATGATCTTGTCGGCCACCCGGAGCATCGTGACCGGGGCCAGCTGCCGCGACGCCCGCCGGCCCGATTCGGAATAGCAGTGCACGCAGCGCAGCGGGCACGCGTAGGTCGTGTCCCAGACGAACTTCCGTGGGCCTTCCATGGGCGAGTCCTCCCCTCGGTGCGGCCCATCGTGCGCTTGCCGGGGCCGATCGGAAACCCGCGCCGCCTTAGTCCGCCCCATCGTCCGGGATCACACCCCCGCGTCGTGGGGTTGTTGATACGGTCCGTCCATGGCCGACCTGATCGAGGACGAGGCGCTGCGGGCGAAGCGGCTGCTGGACGCGCAGGACAAGGCGGTGGCGTTGTTCGCCGAGGTGCAGGCGCGCGGCATCGTCGCCCCCGGCGTGCGGGAAACCGAGGCCAGCAACGCGATCCGGGACCTGGCCGCCGACATGTTCGGGGTGAGCCGGTTCTGGCACAAGCGAATCGTGCGGGCCGGGGTGAACACGCTTCAGCCGTACAAGGAGAACCCGCCGGACCGGGTGATCGGCGAGGACGACATCGTGTTCTGCGACTTCGGGCCGATCTTCGAGGAGTGGGAGGCCGACTTCGGCCGCACCTTCGTGCTCGGCTCCGACCCGGTCAAGCTGCGCCTGCGCGACAGCCTGGACGAGGTGTGGCAGGCCGGCCGGGCCCACTTCGACAGCCGGCCGGACATCACCGGCGAGCAGCTCTACGCCCACGTCGTCGGCCTGGCCGAGGCGGCAGGGTGGGAGTTCGGCGGCTCGATCGCCGGCCACGTGGTCGGGCAGTTCCCGCACGAGCGGATCGACGGCGAGAAGATCGCCTCCTACGTCGCCCCGGGCAGCGACGGCCCGATGCGCCGCACCGACCGCAACGGGCAGGTCGCGCACTGGATCCTGGAGGTCCACCTGGTCGACCGCGAACGCGGCTTCGGCGGCTTCGTCGAAGAACTGCTGGACCTGCGCTGATGCCCCGCACCGATCGGGCGTCCCTGCTGGTCGCGGCCCCGCCGGACCGCGTGTTCGAGGCCATGGTCGACCCAGACGCGCTCGCGGCGTGGCTGCCGCCGGAGGGCATGACCGGCCGGTTCGACCACTACGACCTCCGCCCCGGCGGCGGCTACCGACTGACCCTCACCTACGCCGATCCCTCGGGCGCGCCCGGCAAAGCCACCGCCGACTCCGACGTCGTCGACGGGCGCTTCGTCGAGATCGTGCCGGGGTCGCGGGTGGTGCAGGCCGCCGACTTCGTCTCCGACGACCCGGCCTTCGCCGGCACGATGACCATGACCTGGTCGGTGGCCGCCGTCGACGGCGGGACCCTGGTGGAGATCCGGGCCGACGACGTCCCCGACGGCATCTCCGCCGAGGACCACGCCGCCGGCCTGGCCTCCTCCCTGGCCAACCTCGCCGCCTACCTGGACTAGTCGTCCAGCAACGGAAACGTGCCCGAGGACAGCAGGCCCACGATCGCCTCGGTGCGGTCCCGGGGCGCGGCGTAGTCGGGGTGGGCCCGCAGCACCGAGGCCGCGTCGTGCAGTCGATGCAGCTGGGCGGCCGCCTCCTGGACACCGCGACCGTTGACGGCGTGGCCGGCGTAGACCGGTTGCCTGACGTCGACCCGTCCAACCGAGACGGCCTTGTCCACCCGGCGGGCGCAGCGGCAGAACCCTTGCGGCGTCACGATTCCACAGGTCGATCCCATGAACGCCCGCAACCGTTCCCGGGCCCGCTCCAGCCGCTTGCGGTACGCCGCCGGCGACACGTCCAGCACCCAGGCCGCCTCGGTGGAGTTGAGCTCGAAGATCTCCCCCAGCACGAACGCGATCCGCTCGGACCGCTCCAGGCACTGAAGCACCGCCTGCGTGCAGGACAGCCGCACCTCGTGGGCCAGCAGCTCGGCCTCGGGGCCGGCGTAGTCGGTGTCGGCCAACCCGTCGGCCAGGCCGTCGCGGAACTCGTCCAGGCTGAGCTCCCGCTCCTCCTGCGGCGTCTTGCGGCGCAGGTTGAGCAGGTAGTTCACGCCGATCTGGTACGCCCAGGTGAGCAGCTTGGCCTCGCCGCGAAACGAGGACAGCCGGGTGATCACCTGGATCAGGATCTCCTGGGTGGCGTCCTCGGCGTCGGCGGGCCGCCACACCATGCGCAGCGCCAGCCGGTACAGGGGATCCCGCAGTTCGCGCACGATCTCCCGCAAGGCGTCCTGGTCCCCGCCGACGGCCCGGGCGGCGAGGTCGCTCACGGCCACAGCCAGGACGCGATCGCCCGGCCCATCGCCTCCGGCTGGTCCTCCGGGGCGTGGTGGCCACCCGGCCCGAGCGACACCGTCGTCACGGCGGCGAAGGTCTCCTTGGCCCAGGCCGCCGTCTCCGGCGAGCCCATGCCGATTCCCGGCTCCACGGTCATCACGAGCTTGGGCACCTCCGGGGTCTCGGCCAGCCACCGCCCGTAGGCGACGACGCGATCATGCACGTCGGCCGGCTCGCCGTCGAGCGGGATCTCCCGCGGCCAGGCCAGCAGCGGCCGCCGCGACCGCTCGTCCGGGTAGGGCCGCCGGTACTCGTCGTGGTCGGCCTGGGCCAGCCCCGACGCCACCCCGTGCGGCAGGTTGAACTCGATGAACTGGTTGTCCCGCAACACCATCTGCTCCCCCTCGGGCGAGCGCATGCGCTGGAACAGCTCCCGGCCCAGCGGCGGCATCTCGGCCAAGGACATCGGCCGCAGGAACGTCTCCACCAGCGCCAGCCCGCGCACCCGGCCCGGGTTGCGGCGGGCCCAGTCCATGCCCAGCGCCCCGCCCCAGTCCTGGCCGACGATCACCACGTCGTCCAGGCCCAGTGCCTCGAACCAGGCGTCCAGGTACCGGACGTGGTCGACGAACCGGTAGCCGATGTCCGGCTTGCCCGAGTCCCCCATGCCGATCAGGTCCGGCGCCAGGCACCGCGCCCGGTCGGCCAGCACCGGGATCACGTTGCGCCACAGGTATGACGACGTCGGGTTGCCGTGCAGGAACACCAGCGTCGTGTCCCCCGCGCCGGCCTCCCGGTAGGCCATGAACGAGTCCTCGACCTTGATCGTCTTCACGCTGTCCTCCCTCGTCGAACTGCCGTTCACGAGGTTGGACACGGGCCGGGGCCCGACTGTGACATGTGATCGCGCTCACTTGCCGCCGGGCCGGTGGTCGTCGGCCGACTCAGGCTGAGAAGGACCGCCGGTAGTCGGTCGGCGTGACCCCGACCGCGCGCTGGAAGTGGTGCCGCAGCAGCGCCGGGGTCCCGAAGCCGGCCAACCGGGCGATCTCCTCCACGCCTAGGGAGCTCTGCTCCAGCAAGGTGCGGGCGTGCAGGACCCGCTGGGTGGACAGCCATCGGTGGGGCGTGGTGCCGGTCTCCGCGACAAAGCGCCGGGCGAAGGTCCGTTCGGACATAGTCGCGCGGGCGGCGAGCTCGGCGACGGTGTGGTCCTCGGTGATGGTCTCCAGCATCCACAGCAGCACCGGCTGGAGGCTGTCGGCAGTGCACTCCGGGACGGGCATGTCGACGAACTGCCGCTGCCCGCCTTCCCGCTGCGGGGCGACGACCATGCGGCGGGCGATCTGGGCGGCGACCCGGGAGCCCAGCTCCCGGCGCACGAGGTGCAGGCAGGCGTCGATGCCGGCGGCCGTCCCGGCGCTGGTGATGATGTTGCCGTCGTCGACGTAGAGCACGTCGGCGTCGACCTTCGCCGCCGGGAACCGCTGCTGGAACTCCTCGGCGTCCCGCCAGTGCGCGGTGCACGGCCGCCCGTCCAACAGGCCGGCATCGCCGAGGACAAAACCGCCGCTGCACACGGAAAGCAGCGTGGCGCCGCGCGAAACGGCGTCCCGCAGGGCGGCCAGCACGGCCGGCGGGTACTCGTCCCGGATGTCGCACGCCGGCACGGCGACGAGGTCGGCCGACACCAGGTCGGACAGCGGCCGCTCCGGCACCAGGTGGACGCCGACGCTGATCCGCACCGGCTCGCCCGGCCGCTCCCCGCACACCCGGAAGTCGATCGGCGGCACGCCGTCGTCGGTCCGGTCCTTGCCGAAGACCTCGCACACCACGCCGAACTCGAACGGGGACACCCCGTCCACGACCAGCACGGCCGCCGATCTCAACATGCCGCCAGCATACATGGCAGGATTTTGTGGCACACCGTCTCTCCTGCCACTGTTGGCAGGATTTACGTCAGAGCACACTTCAAGCCATGGCACCCTTCACGAAGCGCCTCAAGAACGCCCTCCACAGTCACACCTTCTTCGGGGGTCCGTCGATGCCCCACCCCCGCCTCTACGGCAGCAGCGACATCGAGGACCGCGACCTCATCCGGATCCTGGACGACCTGCGGGTCACTCAGACTCGGCGAGCAGCTCGCGCACCAGAGGAATGACCTTGGTGCCGTAGAGCTCCAGGTTCCGCATGGCCAGCTCGTGCGGGATGGTGCCGTTCGAGTACTTCAGGTCGAACCGCTGCACGCCGAGCTTCTTGACCGTGTCGGCGATCTTGCGGGCAACCGTGTCGGGCGCGCCGATGTACTGCGAGCCGTGGGCGATCTCCCCGTCGAACTGGGCCCGCGTCATCGGCGGCCAGCCGCGCTCGCGGCCGATCCGGTCGTGCATCGCCCTGCTGTGCGGCCACACCAGGTCGGCCGCCTCCTGGTCGCTGTCGGCCACGAAGCCCGGCGAGTGCACCGCCACCGGCAGCCGCTCCAGACCCACGTGCTCCAGCGCACGGTGGTACAGGTCGACGTACGGGGCGAACCGCTCCGGGTTGCCGCCGATGATGGCCAGCGTCAGCGGCATGCCGTAGCTGGCCGCGCGGACCACCGACTCGGGGCTGCCCCCGACGCCGACCCAGGTCTTGATGCGACCGCTCTCGGTCTTGGGGAAGACGTCGGCGTTGTCCAGCGGCGGCCGGACGGTGCCCTGCCAGGTGACCGGCTTCTCGGTCAGCAGGTGGGCCATCAAGTCGATCTTCTCGCTGAACAGCTTCTCGTAGTCGGCGAGGTCGAACCCGAACAGCGGGAACGACTCGGTGAACGAGCCGCGGCCCAGGGTGATCTCGGCCCGGCCGTGGGACACCGCGTCCAGCGTGGCGAACCGCTCGTACACGCGGACCGGGTCGTCGGAGCTGAGCACCGTGACGGCCGTGCCCAGCTTGATGCGCTCGGTGCGGCCGGCGATGGCGGCCAGCACCACCTCGGGCGCCGACACCGCGAAGTCGTCCCGGTGGTGCTCGCCGACGCCGAAGTAGTCGATGCCCACCTGGTCGGCCAGCACCGCCTCGTCGACGACGTCGCGCAGCACCTGCGCGTAGGACTTGCGGTTGCCCTCGGCGTCGACGGTGACGTCGCCAAAGGTGTCGACCCCGAACTCCACGGGTGTAGTCATGCCCTGCCCTTCCCTCGAGCCGTTCCCGGCAACCAGTTGAACGTTGAACTACCATCATCGCATTCCCATCGATTTCACTCGTCACTGAAGTGACAGTGTCACAAAACATAGATCAAAACGCCGCCGACCTGCGACGAACGGCCCTAGCATCGCCAGCCATGCACAAGACCCGGGTCGCCGCGCTGCTGACGCTCATGGCGCTGGCCGCCGGCTGCGCCCAGAGCAAGGTGCCCACCGACGCCAAGGTGACCCTGACCGGCCAGCTCGTCCGGCAGGACGGCGCGCCGGCCGGCGACCTCAAGCTGGCGCTGACCCGGGTGCCCGACCTCGGCGAGCTCGCGTTCCAGGGCATCCCGGTGGCGGCGACCCTGGGCACCGCCTGCCTGGCCGACGACCCGCCGCCGCTGTGCAAGCTGCTCCAGCGGGCCACCACCGACGGCCAGGGAACGTTCACGGTCCATATGAACGGGTCGGACGTGCAGGGCACCTTCGGCGCCGCCACGACCTTCGACCTGGCCGCCCAACTGCCCGCCCGAGGGTCCGAAGTGGACGGTCCGAGCGTCCGGGCGAGCTTCGAGATCCAGCGCACCGAGCTCACCGTGCCGACCCTGAAATTCTGGGAACCCGATCACGTCACGGTCGGCGGCGACGCGCGGACCACCGCCCTCGACTGGTCCCGCATGCCGGACGCGGACGGCTACACCGCGCATTTCTCGGTCAACGGCCAGGAAATCTGGTCCGACACCGCCGAGGCCACAATGGACTCGCGGGTGTTCGAGGACG
The DNA here is from genome assembly GCF_044547355.1 of Kutzneria sp. NPDC052558. Taxonomy (NCBI): domain Bacteria; kingdom Bacillati; phylum Actinomycetota; class Actinomycetes; order Pseudonocardiales; family Pseudonocardiaceae; genus Kutzneria; species Kutzneria sp. NPDC052558. The sequence goes on from NZ_JBIUAG010000001.1 coordinate 511,620, forward strand.
CGAACGGCGTGGTCCACATCTCCGCCGCCACCAGCGCCAAGGGCCCGGACACCACGTTCCACCTGTTCCACACCAGCCAGGGCGTCGGATTCCGGGGCCGGGCCGGCGCCCCCGAATCCCGTGGCAAGCCTTGCTTCGCCGAAAACAACAAAAGCGAGCCCTGCCACCTCACCGACGGGACCTTCGATCATCCGCTGGGCCAATCCTCCTGCGCCGAGCCCTGCTCGGCCAACGGCTGGGCCTACATCGACCTCGGCGCCCCCGAACCCGTCGGCGCGGTCTTCGCCCGCGCCAACCAGGCCGGCACGCTGACCGTCGAGACCAGCGACGACGCCACCACCTGGACGGCCCGGGCCAGCGGCGACGGCCAGTTCGCCGCCCTGTCCCTGCCGACCAAGGTCACCGCTCGCTACGTGCGCGTGCACGCCGCCCCCGGCTCGAAGCTCACCGGCCTGACCCAGCTCTCGGTGTGGCCGTGACTTCGTTCACCGGCCGATCCATCCCACCATTCGCGCTGGGCTGACCTTTTCGTTCCCCGGTGCGTATTGTTTGGCGACACCGCACTGAGGGGACCGTCGTTGAACGCCATCAGCCGTCCGATCGTCGGACGGGAACACGAACTCGCGCTGCTGAACCATCCCGGGCCGGCCCGGCTGGTCGAGATCGTCGGCGACCCCGGCATCGGCAAGACCAGCCTGCTCGGCGAGTTCGCCCGGCAGCGGGGCCGCGGATTCACCGGCCGCGCCACCGAATTCGAGCAGCACGTTCCGTTCGCGGTGTTCCTGGACGCCCTGGCCGACCGGGTCGCCGCCCTGGACGCGGCGGAGCGGGACCGGCTCGGCGAGCCGGCGGTGGAGCTGCTCACCGCGGTGTTCCACGGCGTCGACCACGCGGACCTGCACGGCGTCGGCCGGCACCGGCTCTACCGGGCGGTCCGCACGCTGCTGGAGGTGGTCGAGGGCGGCACGCTGGTGCTGGACGACATGCACTGGGCCGACGAGGGATCGGTTGGCCTGCTGGAGTTTCTGGTCCGTCATCCGCCGGCCGGCCCGTTCGTGATGGCCGTCGGCTACCGGCCGCGGCAGGCGTCGGAACGGCTGTTCGCCGCGCTGTCGCACGCATCCGGCACGGAACGGCTCCGCATCGAGCTCAAACCGTTGACGCTGCAACAGGTTTGCCAGCTCATGCCGACCGTCGACGCGGCGCGGGCCCGGCAGCTGCACGATGCCAGCGGCGGCAACCCGTTCTATCTCGACGCCCTGACCCGGGTCGCGGCCGACGGCGATCCCGAAGTCGCGCTCTCGGCCGAATTCGCCGCACTGACACCAAGAGAGCTGCTGGTGGCCCAGGCGGCGGCGCTGGCCGGCGACCCGTTCGACCCCGAGCTGGTGGCCGAGGTCGCGGAGCTGGCCGAGGCGGAAACCCTGGCCGATCTGGACGAACTGGTCGCCCGCGACCTGATCCGCGCCGAGAACAGCGCCCGCCGGTTCCGCTACCGGCATCCGTTGGTGCGCAGCGCCGCCTACCGAACCGGCCGCGCGGCTTGGCGTCTCGACGCGCACGCCCGCGCGGCCGCGGGGCTGGAACGCCGTGGTGCGCCGGCGACTTCTCGCGCCCACCACGTCGAGCGGGCCGCCCGCGCCGGCGACGACAAGGCGATCAGCGTGTTGGTCGAGGCGGCCGAGTCGGTGTTGGCCAGCGTTCCCGCGCTGGCGGTCGACTGGCTGCGCACCGCCATCGACCTGCTCCCCAGAACACCCGAGCAGCGGACCCGCCTGTGCGGGCTGATGTTGTTGCGCGCCAGGGCATTGCTGGTGATCGGCCGGCTGGCTGAGTGCCGTGAGACCGCGCAGGAGGTGCTGTCGCTGATGCCGCCGGAGCCCAGTGAGCAGCGCAGCGCGGCTGTTTCCATGTGCGGCACGGTGGAACGCCTGCTCGGCCGCTACGACGAGGCGCAGGCGCTGCTGGTCGGCGAGCTGAACCGGTTGCCCGACCGGCACGGTCGCCCGGCGTTGGGCATGCGGATCGACATCGCCGCCGGGCTGTTGCAGTGCGCCAAGTTCGAGGAGGCCCGCGACTGGGTGACGCAGGCGCTGGATTCCCCGTCGCAGCACCAGATCCGGCCGCTGACCCTGACCATCGGCCTGAGCATCCTGGCCACCGCCGACGCCTACACCGGCCGTTTCGACTCGGCGGTCGGGCATGTCCGCCGGGCCGCCGCGACCCTGGACGGCCTGTCCGACGGCGAGCTGGCCGAGCGCCTCTACCTGACGTTGGAGGTGTCCTGGGCCGAGTTGGTGCTGGAGCGCAACTACGACGCCCTGCGGCACGTGCGCCGGTGCGCCGCGCTGGCCGAACGCACCGGCCACAGCCATCTCCAGCCCGACATCCAGCTGACCTTCACCCAGGTGTACGCCCAGCTCGGCGACCTGGCGCTGGCGGCGGAGCACGCCGAGGCGACGCTGGAGACGGCCCTGCTGATGGGCCGCACCGAGCTGCTGGAGGTGATCCACGCCCGGCAGTCGGAGATCGCGCTGTGGCGGGGCGACCTCAAGGCCGCGCTCCAGTTCGCCGAGCTGGCGGTGGAGAAGACCCAGCCCGGCAACTACTGGTGGAGCGGCGAGGGCACGGCCGCGCTGGCCGCCGCCCGGCTGGCCAACGGCGATCCGCAGGGCTGCCGGCAGGAGCTGCTGCGCGGCGGCGACCCGACGCTCGTCGGCTACGCCCCGTCGCTGCGTAGGCTGTGGTTCGACGAGCTGGTGCGGGCCTCGGTCGCGCTCGGCGACGTGGACACGGCGCTGGAGTGGGGCCGCAAGGCCGAGGAGTCGGTGGCCGGCGGCGACCTGCCCGGCCGGACCGCCCAGGCCTGGCTGGCCTCGGCCCGGGCCCGGCTGGCGGCCAAGGACTTCCCGGCCGGGGCCGAGCTGGCCGGGAAGGCCGCCGACAACTTTGCGCAGGTGCACCTTCCTGTCTTCGAAGGGCAGGCCCGGCACCTGCTCGGCGCCGCGCTGGGCGAGCTGGGTCGGCGGGAGGAGGCCCAGTTGCAGCTCGGCCGGGCCAAGGAGCTGTTCGCCAACTGCGGCGCGACCGGCATGCACGCCGCCGTCGTGCAGCAGCAGCGGCTGCTCGGCGCCAGGTCGACGCGGGTGCGCAAGGACGGCGGGCCGCTGACCCAGCGGGAGCTGGAGATCGCCGAGCTGGTCGCGCACGGCTACACCAACCGGCAGATCGCCGCCCAGCTGTTCATGAGCCCGAAAACCGTCGAAGCCCACCTGTCCCGGATCTTCACCAAGCTCGGGGTCGCCTCCCGCACCGGGGTTGCCAGCCATCTCGCACGTCACGCGAGGGAAATGTAGGGAGTCCCCCGATGCTCCCCACCCCCTCGCGATGGCAGCGTTGCCGCCGGGGAAAGTCACTGGGGGACATGAGGGGATGAACACGAGGGTGGACACCTACGCATTCGGCCGCATCCTGCGGGCGTACCGGCGAGAGGGTGGGTTCACGCAGCAGCAGCTGGCCGACCGGGCCATGCTCAGCGTGCGGGCGGTACGGGATCTGGAGTTGGGCAACGCGCGGCAGCCGAGGGTGGGGACCGTTCGGCTGCTCGCTGACGGCCTGCAGTTGCGGGGCCAGCGCCGCTCCACGTTCGAGGCGGCCGCCGGTCGCTTCGGCGAGCCGGCGTTGCCCAGGCCGGAGTTGTCGGGGCGGGTCCCGGGCCAGCGCCCGCCCGCCCCGTTGCACGGACTGGTCGGCCGGCGCACCGAGCTGCGCGCGCTGACCGATCTGCTGGTCGCGGGCGACCAGCGGCTGGTCACCGTCACCGGCGTCGGCGGCGTGGGCAAGTCCCGCCTCGCCGCCGAGGTCGCCACCGCGGTGCACACGGAGTTCGGCTGGCCGGTGCTCTGGCCGAGCGAGCCCGACGCCGAGTTCGCGATCGCCGACCAGCCGACCCTGCTGGTGTTGGACGGCGAGTGGCGGGACCAGCCGGTGACCGCGCTGCTGCACCGGTTTCCGGCGCTGCGCGTGGTGATCACGTCACGGACGCCGACCGGCATCGCCGGCGAGCGGGTGTTCCCGTTGGGGCCGCTGGACGAGGCGGCCTCCGAGCGGCTGCTGCTCACCCACATCCGCCTGCTGAGACCGGCGTTCCAGCCGACGCCCGCGGTCGCCGACGTTTGCCGGCTGGTGGACGGGCTGCCCGGGGCCCTGGAGCAGGCGGCCCGCCGGTTCCTGCTGCTGCCGTCGTCCCGGCTGATGGTGCTGCTGGCCCAGGATCCGCAGCTGCTGGCCCCGATCCGGGACAGCATCGCCGCGCTGCGGCCGTCCGAACGGTTCCTGCTCGGCCGGCTGGCCGACCGCGAGGTCAGCTGGGCGGTGGACGAGGTCGGGCCGATCACCGCCGAGCTGGTGCACACCTTGCTGTCGCACGGGATGCTGCACCTGTCCGAGCACGGGGGCGAGCCGCGATTCCGCGTGCTCACCCCCGTGCGGCTGGTGCTGTCAGGCCGGAACCGGGTTCTCCCGGGGGATCATCAGCGCTGACACGACCGCGGGCGCCGCGCCGACCACCACCATCACCACCGGCCAGGTCGTGAACGACAGCAGGCCGGAGATCAGCAGCGGCGTCACGAACGCGCCGCCGAAGACCATGGTGTTCTCCAGGCCGAGCGCGGTGCCCGAGCGTTCCGCGCCGGCCATGGTGGCGATCTCGGCGTAGTGCACGCCGTGCCAGCCGCAGGCCAGCACACCGGCGATCACCACGAGGGCGGCGATCACCCAGACCGGGGCGGCGGCGTAGCAGGCGACGCCGACGAAGGCGGCCGCGATCAGCCAGCTGTAGACCTTGACGATCGAGCGCCGGTAGCGGCCGCCGTGCTTGTCGGTCCAGCGGCCGCCCCACACCCGGGACACGCCGCCGCCGACCTGCACGAGCACCAGCAGCAGGGCGATGGCGCCGATGTCGAGGTGCTCGACGGTGAGCAGGAAGACCGAACCGAAGGTCAGCACCGTGAACTGGGGCAGGTCCAGCAGGAACGCGGTGATCGAGAAGCGCCAGATGTCCCAGCGGCGCAGCGGGCTCTCGGTGGTGGTGGCGGCCTGGCCGGCGCTGGCCTTGGTCTTGGCCAGCGGCGGCTCGTCCAGCCACAGGATCACCGCGATCGTGGCCAGCAGCGCGAACGCCGTGAGGAAGCCGAAGACCAGCCGGAACCCGCCGGCCAGGGCCAGCGGCGGCAGCACAGCCGCGCCGATCGCGCCGCCGGCCGGCACCGCCGCGACCCGCAGGCTGATCGCGAAGCCGCGCTTGTTGACCGGGAACCAGCCCATCACGGCCCGACCGGACGCGCCGTTGACGCAGCCGCCCATCGCGCCGGACAGGAACAACACGACCGCCAGCGCGAGGTAGGACGGGGTCGCGTCGGCGGTGGGCACCAGGAACGCGGTGACCAGGCCGAGCGTGACCGTGGTGCCGGCCAGGCCGGTGATCAGTACTTTCCGCTCGCCGATGCGGTCGGACAGGATGCCCCAGAACACGTCGGTGATGAAGATGCCGCAGGTGATCGCGGCCAGCACCACGCCGAGCTGGCCGACGGACAGGTGGTAGGCGGCCTGAAGGATGGATCCGGAGGTCGGGACCCCCTGGAACGCGGCGCTGAACGCGGCCTGGGCGACGATGCCGATCCCCAGCACGCCCCACTTGTAGCGGCCGCCGTGCACCCGGCCGGACCGGCCGGTGCGGGTCTCGACCGGGTCGACCGGCGAGGGGGCAGGCGCGGCTGTGAGCACGTCCTGCGTCTGCTCGAGCATGGCTGTTTCTCCTGGTCGTGCGGGCCGGGGGCGCGCTTGCCGCCGTAATGGGTTTAAGCCATTACAGGCTGGCAGACACAACCCATCCCGGGCAACCCTCCGGCCCGCGTTCACATCTGGGCGTTTTCTGGATCGATTAGGCGTTGGCGAGTTCGGTGGCTTCGGGGGCGTCGACCGCGATCGGCCGGGTGCCCTTCTCGCGGATGACGATGCACACGCAGCCGTTCGGGCTGGACACCTGGTGCACGCTCTCCGGCAGCTCCACGATCAGCGTGCCCGGCGGGTACACGTCGCCGTTGTCGTTGTGCAGCTCGCCCTCCAGCACGATCAGCAGCTCGAAGCCGAGGTGCTCGTGCAGGTCGCCGTGGGCGCCGGGGCCGAAACGGGCCACGTAGGCCTCCGCGCCGTCGGGGCCGGTCTGCTCGCCGGTGTAGAGCCACTCCACGTCCACCGACGCACGACCCGGCTGCACATAGGGGATCCAGGTGAACTGGCCGTTGCTCAGGCCGGCGCCGAAGATGTCCTTGTAGATCTTCACGTCACGCATGACGGGTGTCTTCTCCTTGGTGTGGAAGGGGATTCTCAAGCCATGCCGGGAGCGGCCGGGGCCGACTCCACGGTCTGGAAGACGTCCTCGAACAGGTGCTCGTGCTCGTTTCGGCCGACGCGTTCCTGTTCGGCGGCGCGGAGCTCGACGCGGCGGATCTTGCCGGAGGTGGTCTTGGGCAGCGGGCCGAACTCCAGCCGCCGGATCCAGTTGTGCGGCGCGAGGTTCTCCCGCACGTGGGCCAGGATCGACCGCGCCGCAGCGGAATCCGGCTCGACGCCGGCGGCCAGCGTGACGAAGGCCTTGGGCACCACCAGGCCCACCGGGTCCGGGGTCGGCACCACGGCCGCCTCGGCCACCGATTCGTGTTCCAGCAGCACGCTTTCCAGCTCGAACGGGGAGATCCGGTGGTCATAGGACTTGAACACGTCGTCGGCCCGGCCGACGTAGGTGATGTAGCCGTCGGCGTCGCGGGCGCCGATGTCGCCGGTGTGGTAGTAGCCATTGGCGAAGGTGGCGGCGTTCTTCTCCGGGTTGCCGAGGTAGCCCGGCATCACGCCCACCGGCCGGTCGGTGAGGTCGACGCAGATCTCGCCCTCGTCGGCCCGCTCCCCCGTGGTCGGGTTGACCAGCACGATGTCGTAGCCCGGCAACGGTTTCCCCATCGAGCCCGGCTTGACCGGCAGCGACCGGGTGTTGCCGATCTGCGCGGTGGTCTCGGTCTGGCCGAAGCCGTCCCGCACGGTCACACCCCAGGTCTCACGGACGTAGTCGATCACCTCGGGGTTGAGCGGCTCGCCCACGCTGCCGGCTTCGCGCAACCGCACCGGCCACTGCCGCAGGTCCTGCTGGATCAGCATTCGCCACACCGTCGGCGGCGCGCAGAACGAGGTTGCCTTGTGTGCCACCAAAGCGTCGAGCAGATGGGTGGTCGAGCCGGCCGGCGCGTTGACCGTGAGCAGGGTCGCGCCGGCGTTGAACGGCACGAAGAAGCTGCTCCACGCGTGCTTGGCCCAGCCCGGCGCGGAGACGTTGAGGTGCACGTCGCCGGGCTGGAGGCCGTTCCAGTACATGCCGGACAGGTGGCCGACCGGGTAGCTGGCGTGCGTGTGCTGCGCGATCTTCGGCTTGGACGTGGTGCCGGAGGTGAAGTACATGAACAGCAGGTCGTCGGCGGCGGTCGGACCGTCGGGGACGAAGGTCTCGGGCTGCCCGTAGGCGTCCACATAGGACAGCCAGCCGTCGGCCGGCTCACCGACGACGATGCGGGTCAGCTCCGGTGGCGCGTCGGCGAAGGCGTGCACGTTGGTGGTGACGATGTGCTTGACGCCGCCACGTTCGAGGCGGTCGGCCAGGTCCGCGCCGGTGACCGTGGTGTAGGTCGGCAGCACGACCGCGCCGAGCTTGATGCCGGCCAGCACCGATTCCCAGACCTCGACCCGGTTGTCCAGCATCAGCAGCAGATGATCGCCGCGCCGGACTCCCTTGGCCCGCAACCAGTTCGCCACCTGGCTGGACCGTCTGGACAGCTGCTGGTAGGTCACCGCGGCGACCGAGTCGCCGTCCACGACGCGTAGGGCGTCGGTTGTGTTGTCCTTGGCCATCTCGTCGAACCAGTCCAGCGCCCAGTTGAACTGCTCGAACCGCGGCCAGCGGAACTCGGCGCAGGCCCGGCCGTGGTCGTCGCGCAGCTCCAGCAGCAGGTCCCTGGCCGCCTTGAACTTCTGGAAATTCGTGGTCACAGCAGGGCTCCCGTGGTGGAGTGGGCCGGCAGCGGGGCCAGCACGTCGGCGGCGACGGCGTCGGCGTCGGCGTGGAATCCGGTCGGCGGGCCGGGGCGGCCGTTGCCGATCTGGGTGAACCAGCGCTGGTTCTCGGTCGGGATGCCCAGCGCGTACAGGTCCGGGTCGGCGTTGCCGGCGGCGTCGATCACGTGGAACGGGGCGCGGGCCACGGCCAGGCCGCCGCTGGCGAACCAGTCGCCGGTGACCGGATCGGCGTTGACGTGCTCGGAGATCAGCCCGTCGGCCAGCAGCTGCCCGGTCAGCGGCGAGGCGTCGGCGTGCAGGTCCGGCCGCGGGATCCGGGCGTCGATCAGCGTCGGCACCAGCCGGCCCGAGCCGCGGACCTGCGGCGAGGACAGCAGGAAGCCGTCCCGCTCGCAGCCGACCTGCAACGCCGGCCCGACCACCACCAGCACGCCGGCCTCGATCAGCGCGCACGTCTGCTCGACGCGGAACGCCGGCGGCCCGGCCGACAGCATCGTGTTGACCGGGTTGAACTCCCCCAGGAAGTCGTCCCGGTGCGACTCGCCGCGCAGGCCGCCGAAGTCGACCGCCGCCCGCACCGAGCCGCGCAGGTCACGCAGGATGTCCAGGGCCGCCTTGAGCGGACCGGCCAGATTCCCCTGCATCGCCTCGGCGATGTCCAGCCGCAGCAGGTCGGTGACCACCCGGTGGAAGTGCGCCGGGCTGTCGAACTCGACGCCCGCGAACGGCCGGGCCATCCGGTCCAGGTCGATCCGCTGGGCGTCGGCGATGCCGTACTCGGCCAGCAGCTTGTCCACCAGCATCGGGTCGTGCGCGATGTCCAGGTGCCGCGCGGCGAACCGGTCGGCGGCGGCCTGGTCCTGCCGGCGGCGCACCAGGGTCCGGTAGTACGTGTGCTCCACTTCCCGCTGGAGCAGGGGAAGCACATCGGCACGGAAGTCCAGCTGCGGCGAGCCGTGCGCCGCCTGCGCGCGCTGCCGGGCCTGGGCCAGCGCCGCCGTCGTGGCGAACCGGGCCTGGTAGCGGTAGGTCGGCGCCTTCTGGTTGCGGCCGCGGGCCAGCATCGGCAGTCCGCTGCGGGAGCCGGCGATGATCCGCGGTTCCTTGCCGCTGGGCCGATACCGGAGCACGCCGTCGTCATCGGCGGTGAACACGCCGCCGCGCCCGGCGGTCAGCGCGGCCACCACGTCGAAGAAGGTCAGGCCCAGGCCGATGACGCCGACCTCGCTGCCGGCGGCGATCGCGTCCAGCGGCATCTCCGCCGCCGAGTCGCCCAGCACGTAGCGCAGTCCGGCGTTGTCCTCGGCGTGCGCGAGGAACCGCTGGTTGACCGAGTCCGGGACGTTGCTCGGGTGCCCGGTCGTGAGGATCACCTTGTCCACGGCCAGTTCGAACCGTCCACTGTAGGCAGTGACGGTGAACCGGGCGCCGGCCCGCTGGACCCGGTCCACCCGCGCCGACACCGGCAGCACGTGCACGTTGGCCGGCGCGTTGGCGACGATCGCGCGGTAGGCGGCGGTCAGGTACTCGCCGTAGACCGGGCGCGGCGCGTAGTCGCTCAGGCCCAGCGCCGACCAGCGCGGATCCGGGTGCTCGGCCAGCCACTCGTACAGCGACGGGCCCGCGCCGGCCCGCCGCGGGCCGCCGTCGGGGCCGCCGGAGTAGATGCTGACCTCGCCGGCCACCGTGTTCATCGCGAACCAGTGCGGCTGGCTGGTGCGCCAGATCCGGCCCGCGCCCTGCTCCCCCGGCTCGAACGTCCAGATCCGGACCGTGCCGTCGACCGGCGTTTCGGTCAGCCGCGCGACCAGCCGTTCGAGAACCGAAAGCCCCCGCGGCCCCATTCCGACGATGGCCACGTCCATGTCGGCTCTCGTCGCCGACCTGTTTCCAGACACACTAATACCCTTCTCCCCACACTGATATTCCGTCGCGGTTTCTGCTGGAAACACTAACCTTCGGGGAAGGGTCTTGCCCGGGTGTTCTTCGATAGCCCCATCGGGGTATGCGATGGCTGTCAGCTCACCAGTCGCAGGTCTTCACGGGAGGTGCGGGACATCAGCGCCACCAATGCGTCGAGTTCGCGGCTGCCCTCGTGTTTTCCCGTCCATGCCGCATAGAGACGGGCCGGGTTGGCGGCGCGCCACGGCAGGATCGCCGCCTCGCCGCTGTCGACCAGGTCGGCGACGACGACCCGCGGCAGCAGGGCCACGCCGAGCCCGGCCGCGACCGCCTTCTTCACGCCTTCGAGAGTCCCGAACTGGAGCGCGGCCTCGGCCGGCATGCCGATCTCGGCGGCCAGGATCCGGGCGTACAGGCAGTCCGGCTGGGCGATGAGGAACCGGCATCCCATCAGGTCGGAGGGCACTGGCAGGCCCGGCGCCGCGACCAGCACGACGTCGTCGGCGCCGAGGTCGCGCAGGCGGAAGTCGCCGGAGGGCCGGTCGACCGCCGACAGCAGGCAGACGTCGATCTCGGACCGCTCCAGGGCCCGCAACGCCTGGCCCTCGCGGAAGATGCGCAGCGACAGGCGGACGTTCGGGTGCCGGTGGTGCAGGGCCTCGACCAGCGCCGGCAGCCGGTAGGTCATCACCGACTCGCCGGCCCCGACGATCAGCGTGCCGGCCAGCTCGCCGTCGGCGTGCAGGGCCGTGCGGGCCTCGTCGGCCAGGGTGAGCATTCTTTCGGCGTACGGCAGGAATCGCTCACCGAACGCGGTGAGCCGCACGCCGTCCCGTCTGCGCTCGAACAGCGACACTCGCAGCACCGATTCCAGGCTTTTCACCTGCGACGTCACCGCCGACTGCGAATACCCGAGCTCGGCCGCCGCCCGTGTGATGCTCCGGGTGTGGCAGACCATGCGAAACGTGGTCAGCTGCCTGTGGTCCACAGCGATTTCCCCCAGCGGAATCGTTTCTGGTACCCGAGCAGCCTAAAACAGGCGGGACGCTGCCACTACGGCAGATCACCGGCATTTTCGGCCGGCGGAAGTTCCTCCCTCAACCTCCGAGTGCCGGTCCCGGTGCGCCGCCACCCGGGCCCGGTTGCCGCACCGGTCCGACGAGCACCAGCGCCGCCGGCCGCCCCTGGAGGTGTCGAGGAACACCGTCCCGCAATGGTTGCCGTCGCACTGGTGCAGCCTTTTCGCCTCCGCCGTGCTCAGCAGGTCGATGGCATCCCGCGCCACCGCCGTCAACACCTGCGTCGGCGTCGGGCGCTCCGTGTCCGACACCAGGCCGTGCTCCCCGATCCTCAACTGCGGCACCGGCGCCGGCCCTCGCGCCCAGGCATTCACCAGCGCCACGTCCTCGCCCTGGAGCTCGGCCTGATCCCTGGCCGTTGCCGTCACCAGCCGGCACACCGCTTCCCGGACCTCGACGAAGTGGCTCACGTCCTCGTCCCCCGGCCGTTTCGCCGTCTCGATGCCGACGTTGTCCAGCCAGGTCGCGACCCCCGCCCCATCCCCCAGGTCGTCGCTCGGCGCCGCCCCCAGCCGCCCGTGCACCGTCGCCACCAGCTCCAGGCACAGCCGCCCCGTACCCAGCTTCACCCTCGCCACCTCCACGTAATGCCCTTATGCCATTAGAGCACGCTCCCCCACGAACCGCGCCACCTCACGCACCGTGCGGAAGTTGTCGATGTCCAGCTCGGCCGGGGCCACGCTGATGCCGAAGGTCTTCTCCACCCACACCACCAACTGCACCGCGAACAGCGAACTCACCCCCGCCGTGGCGAAGATGTCCTGGTCATCGCCCAGCTCCACCCCCTGCACATGCCGCCGCACGAACTCCCGGACCGTGCTCAGGTGCTCCATCACCGCTCCTCCTCGTAGCCCCACCAAGATCAAGGGACCGAAACTCTCGTTGAACGTCAGCAAGGGGCCCTTCATGACATCTCGTGCCCCTCGTAGTCGTAGAAGCCGTGGCCGGTCTTGCGGCCCAGCAGGCCGGCGGCGACCAGCCGGCGCAGCAGCTGGGCCGGGCGGAACTTGGGGTCGTTGAAGTTGTCCAGCAACACCTCCAGCGACTTCAGCACGGTGTCGAGGCCGATCAGGTCGGCGGTCTCCAGCGGCCCCATCTGGTGCCCGAGGCACTGCCGGAACAGCACGTCGATCTCGGCGGCGGTGCCCACCCGCTCCTCGACGAGCATGATCGCCTCGTTGACCGACAGCATGGCGACGCGGTTGGTGACGAAGCCGGGCGAGTCGGCGACGACGACGCTGCCCTTGCCGATGCGGCGAAGCAGGTCCTGGGTGGCGGCGATCGTCGAGGGCGAGGTGCGGAAGCCGCGGACCACCTCGACAACCTTCTTCAGCGGCACGGGATTCATCAGGTGCACGCCGATCACCCGGTCCGGCCGGCCGGTGGCCGAGGCGACGGTGGTGATCGGGATGGCCGAGGTGTTCACGCCGAACACGGTGTGCGGCGGGCAGATCCGGTCGATCTCGGCGTACACGTCCCGTTTGACCGCCCAGTCCTCGGTGACGTTCTCGACGACGAAGTCGGCGTCGGCCAGGAGCGTGGTGTCGGTGGTGAACGTGATCAGGTCGATGATGTCGCGGCCGGCCAGTTCGCGGTCGATGAGGCCGTACATCCGGGCGTTGGTGGCGATCTCGGCGCGGGCGCGGTCCAGGGCCTGCTGGCTGATGTCGACCAGCACGACCGGCAGCCCGCCGGCGGCGAAGGCGTGCGCGCCGCCGATGCCCATGGTGCCGGCGCCGACCACGCCGACGGTGTCGATCTCGGTCACAGGTGTCCCCTCAGCAGGTCAGGCCAGGTGTCGACGTCCCAACCGTGTTGACACAGCAGTGCGTAGGTCAGGCGTTCCAGGCCGAAGCCGACGCAGGCGGAGAACGCCGGCTCGTCGTGCAGACGGATGTCGAACGCCTCGCCGAAGTGCCGGTCGTGCAGATTGAACGAGCCGACGGCCACGGTCTGGCCGCCGATGTCCAGGTGCAGCTCGTGTTTGAGCTCCAGCAGCCGCTGCGACGACACCCGCAGCGCGCCGTCGGCGGCGGCGAAGAACGGGTCGTTGGCCACCTCGCAGCGCCCGGCCAGGTCGAGCTTCTCGACGAGGTCGATCGCCCGCTCGCGCAGCCGATCCCGGGCCGTGCGGACGAAGTCGGCATCGCCGATGAACACCGTCTCGCGAATGGTGAAGTCCCCCAGGCGTTCCAGCGTCCGGTGGTAGCGGGCCTCGTGCCGGAACGAGCCACCGCGGGCGGTGATCACCGTTGGGCCGTCGAGGGTTCGGCCGGAGAGCTGGTCGAACGTGTGGTAGCACATGGTGGTCGGGAGGCATTGTTCGACCGGCCCGCACCGGGCCAGGACGTTGTCGGGGTCCTGAGCGAATTCCCGGTACGTGTCAACGTCGCCGTGCAGGCGGGCGACGAACATCAGGTGCTGCGGGAACGACGAGAGATAACCGCTGCGCCGCAACGCGTTCAGTGGGAGCAGGGTCGGATACCGGTACTCCGCGGCGTCGAACTCGTCGACGACGATGTCCCGAATGAGCCGGTCCAGCGCCTCCAAAGCGGCGATCGCCGGCTGCCCCAGGGCGACCTGGCCGGGGCCGACCTCGTGCACGACGCCATCGGCCACCAGCGCCGCGAAGGTGTCGGGACGGGCCCGGCGAGCGGTTTCCGAGCGCCACAACACCTTGGGCGGAGTGCGAAGCTGGGCCGCGACGTCGTTCTCCACCACGAACCGGAGCTTGCGGGTCAGTTCCGCCGGGTCGACCGGCCGGTCGGTGCTGACCGCGACGGCGGCCAGGCCGACCAGCTCGAAGTCCACAATGGACTCGTCGACGAAGAAGATCCGCCGGGTCAGCTCGTCGACGTGTTCGGGGGCCACCGGCTCGGCCAGTTCCAGGACGTAGCGGCACATCACGGGCCTCCTCACGCCGGCAGGCCGAGCAGGCCGGCGATGACCGAGCGCTGGATCTCCGAGGTGCCGGCGTAGATGGTGCCGGCCAGCGCGTCCCGGACCTCCCGCTCGATGCCGAGTTCCTCGGTGTAGCCACGGGCTCCGTGCAGCTGCATGGCGTCCAGCGCGGTCGCCTTCAGGCCCTCGCTGACGCACAGCTTGAGCATGGACGCCTCGTGCAGGGCCAGTTTTCCCTGCGACCGCAGCCAGGCGACCTTGTAGAGCAACAACTGCGCGAGTTCGAGCCGAACCCGCATGTCGGCGATCTTGCCCGACACGGCCTGGTAGCCGCCGATCGGCCGGCCGAACTGGGTGCGCCGCGTCGCGTGGTCGACGCTGCGTTCAAGAAGCCGGCCCAGCACACCGACTTGGCTGGCGAACATGAAGCCACGCTCCCACTCCATGGTGGACGTGAAGAGCCGATAGCCGGCCCCTTCCGCGCCGAGCCGGTGTTCGGCCGGCACAACACAGCTGTCGAAGGTGATCTCGCCCATCGGCGTGCCACGCAGGCCCGCCTTGGCGATCGGCCGGACCGACAGGCCGGGCGTGTCGGCCGGCACGATGAACGCGGTGAGTCGTCGCTGCGGGACGTTGTCGTCGCTGGTCCGCGCGAACACGATGAACAGCCCGGCCACCGGGGCGTTGCTGATGAAAGTCTTGGTGCCGTTGAGAATGTAGTCGTCGCCGACCTGCCGCGCGGTGGTCTCGATCGCCAGCATGTCGGACCCGTGATCGGGTTCGGTCAGGGCGTGCGCGCCGATCAGCGAGCCGTCGCACAGCCGCGGTAGCCACCGCTCGCGCTGCTCGTCCGTGCCGTGATCGGCGATGTAGACGGCGCAGGCGAAGACGTGGTTGTTGATGGCGAAGACCAGGCCGTTGTCGACGCAACTGTGGCCGAGCGCCTCGAATGCCATCGCCACGCTCAGCGGGTCGAGCCCGGACCCGCCATATGTAGGGGAAATCGGCCATCCGAGCACGCCGAAGTCGGCACAGGCCTTCCAGCCGGCCTCGTCGAAGACGCCCAACCGGTCGTGCTCGGCGGCGTTGGCTCCCAGGCGCTGGCCGAAGGCCATCACCTCCGCCTGTCGGGCGCGTTGCTCGGCCGTGGGTGCGAAGTCCATGCCGTCCCCCTCAGACTTCCCAGAGCGTCGCGGCCCAGGCCGCCACCGGGCTGTTGTTCAGCGCCAACACCAGATCTCCCGGCTCGGCGACCAGGCGGTCCAGGTTCAGCACCACGTCCATCGCGCCGAGATGCCCGTGCGCCCGCAGGTTCTCCTGGCACACCGGGTTGATCGGCAGTCCCAGCAGGTCCTCGTAGAAGCCGTAGGCGCTGGCGGTGACGTTCTGCATCAGGACCGTGCTGACGTCGTTCTTCGTCACGCCGGCGTCGGCGAGCACGCCGTCAACCAGGGCGCCCAGCCGCACCCGGCTGTGCATGGCCAACTCGAACCGGTAACGGGAAGGGGACGCACACCGCTCGCGCCACTCGTACCAGGGCGATTGCCGGTAGTCCACGCGGAACAGGTCGTGGAAGGCGCCGTCGGTCTCCATGCGGTGGGCCCGCAGCACCGGCCGTCCGCCGCGCACGACGGTCGTCGCGAACGCCCCGTCGCCGACCACCGTGACCGGATTGCGTATCCGGTCCGGCCCGGTCGGTCGGCTCGTGTGCGCGATGATCACCCTGTCCCGCCGGGGATCGGCCAGCAACAGGTCCCGGGCCAGCGCCCAGGCCGCGCTGGACCCGGTGCAGCCCAGGCCGTCGATGCCGAACGCGAACGCCCCCGGCAGTGTCGCCGCCGCCTGCACCGCGCACGGATCCGAACCGAGCAGTACATCTGGCGCCCGGGAGCCGACCAGGAGCAGCACGTCCGGTTCGCGGGGATCCGTGTCGAGCAGCGCCCGACAGGCCTGGGCGGCCAGCTCCGTCTGGGGGCCGTCGCCGAACACGCCGACCGTCTCGATGCCGCAGCCGGTGGCGAAGTCCTGGTCCTCCGGCGGCAGCGAGCCGAACTCCGGCAGGTCCACCACCGCGATCCGGTCGGCCGGCAGCAGGCAGTGGGTGGAGCCGATGCCGATCGTCATGGCCACAGTGGTAGCAAGAACGCGCTGCCACACAACAGATCCCGGCCATCGACGATGGCCATCGCCCCATCGAACGCGCGAATGCTCCAGCCGCCGAAATGGCCGTAGCTTCTCGGCTCGTGGCACCGAACGTGCATGGCCTTGTCGAGCAGTGGGTCGACCGGACCCCGGACGCGGTGGCGGTGACCGACCCGTCGACCGGCGTCTGCCTGTCGTACGCGGAACTCTGGGCTCGATCCGGCGCGATCGCCGCCGGCTGCCGTCCCGGCGACCTCATCGCCCTGCGGCTGCCCCGGTCGACCGACCTGGTAGTTGCCCAGCTGGGCGTGCTCCGGGCCGGCGCGGCGTATCTGCCGATCGACGCCCAGGCGCCGCAGTCCCGGGTCGACACCATCCTCGCCGACTCCGGGGCCGTCGAGCTCCAGGCGGCGGAACTGCCGGTCCCACCGGCAGTTCCGGTCTCCGGCGAGGACCCGTGCTACGTCATGTACACCTCCGGCTCCACTGGGACGCCCAAGGGCGTGGTCATCCCGCACCGGGCCGTCGTCCGGCTGGTCACCCGGTCGCACCACTGCGTGATCGCCCCGGGGGACCGCTGCGCCCACGCCGCGAATCCCGCCTTCGACGCATCCACGTTCGAGGTCTGGGGCGCGCTGGCCGCCGGGGCCACGCTCGTGATCATGCCGTCCGTGCTGGACCTGACCATCGACGAGTGGGCCATCGCGGTCCGTGCGCAGCGGCTCGACACCATGTTCCTGACCACCTCGCTGTTCCACCTCGTCGCGCGGACCCGCCCCGACGCCTTCGGCTCGCTGGCCAACCTCGTGGTCGGCGGCGAACAGCTCTCCCTCGACGCCGTCCGCGCCGTGCTCGACGCCGGCGGTCCCGGCCGGCTGGTCAACGGCTATGGGCCGACCGAGGCCACCACGTTCGCCGCCTACTTCGACTGCACCCCGTCCAGCCTCGCCGGCCTCTCCCGGGTCCCCGTCGGCTTTCCCCTGCCCGACACCACCCTGGCTGTCCTCGACGACACCCGCCAACCCGTTCCCCCGGGCACGACTGGCGAGCTCTGCATCGGCGGCCCCGGCGTCGCCCTCGGCTACCTGGGCCGGACATCCGTCAGCTTCACTGACGATCCGCTGACCGGATCATTTCTCTACCGCACCGGCGACCTCGCCCGACAACTCCGCACCGGCGCCATCGAGCTCCTCGGCCGCGTCGACCGCCAGGTCAAGCTGCGGGGCTTCCGCATCGAACTGGAGGAAATCGAACGCGCTCTGCTCGCCTCCGCGCCCCTCGCCGAGGCCGCCGTCGAGAAGATCGGCGACGGCCCCACCGCCTTCCTCGCCGCCTTCGTCTCTCCCGCCACAGTCGACATCGACTCCCTCTCAGCCCGCCTAGCCCTCGACCTACCGGCCTACATGCTGCCCGCCCGGTGGATCACCCTGGACGAACTCCCCTTCGGCCCCACCGGCAAACTCGACCGCGCCCGCCTCCGGGCGATGGCGGAGAGCGCACAGACCAGTGCGGCCGGGGTTGACCACCCTGGCCATGCCGTCCTGGAGATCTGCCGCGAGGTTTTGAGGGTGCCGGCCGTCCGGCCGTCGGACAACTTCCTCGATCTGGGCGGCAACTCGCTGCTGGCGGTGCAGGTGGCGACGCGGATCCGGCATCGGCTGCACGTGCGGGTGGAGCCTGCGGACGTGCTGCTGGCCGACTCCTGTGGCGAGTTGGCGAGGCGGTTGGCGTGAACAACCACCCCATGTCCTTTGCCCAGGAGCGGTTGTGGCTGGTCGATGTCGCCGATCCGGGGACGTCTACGTACAACGTGGCGCTGCGGAACCGGTGGCATGAGGCGGTGGACCCTGAGGCCTTGGATGCGGCGCTGACCAAGGTGGTGGCGCGGCACGAGGTCCTGAGGACGACGTATCGGCTGGTGGACGGCTCGCCGGTGCAGATCGTGGGCCCGGTGGCGGCGGTGCCGGTGGAGGTGCTGGCCGGCGGACCGGCCATGGAGGCGGAACTGGCGGATCGGGCACGGCGGGCGTTCGACCTGGGCCGAGGCCCACTGCTGCGGTGCACGGTGTGGCGCGGCGCGCCGGGCGGGGACGTGATGCTGCTGGTGGTGCATCACATCGCCGTCGATGGCTGTTCGCTGGAGCCGCTGTACGCCGACCTCGCCGCTGCTTACCGGCAGGTCGAGTTGCCGGATTTGCCTATGCAGTACCGGGAATTCGCCGTGTGGGACCGGAAGGCAGTCGAACGGGACCTGGTGGAGTCCCGTATTGCCGAGCTGGCCGACGCCAAGCCGCCGACCTTGCCGGGCGCGGGCGTGCCGAACGGTGTCGGGGACCAGATCGCCTTCAGCATCCCCATGTGGCCCAAGGTGATCGACCTGGCCCGTTCCTTGCGCGCCACGCCTGCCGTCATCATGCAGGCGGCCTTCGAGGCAGTGTTAGCACAATGGTCCGGCAGCACCGACTTCGTTCTCGGCCTGGTGACGGCCAACCGCACCCATCCGGATTCGGAGCGGCTGGTCGGCTTCTTCGCCAACACCGTGCCACTGCGCCGCCTTCTGCGTCCCGAGTGGACGTTCCGCGAGCTCTGCCTGGACGCCCGCACCGATGGCTACCGTTCCCTGACCTACCAACGGGTCCCGTTCAACGCGCTCGCCGGTCACCGACGCAACCTGGTGACCGCCTGCCTCGTCGTCCAGAACACCCCGGCCCCGCCCACCGACCTGTGGACGCGGCCCACCGTCCTGCCCACCGGCCGCGCCAGGTTCGAGCTACTGATGATCATCGAGGACGGCGCCGGCGCCCTCGAGTTCGACACCGGCCGCTATCCCGCCCGCATCGCGGACGGGGTGGTGGACTCGTTCCTGGACCTGCTGGACACCATGACCGCCAATCCCGAGACGCCACTCACCCGCTTCATCACCTTCACGCATCGGCCTTCTCGGGAGTTCGCCAACACGACGCCGGCCACCATGTCCACTGCCCGCCGGGCCCATACGGCAGGGGTGCTGACCCCGGCTCATCGGCACGCGGTCGAAATGTTTGCGACGGCGTTGGCTTCGGTTGGGCGTACGGCCCGGGACCTGGGGCCAGATGCCGACTTCTTCGCGCTGGGTGGGCATTCGCTGCTGGCGGTGACCATGCTGGCCGGGACGCAGGTGTCGCCCCGGGACTTTCTGGCGGAGCCGACGATTGCCGGGTTGGCGCGGCTGCTCACCATCGACCACGGGCCGGCGGAGCCCCCGCCCGCCGGCCCGGCCTTGGCCTCGGCGACGCAGCGGCGGTTCTGGTTCCTGGATCGTGTGCCGTCGCTGCGTCAGGCCTACGTGATGCCGACGGTGGTCGAGATTCCTGCCCCGGTGGACATCGAGGCCCTCCGGCGCGCGGTCGACGAGACGTTGGCCAATCACCTGGCGTTGCGGACGACGTTCGCCCTGGATCGCAAGCTGCGGCAAGTCGTCCGGGCCGAGACGCGGCCGGCCAGGGCCAGGATCGTACCGGCGGTGGAATCCTGTTGGGGCGCCTTCGATCTCGCCCGGCAAGCGCCGGCGCGTGCGGACATCGTGGACCGGGGCGAGCAGGGTGTGCTGCTGGTCCTTGTGGTGCACCACATCGCGGCGGATGGGTGGTCTCGTCGACTGCTGCTCACCGAGATCGCGGACCGGTATCACGGACGCACGCCAGCCCGAGCCGTGGTGACGCCGCCGCGTGAGCCGGATCGGCGCCACACCGAGGCGATGATCGACTGGTTGAGTG
The DNA here is from genome assembly GCF_044547355.1 of Kutzneria sp. NPDC052558. Classification (NCBI taxonomy): domain Bacteria; kingdom Bacillati; phylum Actinomycetota; class Actinomycetes; order Pseudonocardiales; family Pseudonocardiaceae; genus Kutzneria; species Kutzneria sp. NPDC052558. The sequence goes on from NZ_JBIUAG010000001.1 coordinate 531,520, forward strand.
AGGCGCCGGTTGACATCGAGCTGTGCCGTGATCGCGAACGGCCGGAGACGCAAACCACACTGGCGGCAAGGCAATGTGTGGAGCTGCCGCAGTTGAGCGGGCTGGCGGCGACGCCGTTCCAGGTCGGGGCGGCGCTGCTGGCGGTCGCGTTGGCCCGACGCAGCGGCCAGCGGGACTTCCTGTTCGCCTTCCCGTGGGCCGGCCGTGACACGGAGGAAAGCCTTGGTGCGGTGGGCATGTACGTGAACACGGTGATACTACGGGTGGATCTCCGTGGCGTGGGGACATGGCGGCAGCTGTTGAAGCAGGTCAGGGAATCGAGCGCGGTGAGCTACCGCCATGCCGACGCCTCGTACGACGAGATCGCCGCCGCGTTGCACCCGTCGCGCGACCTGAGCCGGCCGCCGCTGACGCCGGTGTATCTCGGGGTGGCCGACGAGGTCACGCCCGATTTCCCCGGTGCGCGGCTGCGGGAGCTGGATCCGTTGCACATCAAGTTCGAACTGGAATGCACGATCACCGAGGACTGGCGGTTCGACATCGCCTACCTGGTCGGACTGTTCGGCGGCCACACGATCGCCGGGCTGGCGGCCGAACTGCGGGCGGCCGCCGTCGACCTGGCCACCGATCCCGACTCCGAGACGAGGGCGTGATGACTGAGGACGACCTGATCGAGCCGGTGCGGCTGGCCTGGGCCGAGGTGCTCGACGTCGAGGACATCGGCACCGACACGCCGTTCCTGGAGATCGGCGGCAATTCGCTGCTGCTGGTCATGTTGTGGGAGCAACTGGCCGAACTCGCCTCCCGGCCGATCAAGCTCGCCGACCTGTTCCACCACGCCACGATCCGGGCCCAGGCCGCGCTGCTGGCCGGGATCGAGTCGCCCGTGCCGGCCGAGGCCGGGGCACGGGATCGCCGACGCCTGCTCGGCCGGGCCGTCGCCAAGCGGGAGGGAGTGGCCGGTGTCTGAGGATGTCGACATCGCTGTCGTGGGAATCGGCTGCCGGTTCCCGGACGCGTGGAATCCCCAGCAGTTCTGGGCCAACATCGACAACGGCGTGGTGTCCATGCGGCCGCTGGACCAGCTGCCGGCCGATCACGTCCCGGTCGCCACGACCCTGCCCGGCTACGACCAGTTCGCGGCCGAGTTCTTCGGCGTCCCGCCGCGCGAGGCGGCCGCGATGGACCCGCAGCAGCGCATCTTTCTGGAAACGGCCTGGGAGGCCCTGGAATTCGCCGGCCACCCGGCGGACGGCCCGGTGGTGGGGGTGTTCGCGGGGAGCGCGGCGAGTCCGTACCAGGCCGCGAGAATTGCCCGGGCGGTGAGCCGGGTGGGGCTGGCGGCGGCGGTGAACGACATCGAGATCCATACGGGTGGGGAGCCGGACTTCCTCACCTCGCGGGCGGCGTACAAGCTGGGGTTGCGAGGGCCGGCGGTGAGCGTGCAGACGGCGTGTTCGTCGTCGCTGTACGCGGTGCACTACGCGTCGTTGAGCCTGCTGGCCGGGGAATGCGACATCGCGTTGGCGGGCGGGGCGACGGTGTTGGAGCCGGTGCTGGGGCACCGGTATGTGCCTGGTCGCGGGCTGTCGGAGGACGGATACTGCCGGTCGTTCGATCACCGATCCCAAGGCACGGCCTACAGTTCAGGCGTCGGCGTGGTGGCGTTGCGGCGGTTGTCCGACGCGCTGGCGGACGGGGACCCGATCCTGGCGGTGGTGCGAGGAACGGCAGTGGGCAACGATGGCGCGCACAAGGCCGGCTATGCCGCGCCGGATCCGGTGGGCGTCGAGGCCGTGGTGGCGGGGGCGTTGCGGGTCGCCGACGTGCCGGCTGACCTGCTGCGGTACGTCGAGGCGCACGGCACGGCGACTCCGCTCGGGGACGAGATCGAGCTGGCGGCTCTGACCGCCGCCGTGCGAAGGACCACTGCGGCCAAAGGGTTCTGTGCCCTCGGCTCCGTGAAGGCCAACATCGGGCACAGCGGTCCGGCGGCCGGGATCGCCGGCTTCATCAAGGCCGTGCACATCGCCCGCACCGGCGCGCTGCCGCCGCACCCGATGTTCGAGCGGACGCGGGAATCGCTGGAAGACGGCCCGTTCGTCATCGCCACCACCGGCGGCGCCTGCCCGGATCCGGAGCGGCATGTGCTGGTCAACGCCATCGGTATGGGCGGAGCCAACGCCGCCGCGGTGCTCGCGCCGCCGCCGGAGCCGACCGTTGCGTCGGCCCCGGCAACGGAAACCGTCCGGCTGGTGCTCTCGGCCCGTACCAGGGTCGAGCTGGATCGCTTGTCCGCCAACCTGTCCGATGTCATCGAGAAGAACCCGGCCGACGTGCACGACATCGCGCACACGCTCCGGGTCGGCCGGCGCCACTTCGACGAACGCCGCGTGATCACCGCCCGCCCGGACCAGCTCGTCGCCGCGCTCCGCATGCCCCGGCCGCCGCTGGCCCAGACCATGCGCAGAACCAACCAGCCGGCCCCGAATGCGGCGACCATCGAGGAGGCGTGGCTACACGGGGCCGAGATCGACTGGAACGCGTTCTCGGTCGGCCGGCGGTTGCCGTTGCCGACGTATCCGTTCGAGCGCCAGCGGTTCTGGCTGTTGGACGACTTCGACCTGGAACCGGCTGCCCCGGCCGCCGTCGATGACATCGAGCGGGAGATCCAGACCGTCTGGCGTGAGCTGTTCGGCGTCGAGGATGTCGGCCCAGACGACGAATTCGGGGCCATGGGCGGCACTTCGCTGCTGTCGGTGCAGCTCGTGCTGGAACTCCAGACCCGCTTCGGGGTCCTGGTCAACCTGCATCGGGTCGGCGGCGACAAGACCACCGCGCGCCGGCTGGCCCGGGTGATCCGCGGGCTGCGGACCGAGGACGAGCCCGACGACGCCAACCTGATCGACCAGGACCTCCAACTGCCGCTGGGGCCGATCGCCCCCAACAACCGCGGGCGCGACCTCCTGTTGACCGGGGCGACCGGCTTCCTCGGCGCGTTCGTGCTGGCCGAGCTGCTGGCCTCGACCACCGGGCGGGTGTACTGCCTGGTACGGGCCGACGACGAGGCCGCGGCCTTGGAGCGGCTCGCCGCTTCGGCGGCCAAGTTCCGTCTGCCCGCACCGGATCCCGAGCGGGTCCACCCGGTGCCGGGCGATCTCCGTGACATCGCCAAGATCGGCCCGAGCTTCCGTGACGGCGAGTTGGAGACCCGCGTCGGGCACGTCGTGCATTGCGCGGCCCGGGTCGTGTTCACGGAGCGGTATCGAACGCTGCGCGAGGACAACGTGGTGCCGATGGCGGATCTGCTGGCGTGGTGCCGAAGCAGCGGGATCGCCGACTTCTCCCACGTCTCCACCCTCACCGCGACCGCACGGCCGGCCGGTTCCGACCGCGTGCTGGAGATCCGCGACCAGGGCCTCGCCCCGGGGATCGGCGGCTACGGCACGACGAAGTGGGTGTGTGAGCGGCTGCTGGATCGCGCCGACGAGGAGGGTTTGCGGGTGCGGGTGTTCCGGCCCGGCCTGATCATGTCCGCCGCTTCCGGGGCGGCCAGCGACACCGATCTGATCTACTTCGTGCTGGCCAGCGGCATCGCCGTCGGCGCGCATCCGACCGACGACCGCTGGCAGGACATGGCCCCGGTCGACGTCGTGGCCAAGGCCGTGGCGCAACTGGCGGTCGGTCAGGGCTCGGTGGGCCGGGCGTACCACCTGATCGGCCAGCAGCGGGTCAGCGTGCGGGACCTGTTCGCCATGCTCGCCGAGGCCGGGCTGCCGACGCGGCCGGTGAGCCTCGCCGAGTGGCAGGAGCTGGTGCGGGCCAAGGGAATCGCCACCGGCAACCCGATCATGGCCACCGCCGGGCTGCTGGAGCTGAAGGGCACCGCCCCCGACGCGTTGCCGCCGCAGGCCGTCGGCTGGCAGCCGTTCCTGCGTCGCGCCGGCGTCGACTCGGCCGTGATCACTGGGGACCTGCTGCGGCGCGGCCTGGTCTACCTGGCCGCCACCAACCCCCTGTTCGCCGAGCTGCTGACGCCATGAACACTCTCTACCAGTGGTTCGCGCGGTCGGTGCGGCGGTATCCGGACGCCGTCGCCCTGGAGGTCGGCGACCGCTCGCTGACCTACCGTGAACTCGACGCCTACTCCGCCGCCGTCGCCGCGTATTTGTTGCGCCGCCACGGGAAGCCGCCGCACCGGGTCGGGCTGCTCGCATCACGCAGCCTGATGGCCTTCGCCGGATACCTTGGGGCGACCCGGCTCGGGGCCACGGTGGTGCCGCTCAACCCCCTGCACCCGGTGGCCCGCACCCGTCTCATGCTGGAGGCAGCCCCCTGCGAGGCGGTCCTGACCGACTCCCCCAACGCCAGGAAAGGCCCTTTCACTGCACCCGACGCCATGAACGGGCCTTTCCTGGCGTTTTCCGAGGCGGATCTGGGGGGAGGGGCGGGGGTGGCGCCGGATGACCTGTCCGTGCTCAACGGCGTGGCCTATCTGCTGTTCACCTCCGGCTCCACCGGGCGGCCGAAGGGCGTGCCGATCAAGCACCGGCACGTGGCCCCGTTCATCGAGCACAACATCGCCCGGTTCGAGGTCGGCCCGGGGGCCCGGCTGTCGCACACCTTCGACCTGACCTTCGACCCGTCGGTGTTCGACCTGTTCGTCACCTGGGGCTCCGGGGCGACCTTGGTCTGTCCACAACGGACCGAACTGCTGGACCCGTTGCGCTACATCGAAGATCGGCGGCTCACGCACTGGTTCTCCGTCCCCTCGGTGATCACCACCGCCGAGCGGCTTGGCACCATCGACCGGCAGGTCACCGGCCTGTGGCACAGCGTCTTCATCGGTGAGCAGCTCACCCTGCGGCAGGCCGCCCGCTGGCACGCCGCCGCACCCTCGGTGATCACCAACACCTACGGCCCGACGGAACTCACCGTCGCCTGCGCCGACTACCGCCTGCCGGCTGACCCGGCCGACTGGCCGTCTACCGCCAACGACACCGTGCCGATCGGCTCGCCCTACCCGTTCCTGGCCGCCGTCATCCGGGACGACGAGCTCTGCGTCCGAGGTCCGCAGCGGTTCGACGGCTATCTCAATCCCTTGGACGACGCCGACCGGTTCACCGGCGACGGCTACTACCGCACCGGCGATCGCGTGCAGTGGGAGCACAACGCGCTCGTCCACCTCGGCCGTACCGACCACCAGGTCAAGATCAGCGGCTACCGGGTCGAGCTCGGCGAGATCGAGACCGTCCTGGCCCGCCACCCGGACATCGCCGAAGCGGTGGCCGTGGCGACCACTGTGGACGGTGAGGTTCGACTCGACGCCTGGTATCGCGGCGCCGAGGTGCCGGAGCGGGAGTTGAAGCACTGGCTGCGGGGCCGGCTGCCGCTGCACATGGTGCCGAAGCGGCTGCGACGCGTGGAGCAGTTCCCGCTCAACGCCAACGGAAAGACGGACCGCGCGGCTCTGTCACAGGGGGCAGCTCAGTGACTCCCCTGGTCCGCCTGCTCTGCCTGGCCAACATGGCCAAGACGACCGCCAACGGCGTGCTGATGGCGGTGCTGGTCCTCTACTTCACCCGATCCGTCCACATTGGATCCGATGAGGTTGGCCTGGCGCTGAGTGTCGGCGCGGGCATCGGCCTGACGGCGGCGGTGCCAGCCGGACGACTGTCGGACAAGCACGGCCCCCGGGAGACGGCGTCGATCCTGTTGTGCGCCTTGGGGCTCGCGACCTGTGCCTACCCGTTGACCGGCGACTTCGCCGGACTGATGATCGTGAGCGCGCTGGTGCTGACGATCGAGTCGGGGGCCAACGCCTCGGTGTATGCCCTGGTAGCGGGACTATTGCCGACCGAGGAGCGAGTGCGGGCGTCCTCCTACATCAGGGCGGCGTCCAACATCAGCATCGCGGCCGGCGCGGCGGCCGGGGCGATCGGGCTCTACCTGGACACGCCGGCCGGATACCTCACGCTCCTTGTCGGCGCGGGAAGCCTGTTCATCGTCTCGGGCCTGCTGTTTCGGAGGCTCCCGAAGGTGCCGACGACAGAGCGCAAGCCGGGCCAGCCGGTGTGGCCGGTGCTGCGGGACCTGCCGTATGTCGCGGTCGCGCTGCTCAACTCCGTGCTGGTCATGAACGCCGGGGTGCTGAGCGTGGCGTTGCCGATCTGGATCGCCCAGAGCACCGCCGCGCCGACCTGGGTGTACGCCGTGGTGGTGATCGTGAACGCAACGGCGGTGGTGTTGCTGCAAGTCCGCGTCAGCAAGGGCGTCGAGGATGTGCCCGGTGGCGTGAAAGCCTGGCGGCGGGCGGCGATCCTGTTGGCCGCTGGGTGCGGACTGTACGCGCTCGCCGGCGGACTGCTGGTCTGGGCGGCCACGGCGGTGTTGCTGGTCGGGGCCGTGGCCCACGTGCTCGGCGAGATGCTGCACGCCTCCGGCGCCTGGGCCCTGGGCTACGGACTCGCCCCCGACCACGCCCAAGGCCAGTACCAGGGCCTGTTCACGACGTCCTCGCAGCTCGGCCAAACGATCACGCCCGTGCTGGCCACGGCGCTGCTGACCCACCTCGGCGCGGCCGGCTGGGCGGTGTTCGCCGGCCTGTTCCTGGCCGCCGGGGCACTGACACCCCGTCAGAAACCCGTTGTGAGGCAATGACAATGGACTTCAGCCTGTTCTACTTCGCCGACGACGGCACGGCCCGCCCCGGCCACCGCTACGACCTTCTCCTCGAAGGGGCGAAGTTCGCCGACGAGCACGACTTCACCGCCGTCTGGACCCCGGAGCGGCACTTCCACCCCTTCGGGGGCCTGTACCCGAACCCGTCGGTCACCGGCGCGGCCATCGCCGCCGTCACGAACCGGGTCAAGATCCGCGCCGGCAGCGTGGTCGGCCCGCTGCACCACCCGCTGCGCATCGCCGAGGAATGGGCCGTGGTGGACAACCTCTCCGGCGGGCGGGCCGGCATCTCCTTCGCCTCCGGCTGGCACGCCACGGACTTCGCCCTGCGCCCCGAGGCCTACGCCGACCGCAAGGACCACACCCTCACCACCGTCGACCAGGTGCGAAGGCTCTGGCGTGGCGAGCAGATCGACGCCGTCGACGGCAACGGCCAGCCGTGCCGGCTCGGCATCCACCCGCCGCCCGTCCAGCCCGAACTGCCGGTGTGGCTGACCAGCGCCGGCGGCATCGAGACCTTCCGCGCCGCCGGCCGGGCCGGCGCCGGCGTGCTGACCCACCTGCTCGGCCAGGAACCGGCCGAGCTGGCCGAGAAGATCGCCGCCTACCGGGAGGAACACCCCCGAACCGGGCACGTCGTCCTCATGCTCCACACCTATCTCGACGAGGACGAGGACCGCACCCGCGAGGCGGTCCGCGAGCCGCTCATGGCCTACCTGAAGAGCTCGCTGGGCCTGCTGCTGGGCTCCCGCCGGTTCGACATCGCCAAGCTCGCCCCCGAGGACGTCGACTTCCTCGCGCAGCAGGCGTTCGACCGCTACGTCGAGCAAGGCCTGCTCGGCACCGCGGACAAGCTGCGCGCCACCGTGGCCGGCTTCGCCGAGATCGGCGTGGACGAGCTGGCCTGCCTCATCGACTTCGGGCTGCCGGCCGCCGACGTGCTCGCCGGCCTGCCCCGCCTCAACCAGCTGCGAAAGGCGGACACGTGGTAGGGATCATCGACCTGGAGGTGGCGTTCCCGGCGGGCCGCCGGACCGTGCGGGAGATGCACGAGCTGTCCGGGCGGCCGGTCGCCGACATCCTCGCCTGGACGCACTGCCCGGAGATCCCGGTGTTCGGCCCGGACGAGCAGGCCTGGGAGCTCCAGGCCGACATCGCGGCCAAGGTGCTGGACCGGGCCGGCGTCGCGGCGTCGGAGATCGGGCAGGTGATCGTCGGCGGCGGTGGCGACTGGGACCGGCCGTCCTGGTCCCCGGCCGCCCGGATCGCCGCCGAGCTGGGCGTGACCCGGGCGCACTGCTTCGAGGTGCTGAACTTCTGCTCCTCGTCCTCGGCCGCCCTCCAGGTCGCGTCCGACGCGATCACCCTGGGCCGCACGACGTACTCCCTGCTGCTGTTCGGCGAGCGGGTCGCCCGCTCCATCGACTACACCGACCCCGAGTCGGTGTCGCTGTTCAACGTGGGCGACGCGGCGGCGGCGGTGTTGCTCGGTCCGCACAATGTCCGGTTCGACCTGCTCGACACCCGGACCCGCTCCGAACCGACCTGGTCGGACTTCCTCAGCGGCGAGATCGACGGCGACCGCATGGTCATCCGCCTGCGGGGCCGGCGGCGCGGCATCTCGGCGTTGTACCTGGAGCGCTACCGGGACCTGGTCCGGGAATCGCTTCACGACCTCGGCCTGACGCCGGCCGACGTCGACCACTTCGTGATCAACCAGGTCGACCGCCGCATGCACGAACGCCTGCTCGACGCCCTCGGCATCCCGGCCGCGCGCAGCGTGTTCAACTACCACCGGCTCGGCCACATGTCGAGCACGGACCCGTTCATCGGCCTGTGCGACCTGCGGGACACCGGCCGGCTGGCCGACGGGGACCTGGTCCTGCTGGCCACCAGCGGCTTCGGCTTCAGCTGGGGCGTGACCGCCGTGCGACACCGCGCCTGATGCCCCTTTGACCATTCCTTCACCACTGTCTGATGTTCTGGGGAATACCTGAATCGCCACGGGAGAGACTCGTCGGCGAGCGCGCGGCGACGCGCGTGGACACGGAGCGGACCCCGGCCGAAAAGGACGTCATGAGCGCGGCAGCAGCCATCAGGAGCCTCGATGGCTCGGGTTGTCCAGCGCTACACGCCGCCGCGGCCGGGCGGTCGGCCGTGACCCCTGTGACCGGAGCCATGATTTGTGGGGTTCCTACAAACTCCGGTGCTCGGCACGGTTCCTTGCAGCATTTCGCCACTGGCGAATCCACGACAGTGTTCAGTGTGGGACTGGGGTCTGTCGGCCCCGCACGCGTCTAGTAGGAGGCTCGGTCGGTGTTCAGTCGTGTCGCCATCGTCAACCGCGGAGAGGCCGCGATGCGGCTGATCCACGCCGTCCGGGATCTCGCCGCGGAGACCGGGACGCGCATCGAGACCGTCGCGTTCTACACCGACGCCGACCGCAACGCCACGTTCGTGCGCGAGGCCGACCTGACCTACGACCTGGGCCCGGCGTCGGCGCGGCCCTACCTCGACTACGCCAAGCTGGAGCAGGCGCTGGTCGCCAGCGGCGCGGACGCGGCCTGGGTGGGCTGGGGCTTCGTCGCCGAGGACCCCACCTTCGCCGAGGTCTGCGAGAAGGTCGGCGTCACCTTCGTCGGCCCGAGCCCGGACGCCATGCGCCGGCTCGGCGACAAGATCGGCGCCAAGCTGATCGCCGAGGAGGTCGGCGTCCCGGTCGCGCCGTGGAGCCGCGGTGAGGTCGCCACGCTGGAGGACGCGCTGGCCGCCGGCGCGACCATCGGCTACCCGCTGATGCTCAAGGCCACCGCCGGCGGCGGCGGGCGCGGCATCCGCAAGGTCGAGTCGGCCGACGAGCTGGCCGACGCCTACGAGCGCACCAGCCAGGAGGCGCTGCGGGCCTTCGGCTCCGGCGTGGTGTTCCTGGAGCGCCTGGTCACCGGGGCCCGCCACGTCGAGGTCCAGGTGATCTCCGACGGCGAGACCGCGTGGGCGCTGGGCGTGCGCGACTGCTCGGTGCAGCGCCGCAACCAGAAGATCATCGAGGAGTCGGCATCGCCGGTCCTCGGCCCGGAGCAGACCGCCGAGCTCAAGCGCTCGGCCGAGCGGCTGGCCGTCAAGGTCGGCTACCGCGGCGCGTGCACGGTGGAGTTCCTCTACCACCCGGGCGAGAAGCTGTTCGCGTTCCTGGAGGTCAACACCCGTCTCCAGGTCGAGCACCCGATCACCGAGATCACCACCGGCACCGACCTGGTGCGGCTTCAGCTGCACGTGGCCGGCGGCGGCAAGCTGGAGGGCGAGCAGCCGGCCGAGCTGGGCCACGCCGTCGAGGCCCGGCTCAACGCCGAGGACCCGGACCGCGACTTCGCGCCGTCCCCCGGCCGCATCGCCCGGCTGGACCTGCCGGCCGGCCCGGGCATCCGGGTCGACACCGGCGTCAGCGAGGGCGACACCATCCCCGCCGACTTCGACTCGATGATCGCCAAGATCATCGCGTACGGGAAGGACCGCGACCAGGCGCTGGCCCGGCTGCGGCGGGCGATGGCCGAGACCAAGGTCATCATCGAGGGCGGCGCCACCAACAAGAGCTTCGTGCTCGACCTGCTCGACCAGCCCGAGGTGATCGACGCCAGCGCCGACACCGGCTGGATCGACCGCGTCCGGGCCGAGGGCCGCCTGGTCTCGCACCGGCACTCCGCCGTGGCTTTGGCGGCCGCGGCCATCGAGGCGTACGAGGAGGAGGAGCGCGTCGAGCGGCAGCGCCTGCTGTCCACCGCGTTCGGCGGCCGCCCCCAGGTGCAGCACGAGAGCGGCCGGCCGCTGGACCTCAAGCTGCGCGGCGTGGGCTACCGGGTCCGCGTGGCCCGCGTCGGCGCGACCCGGTTCCGCGTGGCGATCGAGGCCGGCGAGGACGTGCGCACCGCCGACGTGGTGCTGGACCGGTTCGACCACCACAGCGGCCAGATCCTGGTCAACGGCTCCCGACACAGCCTGCTCACCGGCACCCACGGCCCGATCCACCTGGTCGAGGTGGACGGCGTGGCCCACCGCGTCAGCCGCGACGAGGGCGGCGTGGTCCGCTCCCCCGCGCCGGCGCTGGTCGTGGCCACCCCGGTCGAGGTCGGCGACGAGGTCGAGGCGGGCGCGCCGATCATCGTGCTGGAGAGCATGAAGATGGAGACGGTGCTGCGCGCGCCGTTCAAGGCCCGGCTCAAGGAGCGGCCGGTCTCCGTGGGCAGCCAGGTCCCGACCGGGGCCCCGCTGCTGCGGCTGGAGCCGATCGCCGACGACGAGGCCGCCGAGGACACCGGCGCGGTCGAGACCGTCGAGCTGGACCTGCCCGCCGCCGACGACGCCGTCCCGGTGGCGGACCGGCTGGCCCGTGGCCAGGAGGACCTGCGCAACCTGCTGCTCGGCTTCGACCTCGACCCGCTGGACGAGGCCCGGGTGCTGGACGAGTACCTGGCCGCCCGGCGCGAGGTCGGCCGTCCGCCGGTGGCCGAGGAAATGGCCCTGCTGGACGTGTTCGCCGACCTGGCCGAGCTGAGCCTGAACCGGCCCACCGGCGACGACGGCGGCCACTCCTACAGCGCCCGCGAGCAGTTCCACACGTACCTGCAGAGCCTGGACGTGGAGCGGGCCGGCCTGCCGGAGGACTTCCAGGCCAAGCTGTCCAAGGTGCTGGCCCACTACGGCGTGACCGAGCTGGACCGGACCCCGGAGCTGGAGACCGCGGTCTTCCGGATCTTCCTGGCCCAGCAGCGGGCCAGCGCCGACGCCAAGATCGTCACGACCCTGCTGCGGGCCTGGATCCGGGACCTGCCGCCGGACGGGACGCTGCGCCAGCCCGCCGGTCTCGCCCTGGAACGGCTGGTCGCCGCCACCCAGGTCCGGTTCCCGGTGGTCTCCGACCTGGCCCGCGGCGTCGTGTTCGACTGGTTCGGCCAGCCCCTGCTGCGGCGCAACCGGGCCCGCGTGTACGCGGCCGTCCGCAACCACCTGCGCCACCTCGACGCCCACCCGGACGCGGCCGACCGCGCCGAGCGGGTCGCCGAGATGGTGCGCAGCACCGAGCCGCTGGTGCGGCTGCTGGGCCAGCGGCTGATCCGGGCCGACCGGGACAACGCCACCATGCTCGAGGTGCTGATCCGGCGCTACTACGGCAACAAGGGCACCACCGACGTGCGCCGCAGCGAGGTCGCCGGCTGCACGTACGTCGTGGCTTCCCGCGCCGACTCGACGATCGCGTCGGCGGCGGTGAGCTTCGAGTCCTTCGGCAGCGCGCTGCGCGGCCTGGCCGAGCTGGCCGCGGGCGAGGACGCCGTCGACGCCGACATCTACCTGGCGTGGGAGAAGCAGCCCGAGGACTTCGACGCGATGGCGGCCGAGCTGGCCGAGGTGATCAGCTCGCACCCGCTGCCGGCCCACGTCCGCCGGGTCACCGCGACCGTCGCCGGCCGCGGCAACGCCGTGATGCACCACCACTTCACGTTCCGCCCGTCCTCGCTGGGCATGACCGAGGAACGGCTGATCCGCGGCCTGCACCCGTACATCGCGCAGCGGATGCAGCTGGAGCGCCTGCACAAGTTCGACCTGACCCGCCTGCCGTCCTCCGACGAGGAGGTGTACCTGTTCCGGGCGGTGGCCCGGGAGAACCAGGCCGACGACCGGCTGGTGGCCTTCGCGCAGGTGCGGGACCTCACCGAGCTGCGGGAGCAGGACGGCCGGCTGGTCGCCCTGCCCACCGCCGAGGACACGGTCGCCATGTGCCTCGACTCGATCCGCCGCGCCCAGTCCCGCCGGCCGTCGAAGAACCGGTTCAACACCAACCGGATCGTCATCTACGTGTGGCCGGCCAGCGAGATGACCCGGGCCGAGCTGGAGACGATCACCAGCCGCGTGCTGCCGACCACGGCCGGCACGGGGCTGGAGGAGATCCTGTTCATCGCCCGGCAGCGGGACCCGGAGACCGGCGCGCTGTCCAAGGTGGCGGTGCGGATCTCCTTCGACGCCACCGGAGGCACGACGCTGGAGGTCGGCGAGCCGCCGGTCGACGCCGTCGAGCCGCTGGACGAGTACCGGCTCAAGGTGCTGCGGGCCAGCAGCCGGAACACGGTGTACCCGTACGAGCTGACCGGGCTGCTGGGCGACTTCGTCGAGCACGACCTCGACGCCTCGAATGCCCTGGTGCCGGTGGATCGGCCCAAGGGCCGCAATACGGCGGCGATGGTCGCCGGTGTGGTCAGCACGCCGACCGAGCGGCACCCGGAGGGTGTCAAGCGGGTCGTGCTGCTCGGCGACCCGACCAAGTCGCTGGGCGCGCTGTCCGAGCCCGAGTGCCGGCGGGTGATCGCGGCGCTGGACCTGGCCGAGCGGATGGCCGTGCCGGTGGAGTGGTTCGCGCTGTCCTCGGGCGCGCGGATCGCGATGAACTCCGGCACCGAGAACATGGACTGGGTGGCGGCCGCGCTCAAGCGGATCGTCGAGTTCACCCAGGACGGCGGCGAGATCAACATCGTGGTCACCGGCATCAACGTCGGCGCCCAGCCGTACTGGAACGCCGAGGCGACGATGCTCATGCACACCAAGGGCATTCTCGTCATGACGCCCGACTCGGCGATGGTGCTGACCGGCAAGCAGGCGCTGGACTTCTCCGGCGGCGTGTCGGCCGAGGACAACTTCGGCATCGGCGGTTACGACCGGGTGATGGGCCCCAACGGGCAGGCGCAGTACTGGGCGCCCAGCCTCACCGGCGCCCGTGACGTGCTGATGGCCCACTACGAGCACACTTACGTGGCCCCGGGCGAGACCGGGCCGCGGGCGGTCGGGTCCTCCGACCCGGTGGATCGCGACGTTTCGCCGTTCCCGCACGAGTTCGGCGCCGACTTCGCGACCGTGGGCGAGATCTTCTCGGCCTCGGCCAACCCCGACCGTAAGAAGGCGTTCGACATCCGCACGGTGATGCGGGCGCTGGCCGACCAGGACCACCCGGTGCTGGAGCGCTGGGCCGGCATGGCCGACGCCGACACCGCGGTGGTGCAGGACGTGCACCTGGGCGGGCAGCCGGTGTGTCTGCTCGGCATCGAGTCGAAGTCCGTGCAGCGGCGCGGTTTCCCTCCCACCGACGGCCCCGACGCCTACACCGCCGGCACGCTGTTCCCGCAGTCGTCGAAGAAGGCCGCTCGGGCCATCAACTCGGCGAGCGGCAACCGGCCGCTGGTGGTGCTGGCCAACCTGTCCGGTTTCGACGGGTCGCCGGAGTCGATGCGCAAGCTCCAGCTGGAGTACGGCGCGGAGATCGGCCGGGCCATCGTCAACTTCCAGGGCCCGATCGTGTTCTGCGTGATCTCCCGGTACCACGGCGGCGCGTTTGTCGTGTTCTCCAAGGCGCTCAACCCCCGTATGACGGTGTTGGCGGTCGAGGGCTCGTTCGCCTCGGTCATCGGCGGCGCGCCGGCGGCGGCCGTGGTGTTCGTCGGTGACGTGAACCAGCGGACGTCGACCGATCCTCGGGTTGTGGAGCTGGAGGCGTCGCTGGCCGAGGCCTCCGGGGCCGTGCGGGCCGAGCTGAGCGCCAAGCTGGCCGAGGTTCGGTCGTCGGTTCGGGCCGAGAAGCTGTCCGACGTCGCCACCGAGTTCGACCGTGTGCATTCCGTGCACCGCGCCGTCGAGGTCGGCTCCGTCGACGCCGTCATCAGCGCCGCCGAGCTCCGTCCCAAGATCATCGAGGCCATCCGTAAGGGCTGACGCCGTGGTCACGGGGTGGGTTCCTTTCCGGAACCCACCCCGTTTTCTTTCCACCCGGAGTCACCACTCAACCGGCCGCCACCCCGGACTCTCCACCGAAGACGCCGCTCGCCTCGAAACCCGCCACCACAGCGTTTACCCCCGCCCCCACGAGGTAACCCGTCCCTCATGGTGACCCACATCGTGGCGACCACGATCGACTGCGCCGATCCGGCTCGGCTGGCCCACTTCTGGTCGGCGGTGCTCGGCTACAGCACCGTCCAGTCGGGCACGAGCACCGACGGCACTGCCTTCGTGGAGATCGGCCCGGCGGATTGGGACACGGCCCGCGGCCCGGCCGTCCTGTTCGAGCAGGTCCATTCCCTGCCGGAGAAGACCGCCAAGAACCGTGTGCACCTGGACGTCGAGGCCCCGCCCGGCCGGTTCCGGATCGAGGTGGACCGCGTCCTCTCCCTCGGAGCCGCCCACGCCGACATCGGCCAGCACGAGGCGGACCTGCCCTGGACGGTTCTCACAGACCCCGAGGGCAACGAGTTCTGCATCCTGAACCGCGACGTCCCGACCACCATGCGGGGCTGACGCGCATATGCCGCCCCACACCCTCACCCTCAGACAGCTGCTGGACGACTACGGCCGCACCTACGCGAGCGAAGCGGGCATCACCCTCCGCGACAAACCGGCCCCGTTGTACCAACTCCTCGTCCTGGCAACGCTCCAATCGACCCGTATCCGAGCGGATATCGCCGCCGCAGCGGCAAAGGAGCTGTTCACGGCCGGCTTCCGCACGCCGCAGCGGATGCTGGACGCCACGTGGCAGCAACGGGTCGACGCCCTGGGCCGAGGCGGCTACGCCCGCTACGACGAGTCGACGGCGACCCGCCTCGGCGACGGCGCCGAGCTGCTGCTGAAAACCTGGCGGGGCGACCTGCGCCGGCTGCGTTCACCCCACCGGGAGCTCCAGCAGTTCCCCGGCATCGCGAGCGCCGGCGCGGACATCTTCTGCCGGGAGGTCCAGGCGGTCTGGCCCCGGCTGCGGCCCTTCTTCGACCAGCGCAGCCTCGACGCGGCCCAGCGGTACGGCCTCCCAACGGATCCGAAGAAGCTCGCCGGGCTCGTCCCCGACGACCAGGTCGCCGTCCTCGCCACCGCCCTGGTCCGCTCAACCCTCAGGGCCTGAGACCCTCAGCGCCCGACGACCTCAGGGCCGGGGAATCAGCGGCTCCGGATCGGACTCCGGCTCCGGCTCGACCGGCACCGGCACTTCAGGGCCCGGCTCCGGCAACACCGGCTCCGGCACGGCAGGATCATCGGGCGGCAGCGGACGTTCCGGCGCGGGCGCGGTCATGGCGTCTCCTTACTCGACAAGCCACCCGGCTACCCCATCGCGCCGATCCTCAACCAAACACACCCCGTTCACGGGGTCAGCCGCTGCGCCAGCTGCTTGCGGATGCGCGGCGGTATCTCCGGCGCGAACCGCCGGATGTAGCTTTCCGCGTGCGCCTTGTGCTCGACGAGGAACGGCAGGTCGAACACCACCAGTTTGCGGATGGCCAGCAACGGCACCGGGGCCCGCAGCGCCTTGAACTCGGGGTTCCACAGCCCGGGGGCGTCGCACACCGGATGGAACTGGCCGATCATCAGCCCGTCCTCGACGAACTTGTCCTTGGCCACGCGTTGTATCTCGTCCAACCCACTGGCGTCGGTGTGGTCGAGGTGCGGCAGCACCAGCAGCACGGTGAGCAGCTCACGGTCGGCGGTCGACATCGTCGCACCGAGCCGCTCGTACCACCCGCGCAGGCTTTCCACGGCCGCGCCGACATCCCCCTCCCCCGACAGCGCGGCCAGGTGAAACAGTCCCTTGTGGAGGGACGGCTGGGTGTACGGGCACACCGGGCCGTTGCGGCCGAGTTCGGGATGCGGCGACACCAGGTATCTTCGGGCCCAGGCCAGGATCTCCCGGACCGGTGCGAGATGCTCCGAGGGCACCTCGCCGGCGTCCACCTCGGCCGCCGACCAGAACAGCACCTGGGCCTGGTTGACCGCGGTCATGACCCGATCCCCTGCTCGAACGTGAAGAAGCCGTCGGGGTCGATCCGGCGTTTGATCTCGGCCAGCCGCGCGTAGTTGTCGCCGTAGTAGGCCGTGCGCCAGGACTTCAGGTCGGGGTCGGTGAAGTTCAGGTACGAACGTTCGTTCCCGTACGGTGCCAGGGTGTCGGCCAGCTCACCCAGCCACCCGATGTTCGCGTCGACCACCGCCGGGGAATCGTTCGAGGCCCACGACGTGTCCATGGACAGCAGGAACTTCGCGTCCCGGTGTGGGAAGGCGGTGTCGCCGGCCGGCACCCGGTTGACCGCGCCGCCCCACGAGAACAGGGCCGCGCCGCCGCCGTCGGGATTGCCGCCGCCGGGCCATCGCCGCACCAGCGACAGCATGGCGTCGATGCCGTCCCCGGGCAGCGGTTCGGTCAGCACGCTGGTGCGGCACGCGAACGCGCCGGCGGCGGTCTCGTGCAGCAGATCGTCCTTGGCCTGCCAGTAGGTCCGGTCGTTGATCAGCGTCCGGAACGGTTCGGCCACCGCCAGGATCGGGTCGAGGATCTCCTTCAGCGCGGCCGCCGAGCCCATGTGCTGCCCGATGCACGAGACCACCGAGTCGGGGCCGGTGGTGCTGACGCCGACCCTGGCCGCGAACGCGTCCGGCGCGGTCCGCATGGTCTCCTGCACCGCCGAGAACACCTTCTCGGCGTCCTCGATATGCCACAGCAGCACATAAGTCGCGCAGTCGGACACCGGCTGCGCCTGGAACGTGAACGACACGTTGACGCCGAAGTTCCCGCCCCCGCCGCCCCGGCAGGCCCAGAACAGATCGGGGTTCTCGTCGGCCGAGCAGCGCAGCACCTCGCCGTCGGCGGTGACCAGAGTGGTCGCCATCAACGCGTCGGCGGTGATGCCGTGCACCCGGGACGTGGCGCCGACGCCGCCGCCGAGCGTGAGCCCGCCGATGCCGACCGAGGCCCCGTTGCCGAGCGCGAACGCCATCTCGCCGGGCTGGATCGCGGCATACACATCGGACATCGACGCACCGCCGGCCGCCGTGACCAAACCGGTCGAGGCGTTGGCGGACACGGTGTTCAACGAGCCGAGGTCGATCACCAGACCG
This sequence comes from Kutzneria sp. NPDC052558, assembly GCF_044547355.1. NCBI lineage: Bacteria > Bacillati > Actinomycetota > Actinomycetes > Pseudonocardiales > Pseudonocardiaceae > Kutzneria > Kutzneria sp. NPDC052558. The sequence continues at coordinate 549,112 of NZ_JBIUAG010000001.1, forward strand.
GGCCCCACCGAGAAGCCGGCGTAACTGTGCCCGCCGCCGCGGACCGCCACCCCGACACCGTTCTCCCGTGCCCACACCACTGCCCGCTGCACGTCGACCACGGACGCCACCGACACCACGCCGGCCGGCACGGTGTCGGCGAAGCGCCGGTTGAACGGCATGCTCACCGCGCCGAACCCGTTCTCGCCGGGGCGCAGCACCCGGCCGGCCACGGCCTTGTCCAGACGCGTCCAGTCCTCTTCGGACGGTGACTTCATCGGAGCTCTCTCACCTCTTCGAGGTAGGACGTGCCGGTGGCCGCGTGCGGGCCGTAGCGTTCCCACCGCTCGCACAACCGGATCCGGCCGTCGTCGCCGATCTCCGGCGTGTTCACGGTGTGGCCGCAGATCACCTCGCCGGAGTCGAGCACAATCGTGTATCCCATGTGGAGGGTGCCGCCCTCGTCGCGCAGGCCGGTCACCGCGCACCGCAGCACGTCGCCGCCGGACACCTCCGTCCACACGACGTCGCCCTGCTGCCGGTACACCGCGACCGGCGCGCCGTCCGCGCCCTCCTTGCGGAACCGCCGGCCGTCGTAGTCGATCACTGCCCATCACCGGCGGCGGCCCGCGCCTCCTCCTGCCGAACGAACCCCTCGGACATCGCGCGGTCCCACCAGATCGCGTAGTAGGCGAAGTCCTCGTCGCCGGCGTTGGTCAGGTGGTGCTCGATGCCCGGCCGCAGGAACGCGATGTCGCCGGCGGCGAACTCGTAGCGCTCATCGGGAGTGACCACCTCGGCACGCCCGGTCATCCCGATGAAGATCTCGTGCTCGTGGTGGGCGTGCGTCACCGAGGTGTCGCCCGGCCGCAGCACGCACCAGGCGCCCTCGAACGGGGCCGTCAGTCCGTCCCACGGGTAGAGCAACTTCATCTCCAGCCCGTAGGCACGGACCAGGTTCTTGTGCTCCAGTCTGCGGAAGTCCACGGCAGCGGGCTCTACATCGGTCATGTCGCACTCCGATCGGCCGGATCCCCTGTACAAGCCGAGCCGAGGCTAACCACGCCGCTTTCCCCGTCGGTAGGGGAAGTTCTCCCTCATGCCAGGGAAATCCCTTTACCCGCAACAGGGTCAGCCGCGGCCGAGGCCGGCGTCGCGGGCCAGCACGATCGCCTGCGCGCGGTCGGTCACGCCCAGCTTGCCCAGCACCGAGGAGACCCGGTTGCTGATGGTCTTGGGCGCCAGCGCGAGGTCACGGGCGATGGCCGGATTGGACTTGCCGGCCGCGATCCGTTCCAGCACCTGCTGTTCCCTCACCGTCAGCTGAGGGAAGGGGTACGGGGCGTGATCGCCGCGGGCACTGAGCAGGGTGGCCAGCCGGCCGGCCACCGATCGTCCGACGATCACCTCACCGCTGGAGACCACCTGCACGCCGCGCAGCACCTGGTCCGCGTCGGCGTCGGCGGCCACCAGGTAGCCCCGCGCGCCGGCGTGGAACGCGGCCCGCACGGACTCGTCGTCCTCGGTCGTCGTGACCACCAGAACCCTTGTGCGGGGCGCGATCCGGGCCACGTGGCCGATCACGTCCTCGGCCGCGATCCGGCCGAACTGGTGCGGGTCGACGACCAGCACGTCCGGCCGGTGCCAGGCGACTTCGGCGAACATCTCGGCGGCGGTGGTCGCCTCGCCGACGACGGTGATGCCGCCCGAGCGCTCCAACATGGACCGGACGCGGCGACGGGCGACCGGCTGGGTGTCGGCCAGCAGCACCGTCACCGCGTCGAGCGCGCTGGTCGGGGATTCCAGGAGAGTTCCGGGCCGCCGTGCGGAAAACAGTGGCGGTTCCCGGTGTGCAGGGTGAGTCATGTTGCCCCCAACGGGTTCACAGGCTCCCCCCAGTGCCCGCATGTCCAGGGTTGTGAAACTAGCGAACCGCCACCTCAGCGCGTTAGTTGACACGCCAAAGACCAGGGCGTTGATCCGGCCAAAACGCGTACTGGATACGGCTGAAAGCACGCGGGCCCCCGCGAGATTCCCCGACGGACGGGCAAACCTTCCCTATCGACGGGGAAACGCCGCCTCCTAGCATCGAGTCACGAGCTGGTCACTCGCTCGACATGAACGGACATCGCGCGTCACCGCCGCGGGCCACCGGGCCCGGCGGGCGCGAACCACTTCCGACGAACGAGGTGTGCCTGTGACTGACCAAGAGGTGGGCTTGCTGGCGATCGGCGCGGGGCCGGCCAACCTGGCGCTCGCGGTGGCCATCGAGGAGTCCGGTTCGGACGCACTGGCCGGCGAGACGCTGCTGCTGGACCAGAGCCCGGACATCAAGTGGCAGCGTGACCTGCTGATGCCGTGGGCCCGCAGCCAGGTGTCCTTCCTCAAGGACCTGGTGACCCTGCGCAACCCGCGCAGCAAGTTCTCCTTCCTGAACTTCCTGCACGACTCGGGCCGGCTGGACGAGTTCGTGAACCTGGGCACCTTCAACCCGTTCCGCTGGGAGATCTCCGACTACCTGCAGTGGGTGGCCCGCTCGCTGGAGCGGGTGCCGATCCGCTTCAACGCGCACGCCCAGCGCATCGAGCCGGCCCGCGGCTCGGACGGCTCCATCACCGGATGGACAGTGACGCTGTCCGATGGCGACACCATCCGCTGCCGCGACCTCGTGGTCGGCGGCGGCCGGGACCGCAACATCCCCGACGTGTTCGCCGAACTGCCGGCCGACCGCGTCGTGCACAGCTCGCAGTACAAGACCAGGATCGCCCAGCTGCCCGCGGACGCGCCGCTGCGGGCCGTGGTGGTCGGCGGAGCGCAGAGCGCGGCCGAGATGTTCATGGCCCTGCACCAGAATCTGCCCAACAGCGAGCTGACCATGGTGGTGCGCTCGATCGGCCTGCAGAACTACCAGACCAGCAAGTTCGTCAACGAGCTGTTCTTCCCGTCCTTTGTGGACACCTTCTACGACAGTCCGCCGGACGTGCGCAAGCAGCTGCTGGACGAGATGCACCTGACCAACTACGCCGGCCTGGCCCCGCCCTTCCTGGAGCAGCTGTACACGATGCTCTACCAACAGCGCGGCGTTGGCCAGGAAAGGTCACGGGTGCGGCCGCTGACCGAGGTGGTCGGGGCCCGCATGGCCGACGGCGAGGTGGTGCTGGACCTGCGTGACCGGACCTCGGGCAAGGTGGAGCCCCTGCGCTGCGACGTGGTGCTGCTGGGCACCGGGTACGACCTGCGGATGCCGGCGATGGTCCGTGACCTGGCCGACCAGGTCGGCCTGGCCGAGATCACGGTCAGCCGCTGCTACCGGGTCGATCTCGGCGACTCCACCTGGGGCGCCATGTACCTACAGGGCGTCAACGAGGCCACGCACGGCATCGCCGACTCGCTGATCAGCGTGCTGGCCCACCGGTCCCAGGACATCGTCGACGACCTGCTGGCCCGTCGCGGCGAGCTCAGGAGCGCCCGATGACCGAGCGGCTGGTGATCATCTCCCCGGCGCCGACCGCCAACGGGGACCTGCACGTCGGCCACCTGGCCGGGCCGTTCCTGGCCGCCGACGTCTGCACCCGGTACGCCCGGGCCACCGGCCGGGAGGCCTTGTACGGCACGGGCATGCACTTCACCCAGAACTACGTGGTGACCGCCGCCCGCAAGCTCGGCGTGTCCCCCGAGCACCTGCGGGTGCGCTCGGCCGAGCAGGTGGAGCGGACGCTGGCCGCGATGGGCATCGAGGTGGACGGCTTCGGCTGCATCGGCGACCGGTTCACCAAGATGGTGCTGGACTTCTACCAGCGCCTGCACGGCCTGGGCCGGCTCAAGCTGCGCACCTGGCGTTTCCCGTACCTGCCCAGCACCGGCGAGTACCTGATGGACGCCTACGTGCTCGGCGGCTGCCCGTTCTGCCTGGCCACCGGGTACGCCGGCATCTGCGAGAGCTGCGGGCTGCCGGTCGCGCCCGGCGACCTGATCGATCCGCGTTCGACGCTGTACCCGGACGAGCCGCTGGAGACCCGCGAGGCGGAGATCCTCGTGTTCCCGGTCGAGGAGTACCGAGCGGAGTTGGCCGACTACTTCGCGCGAACGCCGATGCGGCCGCACATGGCCCAGATGATCGAGGACGTGATGGCCGGGCCGCTGCCCGACTTCCCCATCACCCAGCCGACTTCGTGGGGCATCCCGGCGCCGTTCCCGGAGGTGCCGGGGCAGGTGATCTACCCGCACATGGAGGGCATGCCGTGGAGCATGTTCACCACGGCGCTGGCCGCCGAGCGGCGGGGCGCGGTGCTGACCGCCGACGACGAGTTGTGGCGCAAGGACTCCGGCACCACCGTCGTCTACTTCACCGGCCTGGACGCCACCTATCCGTTCGCGGTCGTCGGCACCGCGATGCTGACCGCGCTCGGCGAGCACGTGGTGCCGGCGCAGTACATCACCAACGACTTCTACGAGCTGGCCAACGAGAAGTTCTCGACCAGCCGCGGTCACGTGGTGTCGGGCCGGGAGTTGGCGGCCGAGGTGCCGCGTGACCTGATCCGCTTCCACCTGTCGGCGACCAGCCCGGAGTTCCAGCGCACCGACTTCACCCGTGAGGCATTGCTCCGTGTCACCGAGTCACGGCTGGTTCGTCCGTGGAACCGGGTCGCGGCGGCGGTCGACGCGTTGGTGGGGCGCGGGCCGCTGCCGGTGTCCGAGCGGTCGCGGCGATCGGCGCGGCGCATGGTCGAGCGGTTCGCCGGCGGCTACGGCGTGCGGCGCTTCAGCCTCACGGCCGTCGCGTCCACAATGGCCGAACAGCTGGCCCGGTTGGACCAGATGGCCGCAGGGGTGACCAAGGCGAACGCCGGCGACCTCTGCCACGAGGTCGACGTGTTCCTGCGCTGCGCCGCGCCGGTGCTGATCGACCTGGCCGCAGCGGCGTTGCCGGACACCACGATTCCGTCCGCGTCGGACGTCATCGCGGTCACGCCCACGCCCCTGCCTCGCCTGACCGGGGCCGGCGGCTGATGTCCACCGTCGTGATCGTCGGCGCCGGGGTCACCGGGATGGTGACCGCGATCGAGTGCGCGCTGGCGGGCCACCGGGTGACGCTGCTCGATCGCGGCCCCATCCCCAATCCGGCGTCGACCTCGGCCGACCAGCACCGGGCGCTGCGGGTGCGCCGGCCCGGCGACCCGGTGCTGACCGCCCGCATGGCCGACGCCCGCAAGCGCTGGCTGGGCCTGGAATCCGTGCTGGGCACCGAGTTCCTACGCCTGGTCGGCATCGTCACGGCCTGGCCCGTCGAGGACGCCGAGGGCGAGCTGGTCGAGCTGCCGCACGTGGTGTTCCCCGGCGGAACCGTCGGCGTGCTCGACCCCGACGCCGGAGTTCTGCTGGCGGACAAGTTCCTGCACGCCGCCGCCCGGTGGCTGGCCGACCACCCGGCGGTGTCGGTCCGTCCCGAGTGCTCGGTCCGATATGTGGCCGACCACTGGGTGTCCCTTTCGGACGGCACGGCGCTCGGCGCGGACGCCGTCGTGGTGGCGGCCGGGCCGTGGAGCCGAGATCTGGTGGACGTGCCGGTGGCGCTGTTCCGGCAGACCATGGTGTACCTGCGTCCGCCGGCCGATCTGGCTTCGTGGTGGGAAACCGCGCCCGGAGTCGGCGGCCTCGGCGCCGACGGCCGCGCCTGGCTGCTGCCGCCGGGGGAAGGCACCCTGCTCAAGATCAGCTCCGATGTGGTGTGCCGCAAGGTCGACTCGACCACCGACGGCGACCTGGAGTCCTGGGGCGACTGGCTCCCCGCCGCCCCACGCGCCGCACGGCCACCAGCCACCCCCCACACCACCCCGCCCCAAGATCAAGGGACCGATCCTCTCGCTCAACGTCAGGAAGGACCCCTTCATGACATTCAACGTCAGGAAGGGCCCCTTCATGACGTTCAACGCCAGTATGGGGCCCTTCATGACACAAAAAAACGCCAGGAAAGGCGCTTTCACCCCACCCAGCGCCAGGATCGGGTCTTGCCTGGCGTGAGTGCGGACGCGTGGCGGGCCGAGCGATCGCCGTTACCCGCACGGGCCGGGCGGCTGCCCGACCTGCCGTGGGCCGAGAGACTGCTCGCGGAACCCATTCTGTCCGAACTGGACCGGTACACCGTGGTGGCGGTGCGGGAATGCCACTACGCGGCCGCGCCGGACACCGGCGGTCCGCTGCTGATCCATCCCCGCCCGGGCCTGTGGGTCCGGCCGGCCTGCGGCGGCTCGGGATTCGCCGCCGCACCGCTCGTCGCGAACACGATCGTCGAAGCCATGGAGGCATCAGCATGAACAACGACAGGGCGTCCGACGGCGTGCTCGCCGCGATCAGGGCGACACCGGTGTCGATCCGGTACCTGCTCGGCGGCATGCTGCTCAACCAGCTGGGCGCGTTCGTCCAGTCCTTCCTGCTGCTGTACCTGGTGCACCGGGGGGTGTCGGCCGAGCTGGCCGGCATCGGCTTGGTGGCCTACGCGGTCGGCGCGATCGTCGGCACCATGCTCGGCGGCGAGCTGGCGCACCGGGTCGGCACGCGCGTCACCATCGGCCTGGCCATGGCCGCCTCCGGCCCGCTGGTCGCGCTGATCCCGTTGCTGGGCGGGCCGAACACGTTCTGGCTGGTGGTGCTGGACGTCGGCCTGGCCGGCCTGGTCACGCAGGCCTACCGGCCGGCGGCATCGGTGCTGCTGGCCGAGCTGATGCCGGAGAAGTTCCAGGTCATGGGCTTCTCCATGATGCGGATCGCGCTCAATGCCGGCGCGGCCGGGGCGGCGCTGCTGGCCACGGTGTTCATCAGCGTCAACTGGGACCTGCTGTTCTATGTGGACGGTGTGACCGCGCTGCTCTACTCGCTGCTGGCGTTCTCCTTGCTGCCCAACGTGGTCGCGCCGGCCGAGGAGGAGCCCGCGCCCGGCGAGACCGCGTCCCGCGGCTCGGCCTACGCGGTGCTGGCCCGGGACGGCCGGTTCCTGATGTACCTGGCCGCGGTGTTCATCGGCACCCTGGTCTACGCCCAGTACACGGTCGCGCTGCCGCTGAAGATCGTCGCCGACGGGCTGTCCACCGACCTCTACAGCTTCGTGCTGGCCACCTCCGGCATCGTGCTGATCACCTGCGAGCTCAAGATCACCTCGTACATCGTGAAGTGGCCGCCGTCGCTGGCGGTGTTCCTCGGCCATGTGGTGTTCGGGCTGGCGTTCCTCGGGTGGGGCCTGTCGGCCGGCAACCCGGCGGTGGTGATCGTCAGCGCCGCGCTGTTCACCGGCGGGCTGATGATGTCCGGCCCGACCATGTTCGCCCGGCCGGCCAAGGTGCCGGCCCGGTACCGGGCCCGCTACCTCGGCGTGAACAGCTCGATCATGGGCCTCGCCCAGGCGGTCGGGCCGGCGATCGGCGTGGTCGCGTGGGCCGCGCTGGGCAACGCGTTCTTCCCGGTGCTCACGGTGTTCGCCGTCATCACCGGCGCGCTGGCCTGGGCCGGCATCAAGGTCAAGCCCGAGCCCAAGACCGAGTCGGTCGTCACCTCGGAGGCCGTGGCATGAGCACCTTGTTGGTGATCGGCAGCGGCCTGCGCTACTACCGGGAGTACCTGGTCACGTCCGTCCACCGCCGGGCCCGCGCCGCCGGGCTGCGGCTGGTGCTGCTGAACAATCTCAAGCCCACCTGGCAGAACCAGTACTTCGACGAGATCGTGCTGGCCGACGTCTTCGATCCGGCGGTGATGGCGGCCGAGGCCCGCAAGGTGGCCGAGCGGGAGCAGGTCGTGGGGTTGATGTGCTGGGACGAGCCGCTGGTGCTGACCGCCGGCGAGTTGGCGGCCGAGTTCGGCGTGCCGGGGCTGGGGCTGGCCGGCGTGCACGGCTGTCGGGACAAGAACCGCACGCGGGCCCTGCTCACCGCCGCCGGCCTGCCCCAACCCGGCTACGCCATGACGTCCGATCCGGCCGAGGCCCGTGCGGCGGCGGAGCGGATCGGCTATCCGGTCGTGGTCAAGCCCCGGGCGTTGGGGGCCAGCATCGGCGTCGTCATGGCGCGCGACGCGGCGGAGTTCGACGCCGCCTTCGCCGTGGCGCAGGCGGCCAGCGAGGTCGACCAGGGCGTCTACGGGGCCAAGGCGATCGTCGAGGGCTACGCCGAGGGGCCGGAGATCAGCGTCGACGGGGCCGTGCACAAGGGCGAGTACCTGCCGATGTTCTTGGCCCGCAAGGAAAGCGGCGAGCACCCGTACTTCGAGGAGATCGGGCACGTCGTCGACGCCGCCGATCCACTGCTGGCCGACGAGGAGCTGGTGGGCACGCTGGCCCGGGCCCACCGCGCGCTGGGCATCGAGGACGGCATCACCCACAGCGAGGTGCGGCTGACGCCACGGGGCCCGGTGGTGATCGAGATCAACGGCCGGGTCGGTGGCGACCTGATCCCGCTGCTCGGTCAGCTCGCCACCGGCATCGACTCCGGTGAGGTGCTGTTCGACGTGGCCACCGGGCAGCGCCCGGACATCACACCCACCCGCCAGTCGGTGGCCGGCATCCGGTTCGGGCTGCCGGAACGCGACTGCGTGGTGCGGTCGGTGACCGTGCCCAGCTCGGTGGAAGGTCTGGTCACGGCCTCGCCGATGGTCGAGCCCGGGACCACGCTGCGGCTGCCGCCGGGCGGCTACCTGGCCCGACACTCCTTTGTCGTGTGCGAGGCCGAGGACGTGCCGACGTGCCGGCGTCTGCTGGCCGAAACCTCGGCCATGGTCGAGGTCTCGGCGGACCCGGCCGGACCGCCGGAGCCCGACGCCGCCTTCGAGATGCCCGCCGGGCTCCTGGACACCGACGCATGAGGAGCGAGCACATGACCATCGCACCCGAGCTGACGGCCGCGGATATCCTGGCCCGGGCCAAGGCTTTGGCTCCGGAGCTGCGCGAGCGCGCGGCGGAGATCGAGCAGCTCCGGCATCTGCCCGAGGACATCGTCGAGAAGCTGCGGGCGACCGGCATCTACCGGGCCGGTTTCAGCCACGCGTGGGGCGGCCCGGACCTGTCCTCGTTGCAGGAGCTGGAGGTCATCGAGGCACTGTCCTATGGGGACGCTTCCGCCGCGTGGTCTGCGGAGGTCTGCGCGCACACCGGGCACTTCGCGCGGTACCTGTCCCCCGTGGCGGCCAAGGAGATGTTCCCGCACCTCGACATCATCACCGCCGGCGCACTGTTCCCGGTCGGCCGCGCGGAGATGGCGCCCGGCGGCTACCGGCTGTCCGGTCGATGGACCTTCGGCAGCGGCGTCACGACGTGTGACTGGGTGATCTCCGGCGCATTCGTCTTCCAGGACGGTCAGCCCTTCCCCGGCTCGGGCTCGCACGACTCGCGGCTGTTCATGGTCCGCCGCGAGGACGTGACCACTATGGACAACTGGGAGACCACCGGCCTGGCCGGCACCGGCAGCTGCGACTACACGATCACCGACGTGTTCGTGCCCGAGGACCACGCGCTGGTGTTCAGCGAGCTGCGCGACCCCGATTGCCGGCGCAACGAGCCGGAGACCTTCATGCGGTCCCTCCCCGGCGTGCCGCTGGGTGTAGCCCGCGCGGCGTTGGACCACGTCCGCGAGCTGGCCACGACTCGGCGCTATCCCAACGGGGACCGCTGGGCCGACAACCGGCGCGTGCAGACGATCATCGCCGAGTGCGAGGCCGACTACCACGCCAGCCGGCAGGGCGTGCGGGGTGCGCTGACGAGGCTGGAAGAAGTGTTGGGCGACAACGGAACTCTGGACGACCTGACCGTCGACGAGCGGGCCGTGCTGCCGCTGTCCCGGTTGCACGCGTTCCGGACCGCGCGCTCGATCGTCACCCGGCTCTACGACCTGCTGCAAACCGCGTCGATCCACCGCGCCTCGCCGATGGACCGCTGGCTGCGGGACACCACGACCATGTGCCAGCACCTGTTCGCGCAGGAGCGGATCCTGCAGTCCGGCGGCGCCCACCTGCTGGGCGGCGCCCCCGAGTTCGGCCTGTGCCTGGGCATCGCGAGATAGAGGAGCCACTGCCGTGACCGATCGACCGATCATCCTGGTGGGCTTTGTGTCGGCGCTGAAGGTGCTGGCCGAGTTCCTGCCGGAGCAGTCGCTGATCATCATCGAGGAGCCGGACGTCGTGCGGAAGCGGGACGTCCGCGGGCACATCGCCGACTCGAAGCTGGTGCGTGAGCTCATCGAGTGGGAGTACCAGCTGCCCGGCTCGGCCGACACCCTGCTGGCTGCCCGGCCCGACCTCACCGCGTCGGCGGTGGTGCCTCTGGTCGAGTACGCGACGCCGTGCGCGGCCCGGCTGGCCGAGCGCCTCGGGGTGCCGGGGGCGACCTTGGGCGCGGCCGAGCTGTTGCGGGACAAGTCGTTGCTGCGCAAGGTGACGCGTGCCGCCGGCGTGCCCAATCCGGTGTCGGAGGAGGTGGCCTCGCCGGAGGAGGTGGTGGCATTCATGGCTGCCCACGACGCGCCGGTGATCCTCAAGCCGGCCAATCGGCAGGGCGCGGTCGGGACGCAGATCGTGCACGACGCGTCGTCGGTGCCGACGGTCTGGGCCGAGTGCACCCGGCACGACGAGGGCGTCTTCGTGCCCGACCGCGACCGGGCGGTGCGGATGCTGGTCGAGGAGTACATCGTCGGCCACGAGTACAGCGTGGAGATGGTCGTCCGCGACGGGCAGTCGCTGTTCTTCAACGTCACCGACAAGCTGCTCTACCCCGGCTCGCGGCCGATCGAGCTCGGGCACGTGCTGCCGGCGGCGATCTCCGGCGAGCTGGCCGATTCGTTGCGGGACAGCACCTTGGCCGTGCTGCGGGCCGTCGGTTTCCACTCCGGTGTCGTGCACTGCGAGTGGATCGTCCGCGACGGCACGCCGTATCTCGTGGAGTGCGCCGGGCGGTTCCCGGGCGACGGCATCATCGAGATGATCGAGCGGGCCTACGGCGAACCCATCGGCCAGCACTACTTCTCGGTGATGCGCGGCCTCGAACCGCCGGTGCTGCCCACCGTCGCCCCGCAGGCGGCGGCCGTCCGCTTCATCTCGGTGGCGCCCGGTGAGATCCTCAGCATCGACGGCCTGGAGGAGGCCAAGGAGCTGCCCGGCGTGGTCAGCGTCGGTCTCGCGCCCGGCGTCGGCGACGTCGTGCCGGAGCTGCGCAGCTCATGGGACCGGCCGGGCTCGATCATGGTGCTCGCGCCCACCGCCGGCGAGGCGGTTCGCCTGGCGGAGAAGGCAATCGACCAGGTGCACGTCGTCACGACCGGGGGTCCGCAGTGGAATTCACGGTAGTCGGGGCCGGCATGGCCGGCGCCTTCCTGGCGCTGGCGCTCGGCCGGCAGGGCCACACGGTCACCGTCTACGAGCGCCGGCCCGATCCGCGGCTCAACGCCGTGCACACCACCTCGATGAACCTCGGCCTGTCCGAGCGTGGTCTGCAAGCGTTGCAACGCCTGGGTTTGCGGGCGGAGATCACCCGGCACGTCGTGCCCATGCGGGGGCGGATGGTGCACAACCCGGACCGCTCGCTGCGGTTCTCCAGCTACGGCGAGGGCGGCATTCTCGCCATCCAGCGCCATGATCTCGGCGTCGCGCTCATCGAGGCCGCCAGCCGGACCGGGGGCGTGCGGTTCGTGTTCGACACCCGCTGCGTCGGCATCGACAAGGACCTGCCCGCCGCCGACTTCGTGTCCGAGTCCGGCGAGGCCTTCACCGTCACCCCCGATGTCATCGTCGGCGCCGACGGGGCTTTTTCCGTCGTGCGCAAGCACATGCAACGCGACGAGCGGGCCGACTACTCGCAGGAGTTCCTGGAGTGGGGTTGGCGGGAACTGCACATCCCGGCCGGGACCGACGGCCGGCACCGCATGGCCGACGACGTGTTCCACCTGTGGCCGCGGGGCGAGACCATGATGTTCGCCCACCCCAACCTCGACGGCTCGTTCACCTGCTCCTGCGTGCTGCCGTTCCAGGGTCCGCGCAGCTTCGCCGCCCTCCGCACCGCCGACGACGTCGACACGCTGTTCCGCACGCTGTTCCCCGACGTCCTCGACCTCGTGCCCGACGTCGGCAAGGTCTTCCTCGACCAGCCCACGTTCAAACTCGTCACCACCCGCACCTCGCCGTGGCACCACGACGGCAAGGTCGTGCTCATCGGCGACGCCTGCCACGCCGTCTATCCCTTCCTGGCCCAGGGCATGAACGCCGCCTTCGAGGACGGACTCGAACTGGCCGACTCCTTCGCCGCCTTCCCCTCCGACTCCCCAGCCGCCCTGTCGCGCTTCTACCGGCGGCGCAAGCCCGACACCGATGCCCTGGCCGACATGTCCCGCCAGAACTTCGCCGAACTCCGCGACACTGTTCGCTCTCCGGCCGTGCGACTGGAGAAGGCGTGCGACGTGGTGCTGGAGAAGATCCTTCGGCACCGGTGGATGCCCCTGCACGCCATGGTCACCAACACCACCATGCCCTACGCCGCCGCTCGGCACCGTGCCCACCGCCAACACCGCATCCTCCAGGCCGCCGCGGCGACGCTCGGCGTGCTGGCGGTCGGCGCGGCGGCGCGGCGGTTCCTGCGCTGACCGCGGTCCGCCGGCCGCGGCAGTGGCTGCGGCCGGCGGACCGGCGATCGCCTGCCCCAACGGGCGGCGTCCCCTCGGATCGACCCCGGCCTCCGGTCGTGATCACTACGCTGGCAACGTGAGGATCCTGCTGTTGACGGCCGGCAGCCGCGGCGACGTGGAGCCGTTCCTGGCGCTGGGCCGACGGGCGGTCCGCGACGGCCACACCGTGCGGATCGGCGTCACCAGGGAGTTCGTGGCCACGGCCGAGAAGGCGGACCTGGACGCCGCCGCGCTCGACGCGAACTACGCGGAGCTGGTGGCCGAGCAGGGCGTGTCGCCGCTGGCGGCGATGCGGTCGTTCCGCAGCACGATCATGCCCATGATGACGGCTCTGCTGCGTTCGACGACCGCGGTGGCCACCGCCTTCCGCCCGGATGTCCTTGTCTACCATCCGAAACTGCTCGCCGCCCCGCTGGCCGCGGCGGCGTTGGACGTGCCGGCGGTGCTGGCCGAGATCGTGCCGGTGGTCACGCCGACCCGGGAGTTCCCGGCCGCCGGCGTCACCACCGCCAACCTGGGGCCGTTCAACCGGATCACCTTCCGGGCCACAGAAGCGGCCAACCGGATGTTCGCGAAACCGTTGCGGGAGCTGCGATCCGAGCTCGCCCTGCCGGCACGGGGCCCCATTCCCGGCCCGGCCCGCGCACTCGTTCCGGTCAGCCCCGCGCTGCTGCGCCGGCCGGCCGACTGGCCGGAGACCACCGTGATCACCGGCCAGTGGCACGAGCCCGACACGACCGAACCCGATGCCGAGACGGCCGAGTTCCTGGCCGGTGGCAACGTCATCTACGCCGGCTTCGGCTCGATGGCGGTCGGGGACGCGCGCGAGCGGGCCAACGCCGTCGTCGCCGCGGCCCGCGCCGTGGGCCATCGGGTGCTGCTGGTCACCGGCTGGGGCGGACTCGCCTCCCCCGACGACCCGACCGACGTCCTGGTGCGGAAATCGGTTCCCCACCACGGAGTCCTGCCCCGCTGCGTCGCCGCCGTCCATCACGGCGGGGCCGGCACGGTCCACGCGGTGGTGCGGGCCGGGCTGCCGTCGGTGGTCGTGCCGTTCCTGGCCGACCAACCGTTCTGGGCCGGTCTCCTCCACCGCCAGGGCCTCGCCGCCGAGCCGCTCCCGGTCCGCCGGCTCACCGCCGACCGCCTCGCCCGACGGCTGGCCACGCTGCCGACGCCGGCCGCCGCCGCGATCGCCGCGGAGCGACTGGCCACCGAGGACGGGTGTGACCTGGCTCTCACGACGATCGCCGGTTGACCCGGGCGCAGAAGCATGCCACCGGTCCCCCGGGGCCGGCCACCCTTTCTTGTTCACAGCAATAAAATTCGGTCACGTAACCCGAGTGGATGGCAGCCGTTCGTCGCAATAACGCCGTTCAGGCGATTCATGCGAACTTCACTACCTTCGTCGGTTGCTCCCGGTTCGCCGAGCCCGGATCCTGGTCCGCGGTCGACGCATCCTTCCACCTCTGTCGGACACGGCCGCCGGACGCGGACCGAGTCAACCCCTGCTCGGAGGAGAACCTGCCGATGATCCTGAGACGCACCACCGTCGTCGTCGCGGCCGGCCTGCTGGTCGCCGCCGTCACCACCAGCACGGCCGCACAGGCGCAACCCACCCCGAACACCGCGTCCCCGCTCACCGCGGACGCCATGGCCGTCAACGCCGCGCAGAGCCTGGTCGCCTCGCGGCCGGCCGCCCTGCACGCCAGCGCCGACGACGCGTTCGTCGAGCACAGCTTGATCTCCTCCACCAACGGGATGAAGTACGTCCCGTACGACCGCACCTACAAGGGACTGCCGGTCGTCGGCGGCGACTTCGTGGTGGCCACCAACTCCACCGGCCAGGTCGTGTCCACGTCCGTGGCCCAGGACAAGACCATCAGCCTGGCCTCGATCACGCCCACGCTGTCGGCCAAGGACGCCGAGGCCACGGCCCGCGCCCAGTTGTCCACCGTGGACAACGTCGGCGCCGCCCAGCTGGTGACCTTCGCGCTCGGCACGCCCACGCTGGCCTGGCAGAGCACCGTGACCGGCGTCAAGGACGGCGAGCCCAGCAAGCTCGACGTCGTCGTGGACGCCACCACCGGCAAGGTGTTGCACACCCAGGAACACGTCCTGTTCGGCGACGGAACGTCCGCGTGGAACGGTCCGAACCCGGTGCACCTGGACACCACCCACTCGGGCAGCAACTTCTCGCTGAAGGACCCGGTGCTGACCAACGTCAGCTGCCAGGACGCCGCCAACAACACCACCTTCACCAAGACCTCCGACACCTGGGGCACCGGCAACGCCACCAGCAAGGAGACCGGCTGCGTCGACGCGCTGTTCGGCGTGCAGACCGAGAACAAGATGCTGTCGCAGTGGCTGGGCCGCAACAGCTTCGACGGCAGCGGCGGCGGCTGGCCGATCCGCGTCGGGCTGGCCGACGAGAACGCCTACTACGACGGCAGCCAGGTCCAGATCGGGCACAACTCGAACAACCAGTGGATCGGCTCGATCGACGTGGTGGCCCACGAGCACGGCCACGGCATCGACGACCACACGCCGGGCGGCATCTCCGGCAACGGCACCCAGGAGTTCGTCGCCGACGTGTTCGGCGCGTCCACCGAGTGGTTCGCCAACGAGCCGTCGCCCTACGACGTGCCCGACTTCCTGGTCGGCGAGCAGATCAACCTGGTCGGCTCCGGCCCGATCCGCAACATGTACAACCCCTCGGCCCTTGGCGACAAGAACTGCTACGACAGCTCCATCCCCAGCACCGAGGTGCACGCCGCGGCCGGCCCCGGCAACCACTGGTTCTACCTGCTGGCCGAGGGCACGAACCCGACCAACGGCCAGCCCACCAGCACCACCTGCAACAGCAGCACCGTGACCGGGCTGGGCGTGCAGAACGCGCTGAAGATCTTCTACAACGCGATGCTGCTCAAGACCACCGGCAGCTCCTACCTCAAGTACCGGACCTGGACGCTGACCGCGGCCAAGAACCTGTTCCCGGGTAGCTGCACCGAGTTCAACACGGTCAAGGCGGCGTGGGACGCGATCAGCGTGCCGGCCCAGACGGCCGACCCCACGTGCAGCGCCACCGGCACGGTGACGGTGTCCAACCCCGGCAACCAGTCCACCACCACCGGCGCGGCCGTGAACCTGCCGCTGTCGGCCAGCGGCGGCACCGCGCCGTACAGCTGGACGGCCACCGGCCTGCCGGCCGGCCTGTCGATCAACGCCTCGACCGGCGTGATCTCCGGCACCGCCACCACCGCCGGCACCAGCAACGTGACGGTGACC
Source organism: Kutzneria sp. NPDC052558 (assembly GCF_044547355.1). Classification (NCBI taxonomy): domain Bacteria; kingdom Bacillati; phylum Actinomycetota; class Actinomycetes; order Pseudonocardiales; family Pseudonocardiaceae; genus Kutzneria; species Kutzneria sp. NPDC052558. The sequence continues at coordinate 565,029 of NZ_JBIUAG010000001.1, forward strand.
GCCACCGACAGCGCCAGCCACAGCGGCTCCGCCTCGTTCAGCTGGACGGTCGGCACCGTGAGCGGCAACTGCACCGGCCAGAAGCTCGGCAACCCCGGCTTCGAGTCCGGCAACACCGTCTGGACCGCGACCTCCGGGGTCATCGCCCAGAACGGCTCGCAGCAGCCCACCCACGGCGGCACCTGGAACGCCTGGCTGGACGGCTACGGCACCGCCCACACCGACACGCTGTCCCAGTCGGTGGCCATCCCGGCCGGCTGCCACGCCACGCTGACGTTCTGGCTGCACATCGACTCGGGCGAGACGACCACCACCACCCAGTACGACAAGCTGACCGTCACCGGCGGCACCACCACGCTGGCGACCTACTCCAACCTGAACAAGGCCTCCGGGTACGTCCAGAAGACGATCGACGTCTCGTCGTTCGCCGGCTCGACCCTCGCGCTGAAGTTCACCGCGGTGGAGGACAGCTCGCTGCAGACGTCGTTCGTCGTGGACGACACCGCATTGACGCTGAGCTGAATCCCCTAGCGTCGACCACTTGCTGACCGGAGACGGGGAGGGCCACCGGCCCTCCCCGTTTTCGCTGCCCGGGGGTCAGGTTCGGGGGTAGGAGCGGACGCCGGACTGGAGGTAGGACTCGCCGGTGGGCAGGGTGTAGAAGACGACCGCCGACCACGACACCCTGCCCTCCGGGCGGTAGACGAACAGGGTGTCGGTCACCGGCAGCAGGTCGTACTCGACGACCGGCTCCGGGACGACGTCGGCGAGCAGCCCGGTGACGGTGGCCCGCAGCCGCAAGCCGTTGTCGCCCTGGAAGATCTCGACCCGGTTGCCGGCCCGCTCGTAGGCGCCGACGACCGCCGCGGTGTCCACTGTGGGCGGTCGGGCCGGCGGCTCCACCGGGCGCGGCACGGTGATGCCGGCCAGCTCGGCGAACATCTCACCGAACAGGTCGCGGTAGAGGTCCCCGGTGTTGCCGCCGTTGGCGAGCACCGTGATGGCCAGCCCGAACTCGGGCACGATCCGCAGGAACGCCGACTGGCCGCGGGTGTTGCCGTCGTGGCCGATGATCCGGTGGCCGTCCCAGTCGAACAGCATCCAGCCGAGGCCCCAGGAGTCGCAGATGGTGTGCCGGTTGGGCACATCCACCTGCCACTCGGTCATCGCCGCCGCGGACGCCTCGCTGAGCAGGTCCGCGCCGCCGTCGAGGTGCATCCGGGCGAACGCCAACACGTCGGCGGCGGACGCGGTGATCAGACCGGCCGGGCCGAGGTTGCGGGGCAGCATGAAGTCCTTGACTGGCCTGAGTTCCTCGCCCTCGGCCGCTTCATGACCGACGGCGGCGCCGAGCGGGACCGCTTCCTCGGGCAGCGTGACCGTGCGCTTAAGGCCGAGCGCAGTGATCAGCCGTTCGCGAAGCGCGGCGTCCCAGGTCTGGCCGGTGACCTGCTCGATCACCCGCCCGGCCAGCACGAATCCCGCATTGCTGTAGGACATGGTCGCGCCGAGCGGGTGCACCTGCGCGGCCTGGTCCAGCCCGTCGACGTACTTCTGCACGCAGTCGTCGCCGCGGCCGGTGTCGACGAAGTGGTCGCCGTCGATGCCGCTGGTGTGGGTGACCAGGTGCCGCAGCGTCACCCGCTTGGCCACGTCCGGATCGGACAGTCGCAGCTCCGGCAGCACGTCGGCGACCGGCGCGTCGAGATCGAGCCGGCCATCGTCGACCAGCTGCATGATCATGGTGGTCGTCCAGACCTTGGTGATGGAGCCGATCTGGAACACCGAGTCGTCAGCCACCGCCGCGCCGGTGTTCTTGTCCAGCACGCCGAAACTCGCCTGGACCGACTCGTCACCGCGCAGGATGCCCAACGCCGCCCCGGGCACGCCGTGCCGACGGCACAGCTCCGCCAGTCGCCGCCGCCAGTGCTCGACCCGAATCGGCTCCCGCTGTTCGACCCAGTCCACGATCCGCGTGCTGTAGTCCGCCCGATGGGACGGCCGCCCGTCGACGATGAACAGGTGCGACGCGCCCGGGTAGAGCACCATCCGCGTCGGCACACCCCGCGTGTACAGGGCGTGGAACCATTGTTCAGCCTGGCCGACCGGGCAGCGTTCGTCGCTGCCGCCGTGCAGGATCAGCGTGGGCGTGCGTACATCGTCCACTCGGGACATCGGGCTCTCGGTCGCCTCGCCCAACTCCTTGGTGGCGAAGTAGTGTCCGCCGTCCGACGTGCCGGTGAAGCTGGTCATGTCGCAGACCAAGCCACCGGCGACGGCCCGGGTGAAGCGGTTGTCGCGGCTGGTCAGATATGCCGTCATGTAACCGCCGTAGCTGTAGCCGCAGACGGCCAGCCGGTCCGGGTCGGCCACGCCCTCGGCGACGAGTTGGTCCAGCGGCCCGAGAAAGTCCTCGACCTCGGTGCCCCAGCCGCCGATCGTCGCGGTGAAAAAGGCCTCGCCGTAGCCGTCGCTGGCCCGGGGGTTGAGCAACAGCACGGCCCAGCCCCGGTCAGCGAGCACCTGCCGGTAGATGTGCTCGGCGTCGGCGATGTCGTTGGAGGCGTTGTGCGGGCCGCCGTGGATGTCCAGCAGCAGCGGCAACGGCCCCTGGCGGCTAGGGTCGCGCAGCAACCACCCGTGCACGACGACGCCCTCAGAAGTGGTGAACTCCCTGTCCTCGTAGGCAAAGAGCTCGACATCGGCCGGGCTGTGGCTGGTGCGCACCTCGACCTCGCCGGTGGCCAGATCGACGACCGCGATCTCGCCGTACGAACCCGTCGTGGCCAGCACGATCGCCGCATGGCCGCCGGCAATGTCCACACCGGAAACCAGACGACCCGCACCGCCGACCACTGGCCGAGCTTCGGCGCCGTCGACCACATACAGGTGCGTGTATCCACGATCGCGGACGCAGAAGTACACCGCGTCGCCGACCGACCGCGGCAGTGCCCCGGGATAGCCCGAACTACCCGTCATCACGTTGCGGTCCAACGACTCGGCGAGATCGACGGTGTCCCCGCCGTCCAGCGGAACCCTGAGGAGCCGGGCATTCCCGACGGCTGCTGTCGACGTGCCGACGACCAGGAGCGCGGTGCCGTCGGCGGTCCAGTCGGCCGTCACGCACACGCCTTCGCCACTGCCGACCAGCCGGGGCAGACCGCCAATCTCCATGACGTAGGCGGCAGAACGGTAGGTGCGGTCCGCGTCGGCGTCCATCCCGGCGCAGAAGGCGATCCGCGTGCCGTCCGGCGACCAGGCCGGCGCGCCGGCGTGCCAGTCGCCCGAGGTGACCTGCTTGACCATGCCGGTGGCGACGTCGACGATGTGAATGTGGTTGCGCTTCAAGCCGATCAGGCCGGTTCCGTCGGCCTTGTGGCCAAGGCGGTCGATCACCAGCGGCCGGTCGGGCTCGTCCGGTCCGACCGGCGCGCTGTACGCGATCTTGGCGCCGTCCGGGCTCCACACCGGCGCGCCGGCGCCGGTGGTCGTGAGCGGCCGGGGTTCGCCGCCTTCGGCCGGCAGCAGCCAAATGTCCTTGTCCCGCAAGAAAGCGATCGTCGTCCCGTCCGGCGACCACGTCGGCGACAAGTCGTCCGGGCCCTGGGTGAGCTGCCGTGCCGGTCCGCCGGCGGCGTCAACCTGCCACAGCGTCCAGACGTTCCGGTCCGCCTCGCGGTCGGCCGTGCGCAGCGCGTAGACGATCCGCCGGCCGTCCGGCGACATCGCCGGTTGCGCCGGCAACGCCAGCTCGTACAGGTCGTCGACCTTCGTGCGTCGGGTCATCCCGAATCCCCCCAAATCAGTCGATGAGTTCCCGGTTCACCGTCAGTTCGGCCACCCGCTCCGGGATCGGGGTGACGCCGATCTCCGGCCCCGTCGGCACCGGAAGATGACCGTCCACCAACAGGAACGGCTCGGTGATCTCGGTGCGGAAATAGCGGTCGGAGGCCGAGGTGTCGCCCGGCAGCGTGAAACCCGGCAACGCGGCCAGGGCCAGGTCGGCGGCCCGTCCCACGCCGGACTCGATCATGTCGCCGCACCACACCGGCACGCCGTGGGCCCGGCACACGTCGTGCACCCGCCTGGCTTCCAGGTAGCCGCCGACCCGGCTGGCCTTGATGTTCACGATCCGACACGCCCGCAGGGAGATGGCGTCGGCGGCGATCCTGGCCGAGGTGATCGACTCGTCCAGGCAGATCGGGGTCCGGAGCTGCCGGGCCAGTTCGGCGTGGCCGAGCAGGTCGTCCTCGTCCAGCGGCTGCTCGATCAGCAGCAGGTCGAAGGGGTCCAGGCGGGCCAGCAGACGGGCGTCGGCCGGGGTGTAAGCGCCGTTGGCGTCCACCTGGAGCAGGACATCGTCGCCGAAGCACTCGCGGACCGCGCGCACCGGCTCCACGTCCCAGCCGGGCTCGATCTTGAGCTTGATCCTGACATAGCCCTGGTCGAGGTAGCCCGCGACCACATCGAGCAGTTGCGGGATGGAGTCCGCCATGCCGACCGACACACCGCACGGCACAGTGTCCCTTGTGGACCCGAGCGCTGCCGCCAACGACATCTGACGGGCGCGGAGTTCGGCATCGAGCACCGCCATCTCCAGGGCCGCCTTGGCCATCCGGTGGCCCTTGAACCGCGCCAGCAACGGGGCGACCGCGTCGGCGGTGATCTCGCCCGCCTGCATCAACGTTGGCACGAGGAATGTCCGCAGCACGTGGGCCGCGCCCTCCACGTACTCCTCGGAGTAGACCGGATCCGGCAAGGCGCCGCACTCGCCCCAGCCCTCGCCGTCCCGGGTGATCACGCGCAGCAGCAACAGGTCCCGGGCCTCCATCGTCAGGACGGATGCCCGGAACGGCGAGAGCAGCGGCAACCGCAGTCGAATCAGCTCGACGCCCTCGAGCCTCATGACCGGGCCAGGACCGACTTGAGTAGGGCAACCAGCAGCGCGGTCCGCCGGGGAATCTCGTCGACGATCACGTGCTCGTGGTCGGCGTGCGCGCCGTCGCCGACCGCCCCGAGGCCGTCGAGCGTCGCAATGCCCAGCCCTGCCGTGAAGTTCCCGTCCGAAGCGCCGCCGACCGCGGTCTCGGTGAGCCCCGGCAACAGCTCCGAGGCGAGGCGGAACAGGTCGGCCGAGGTCTCCGTCTCCAGCGGCGGACGGTTGATGCCGCCCTCGATCCGCACCTGCGCCCCCGGCAGCACCGGCCGGAGCTCGCGGATGGCCTTGTCCACCCGCTGCTGCTCGGCCTTCGACCAGGCTCGGACGTCGACCGCGACCGTCGCCTGCGCCGGCACGGTGTTGGTCGTGGTGCCGGCGGACAACACCGTTGGCACCACGGTGGTTCCGCCGGCCGGGTCGTCCAATGCGGACACGGCGAGAATCTGGCGCGCGAGCTCGACACCCGCGTTGATCCCCTTCTCCGGCTCCAGCCCGGCATGCGCGGCCTTGCCCTCGACCACGATCCGATAGATGGACGTGCCCTTGCGCCGGGTCTTCAGCGCCCCGCCCGGACCGGACGCCTCCAGAACGAACACCGCCTCGCAGCCGCGGGCCTCCTCCTCGATCAGGGCGCGCGACCGCGGGGAGCCGATCTCCTCATCGCCGGTGACCAGGATGGTCACGCCGTCACGGTCATCCAGCTCGGCCGCCGCGTGCAACGCCATGACCACGCCGGTCTTCATGTCGAAGCAGCCCGGCCCGCGTAGCACACCGTCCACAATGGAGAAAGGATGGGTGTCCAGGGATCCCAGCGGCCACACGGTGTCGTGATGGCCGAGCAGCAGCACCTTCGGCCGGTCGCCGAACCGCCAGCGCAGGTGCGTGCACCCGTCGGTCAGGATGCGTTCCGGCTCGGCGCTGAGCAGCCGCCGGCCGATCGCCGCCACCACGTCCGCGCTGCGGGACACCGCCTCGTGATCCGACGACGGCGATTCACAGCGCACCAACTCCTCGATGTCGGCCAACAGGTCGGTCATCGCGCCTCCCCACGCAGCGGCTGCCCCGGCAGCGCATCGGTTTGCAGTTCTCCCTGCCGGACAACGGAAATGCCGGCCACATACAGGTGCTGGACGCCGACCGCCGGCCGGGTTCCGTCGGCATAGGTGGCGGTGTCGGTGACCCGCTCCGGGTCGAGGACCACGATGTCCGCGTCCGCGCCGACCCCGAGGTGTCCCTTCGCGCGGGCCCCGGGCGCGCAGTCGTCCAGGACGCGGGCCGGCAGGTACGAGCAGCGCCGGAACGCCTCCAGCCACGTCCACGCGCCGGTTTCCCGCACCATCAGGCGAAGCGACTTGGTGAAGGTGCCGGCCGTGCGCGGATGCGTCGAGCCGCCCGGCGGCAGCGGCCACTCGGTGCTCTCGATGTGCCCATCGGGCCAGAAGACCGGCATCGCGTCGCTGCCGACGATGGCGTCCGGGAACGCCAGCGTGCGCCGCATCATCGCGCGGCCCTCAGCCTTGGTCTCGTCGTAGTTCTCCAGCAGGCAGGGCGCGCCCGGACTGGTCCGCCGAACCTCCAGCAATCGCTTCTCGTCGGCCATGCGCTCGCCGGTCTCGAGCAGGATCACGTTGGACGGCCCCAGCCCCTTCATCTTCAGCCGCTCCGGCGAGATGAACGCCGCGCCGATCGCCGTGCTGCCCGCGCCGTACGGATAGGTCTCCACCGTGACCCGGGATCCCGCCTGCCGGGCCCGGTCCAGCGTGCCGAGCACGCGGTCGATGTGGAAGCCCGACGTGCTGTTGACGTGGCAGTGGTGCATCGCCGCGCCGGTCTCCCCCGCGGCCCGGACGATCTCCTCCGAGCCGTCGATCGGCGTCTCGGGGTCCACCTCGACCAGCTCGCGGACGTGGGTGTAGGTCGGGACACCGGCCCTGGCCGCCAGGGCGGCGACGGCCAGGAACTCAGCCGGCTCGCTGGTCGGGGCGTAGCCCATGAGCACGCCGATGCCCAGCGCCCCGGCGGCGATCTCGTTCTCCAGCAGCGACAGCCAGGCCGTCAGCTCCGACGGCGAGGACGACCGCCGCCACGCGGGATCGCCCAGGACGGCCAGCGCGCTCTGGATCCCCGCGTCCGGCTCGGCGCCGAGCAGCACCTGGGCCCGGGCCATGCCCCAGGACGCGGAGAAGCCGTAGTTCAGCGGCCTCCCGGCCTGGGCCGCGTCGGCGTAGGCCCGGGCGATCGGCATCAGGCCGGCCTCCAGGTCGAGGGCGGTGGTCACACCGTCCATCGCCTGCAACCGATGGCCGGCGATGGAGTGCACGTGGCTGTGCAGGTCGACGAAGCCGGGGCCGACGATCATCCCGGTGACGTCCACGACCGCGGCCCCCGGTGGCGCGTCCAGCCCCGGGCCGACCGCCGCGATCTTGCCGCTGGACACCAGCACGTCGGCGATTTCGTCGAAGCCCACACCCGGATCCACGACCCGGCCGCCCCGCAGCAGTGTGTCCATGCCCTCGACCCTATGGCGTCGGGCCGCGTTTTCGCACGTGCCGAGTCGGCCGGGGTGCCCCCTATCCGCGGATCACGATGGCCCGCAACCACTCCCGCAGCTGCTGGCGGTCGGCCCGGCTCAGCGGTTCCATCAGCTCCGCCTCCGCGGCCTCGGCCGCGGCATTGGCCTTGATCACCGTCTCATGGCCGACCCTGGTCAGCTCCACGACATTGCGGCGGCGGTCCTCCACGTGTGGGTGCCGGGAGACGAGTCCCTTGCGCTCCAACGTGTCCAGCAGCGCGACCATGGTGGTGCGGTCGATGCCCAGACGCTGCGCCGCCTCGTGCTGCGAGCCGGGCTCGCGACCCATCAGCACGTTCAGCACCGCCAGCTCGCGGCCGTTGACGCCGAGCGGGCTCAGCGCCCGCTCGCTGAGCTCGGCCATGCGCAGCTGGGCGTGCTTGAGCAGATAGCCCAGCCGTCGGGTCACCCCGGGCCCCGGGTCCTCGTCGTTCGACACCGGCCGATCCTATCGCTACGCTGATCGTCAGCTGTACTGACGATCAGCCTGACGATTGATTTGGAGCGCTGATGATTCTGATCACCGGTGGCCTCGGCTTCATCGGCTCGCACACGGCGCGAGCCCTCACCAGCCTCGGGCAGTCCTGCGTGCTGGCCCAGCGGCGAGCCCCCGACGGGCCGTCTGACCTGGGCGAAGTCGTCCATGTCGACATCACCGACCTGGCCGCGCTGCGGGCCGTCGGCGACCGCCACAAGATCACCGACATCGTCCACCTGGCCGGCTCCATGCCGTGGCCGCCGACCCAGGACGCCCCGATCGAGGCCTCCCGGCGCGCCCTCGGCGGCCTGTTCAACGTGCTCCAGGTCGCGCAGGACTGGGGCGTCTCCCGGGTGGGGCTGGCCAGCACCATCGGCATCTACGGCGGCGTCGTCTCCGACCAACCGCTCACCGAGGACCTGCCGCTGCCGTTACCCTCGCCGCACGTCATCCCCACGTTCAAGAAGATCAGCGAACTGCTGGCCGGCCACCTCGCCGACGCCGCCGGCCTCGACATCGTCAACTACCGCATCGGCGCCATCTGGGGCCCGCTCGGCCGCCCCGTCTCCCCCTTCTTCGCCGCTCCCCAACTGGTCCACGCCGCCGCCTCCGGCGCTCCGTTCGAAACCGCCGACGACGCCATCGACCTCTGCTACGCCAAGGACTGCGGCCGCGCTCTCGCCCTGCTCCAGCTCGCCGACGGTCTCCAGCACCGCACCTACAACGTCAGCTCCGGCCGTCTCACCAGCAACGCCGACATCGTCGCCGCCCTCGGCCCCGACGCGCGGATCACCCTCACCCCGGCCACCGACGTCCCCCGGCCGCCCCTGGACATCACCCGCCTGCGCGCCGACACCGGCTTCTCCCCCGCCTACGACACCGACGGCGCCGTCGCCGACTACCTCGCCTGGCTGCGCGCCGGCAATCCCCGCTGAGATTTGTTCGACACCCCCTGAAGTCAGCGCGTTCCCAAGACGTCAGTGATCGACGGGACGAAAATCCTTGATGTGCCGCACAGTCGCTGACGCCAGGGCGGACCGGGCGACGGCAATCCCGGCGCCGACGAGCACCAGAGCGCCGGCGGCGGCGATGACGGTGCCCACGGTGAACACGGAGAACGCGTCGATGCCGAGGAAGGACTCCAGCACGATCGTGCCGGCGCAGACGAGGTAGCCGGCGGTGCCGATGACCACTGCACGGAAGCGCACGGCGGCGGGCCAAGGGGTGAAACGGGTCAACCAGGCCAGAATCGGCAAGGCGAGAATGCCCTGCATGGCGGCGGCATGGGCGGGCACCAGGACGACGGCGGCGGTGTAGGCGGCGTCGAGGGACACCGTGCGGGCGGTGGACGTGCCGATGGCGATCATGACGGCGCCGACGGCCAGGCCGAGCAGCAGGCTGGCGAATCCGACGCGCAGCGCCAGCTGCATGCCGGGCGGGGCGTCCAGTCGACGGAAAGCGGCTCGCAGCAGGAAAAGGGTGGCCACGATGATCACGGCCCCGCCACCGGCGGCGCTGAAGGCGAAGGTGGCGTCCAGCGGCGTGGCGGTGTTGAAGTGGGACGGCACGCCCCGCCAGGCCTGCACGGAGATCACCACAACCTCGACCACGCTGGCGGCGGCGAACCAGGCCAGCACCGCCGGCCGCACCTTGAGATAGAGACTGACCCAGGTGACCGCCCAGAGGGTGAGGCCGAAGGCCACGCCGAAGTCGGCCGGCTTGCGCCAGGAGACCGGGCCGTCCCAGGGCCCGCCGAGCACGGCCTGCACGCCCAGATGCGCCAGCCCGCTGGCGAACAGCACCGCCGCGATGAGGTGACACGCCCGTCGGATCGTCATGCCGGAGACGGTAGGACCTCTGTCGCACGACCTACATCGCTCGACGGACGTACCTGAGGCCTACGCCGACAGGCGTACGCGGCTATTCTGGCCGCGGCCACGAGTACCGAAGGGAACGACCATGGGCGACCGCGACGAGATCGACGACGACGCGTTCGAGCAGCTCGACTCGCTCGACACGCTGGACGGCGGCCCCGGCGACCCGTTGGACGAGGGATTCTCCCCGGCCGAGAAGCCGTGGGCGCTGGACGACTGGGGCACCACGCCCCGTGAGCAGCACGACGGCCAGAGCCTCGACGACCGGCTGGCCCGCGAGCTGCCCGACGTCGGCGCGGACGAGTTCGACGACGACGGCCTGGGCGACGTCTCCGACTCCGACGGCGAGCTGCGCGACTACGAGGTCGGCGACGACCGCGCCGGCCGGCTGGTCAGCGAGTCCTACATCGCCTCGGACGCCGCGAGCGTGGGCGGCGACGAATGGGACGCCGACCTGCTGGCGGTGGACGTGGGCATCGACGGCGCGGGCGCGTCGGCCGAGGAGGCGGCGGTGCACGTCATCCGGGACGAAGAGAGCTGACCTCCGGCTGGTAGGCCTCGGCCTGGAGGGTGAACAGCTGGGCGTACGTGCCGTCCAGCGCCATCAGCTCGTCGTGCGTGCCGCGTTCCACGATCCGGCCGTGGTCGAGCACGATGATCTGGTCGGCGTGCCGGATGTTGGCCAGCCGGTGCGTGATCAGAATGGTGGTGCGGTCGCCCTCGGCCCCGTCCCGCCGCCGAAGTCGTTGCAGCGAGCGGAAAACCTCGTGTTCGGCGCGCGCGTCCATGGCGGCGGTGGGCTCGTCGGCGACGAGGATCGGCGCGTCCCGGTACAGGCCGCGGGCGACGCTGATCCGCTGCCACTGGCCGCCGGACAGGTCGCGTCCGTTGGTGAACCGCCGCGACAGCACGGTGCGCACACCGGCCGGCAGCTCGGCGATGACGGTGTCGGCCCCGGCTTCCGCCGCGGCGGCGGCCAGGGCGGCGCCGTCCGGATCGGGGCGGTCGATGCGCCCGATGCGGATGTTGTCCTCGGCGGTCATCGGCCACTGGGCGGGGGCCTGCATGACCATGGCGATCCGGTCGTAGACGGACGACTCGTCCGCCACGGCCAGGTCGACGCCGTCCCACCGCACCTGCCCGTCGCTCGGCCGGAACAGGCCGGTGACCAGCTTGGCCAGGGTGCTCTTGCCGGAGCCGTTCTCCCCGACCAGCGCGACGACCTCGCCGCGGCGCACGGTCAGCGTGACGTCGCGCAGCGCCGGCTCGTCCTGCCCGGGGTAGGTGAACGACGCGCCGGTCACGGTGATCTCGGCCGGATCCGCCGGCGCGGCCAGGCCGCCGGACTCCCGGGTCCGCTCCTCGGTCTGCCCCAGCAGGTTGGTGTAAAGGTCCAGGTAGAGGATGTTCTCGTACAGCTGGTTGATGCCGAACATGGTGGTCGACAGCGAGGACGAGGCCATCCGCATCGCCACCACCGCCGCGCCGGCCAGGGCCAGCGGCAGCGCGCCGCCGTAGAGCAGCCCGGCCAGCGCCCCGTAGGCCAGCCCGGTCCCGATGCCGGCGATTGCCCGGCCCAGCAGGCGAACGCGGGTCTTGGCCACTTCGAGCCGGCTGTTCTCGTCGGTGAGCTGCGCGCTGATCCGCCGGTACTCGCCGAGCAGCGCCGGGCCGGCGGTGCAGGCCCGCAGCTCGGCGGCGGTGGACCGGTCGGTGAGCAGCTCGCTGGCGATCTGCATGCGCAACATCCGGGAGACCAACCGGATGTACGACTGGTAGGACAGCTTGGCCGCCCGCGCGGACGCCCACATGTCCGGCACGACCGCGAGCACCACCAACGGGGCCAGCAGCGGATGCAGCACGGCCGCGGTGAAAACGGCCGCCCCCAACTGGATGACTGATCCGGACACGTTGCCGATCGCCTCGACGCAGCCCTCGATGCTGCTCATGCCCCGTTGCAGGCCCTGCCGCACGAGGTCGGCGTACTCGCTGTCCTCGAACGCGATCAGGTCGACCCGGGCGATCGCGGCGTGCGCCTTGTCCCGAGCGTTCTGCTCGACGCGCGGTTTCAACAGGGCTTGCGCGGTCGCGGTGCCGGCTTCGAGCAGCGCCCTGACCACGTACGACGCGACCAGCAGCGCCACGGCCGGCAACGCGGACACGACCCGTTCCGGGGTGGGTCCGGCGGACAGCAGCTGGGTGAAGACATCGGCGGTGGCCAGCAGGCCGAACGCGGTCGCGCAGCCGGAGGCGAGCGTGAGCACCGCGGTGGTCAGCGTCCAACGCCGGGATGCCTGCCAGGCCAGGCCGAGCACCACCCGCACGCCGGCCGGCAGCGCGAGCAGCGTCCGCCCCAGCCCGGCCTCGGCGACCTGCCGCTCCACGTTCATCCACGTGGGCAGCTCGATGTTGTCGACGCCGACCAGCGGCTGGGTCACGTCGTCCTCCTCAGCGGCGCGTGCCGCAGGCTTTCCCTGGCCCGGGCCACCAGGCCGAGCACCCGCTGCTCCGGCGGGTGCCCCAGGCCCAGGAGACGATTGCAGTGCATGTGCACCATGCTGCCAGCGATGTCCCGGGCTGTTTGGGTCAATTCCAGGCCATCGATGGCCAGTGCGAACTCTTCGACGGCACGGCGTCGCGCAGCCAGGACCGCCACCGCCTCGGGGCCGCCCGGCTGTCGGCCCAGCCAGTCCGGATCGCCCAGCGCCTCGCGCAGAACCCGGGCCTGGCGGCGGTATTCGTCGGCGGCCTCGCGGCGGTCGAGCACCCGGCCGGCGCAGTGCTGGCCGGGCTCGAAGCCGAGGCCGGTCAGCAGGTCGTCCACAGTGGACGCCACCAGCAGGTTGCGTTCGATCTTGAGCACGCCGGTGTGCTCCAGATGCAGCAGGTCGGCGGATGCCTTGCTGTCGGCGGTGAACAGCCGTTCCGCCGCCAGCATGGCCGCCGCGCCGCCGTAGCGTTCGACCTCCTGGTCGTAGGTGTCGAGGGCGAAGCGACGGCAGTAGCCGTCGGTCACGAGCTTCGATCCCCAGCGCAGGAGCCGAGGCGCCAGCTCGGTCGTGACGGCCTCGGGGTCGCCGCGGAAGCGGATGCGCAGATGCCGGTCGGGGTCGGTGTAGCGCAGGAAGAACCAGTCCTCGGCCAGACCCCCGTCGCACACCTCGGCAGCGAAGTCCCGGAAAGCCAAGGCGATCAGGTCTTCCTCATACGTCGGCACGTGATACAGCTTGGCGTAGAGCCAATCGCTGCCCGGCGTCCAGTTCCGGCGGTTGTTGCTCCTGACGACAGCGCGAGTTTCCGGCCTTGCGGCCACGGTGTCGAGCACCAGCGGCACCATGAGCTCGCTGACGTAGTGGCCGTCCGGGCCCGGCAGCCACGCCTGGTCGGCCCCGGGCAGGGCTTCGTCGAGCAGCAGCGGGGCCGACTTCGCCTCCGCGCGCAGCTGCGCGACGTGCTCGGGCTGGTCGAGGTCGAGCAGCAGCCGGTGGTCGAAGACCTTGAGATAGACGTGTCGCGGCACCCACCACCGCTGCCGCCACTGCTGGAAGTCGTCCAGCGCCGCGCGGTCGACCCGCCAGGACGCCGGCGCGAGCACCACCCGACCGACGCGAACCCTGGGCAGGAAGGGGAATTCGGCGGCTGCGCCCCAGTTGAACTCGGTGAGCTGGACGCGGCCGTCGCGGGCAAGCTCCTCAAGGAAGCGGATCACCGGCTGCGCCAGCCGCGGGTTGAGCATGTGACCGGCGCAGGGCACGACCTCGTGCCCGTTCCACAGCAACACGAACCGGCCGCCCCGCACGGCCACGAACAACTCGTCCACCGGCACGGCCGTGCCGCTCGGGGAGGTGTCGAACGCCAGCTCGTGACTGCGGGTCAGCGGTCGAATGGCGACGTTGCTGATCCGGGTCCGGTGCGGCAGATAGGAAACCTCGGCCCAGATCCGTCCCGGTAGCACGGTCTCCTCGGCCTCGGCAACCTCACGCAGCGCGGCTTCGGCCGGAGCCCCGAGAAGGTCGGCGAAGCGGCCGAGGGTGCGGCCCGCGACCGAAGCGCCGACGTTCGGGCCGACCACCAGGCGGAAGTCGCCGTCGTCGATCGCCGTCCGCGACGGAGCCGTCACGAACACCGACAGGTCAAGGGAACTCGGGGCCGAGGCGGGCGAGGGTTTCCAGGTCTCCAGCTTGGCCAGGGTCGCCTCGTCCAGCTCGACCTCCAGCGCGCCGTCGCGGATCGCGTTCAACGCCAGCCCGGTCAGGACCTCGTTGCCCGGCCTGGGCGCCGGTTGGTCCGATGTGGACTGTCCGGTCGGCCCGAGCCCTACCTCGGGGTCGAGCAGCTTCAGCAGCGGCACCTCGGCCCCATAGCCGTAGCGCTCCTCGAACTGGGCCCGATACGGGTCCAGATGCGGAATTCCCTTGGGGGCGGCGGAAAGCCGGAGCAGCAGATCGGCCGCACGCGCCGCCTCCTCGGCCACCGCCCGGTGGATCCGCCGACCGCGCAGGCCGACGGCCATGTCGCTCTGGAACGGCCCCTTGGCCGAGTTCTTGCGAGTCTCGACCGTGTGCACGGATTCGGCGCGGGCCAACAACTTCGGGTAGCTCGCGGCCCCCTGCTGCGCGTCGAGCTCGTCCCACGCCGCGATCTCGGCCAGCAGGTCGGTGAGCGCGGCGGCATGCTCAGCCGCGCCGGGGATCTGCGCCAGCCGGTTCGCGACGTATCGGGCGGGCTCGGTCACGGTCATCGGCGGGCGCAGGTCGCTCAGCAGCAGCGTCTGCTCCCACAGCTGCTCGATCAGCCGCTCGATCTTGCCGCGGTCCACGGCGAACTCCGTGGTCAGGGTCGAAACCAGCTCCTCGTGAGGGATCGGGCGTCGAGCCAGCGTCATCGCGCGGCGCACCGGCCTGGTGGCGCGCAGGGACACCGCGCGGCCCGCCTCCTCCGAATCCCCGACCGGGGCCCGCTGGCTCAGGAACACCCGGTCGGCCCGGACGAACGCCGCCGGGTTGGCGAACACGCTCAGCCCCGACCGCACCTCCGGCTCGCGTTCCAGGACCGCCACGAACTCCAGCAGCCAGCCCATGTCCGGCCGGGTGCGGCTGACCCGTTCGCCGTCGAGCTCGGCATCCGTGGCCTCGCCCCAGCCGACCAGCCCGACGCCGGCGAACAGGCCGAACGGAGTCGGCCGCGTCGACATCCGGATCAGGTAGCGCAACAGCTTGCCCGCCAACCGATCCCGCCCCTTGGCGTCGGCCGGCGGCCGGTCGAGGGCGCGGGTCAGGTCGCCGGCGCCGACGGCCAGGGCGCGCCGTATCCGCGCGTCCGGCTCCGATGTCGGCGGCCGCGTCGGGTAGTGCTCGACCGGGAGCAGCGGCGTGCGGACCACTGCCCAGTCCAAGGGTCGGTACAGAGCCACGTGATCCTCCCTCACGACAGCAACAACATCCCGTCCCACGTGGGCTCGGCGCCCGTGCCCGCGGTCAGCAGCGCGAGCGCCACCCCGGCGGCTCCGTCGAGCAGCCCGGGTTGGTCGACCTTCGCCCCCTCACTGTTCAGCGCGTAGTAGCCGTACGGCCGGTCCGGCTCGTACATCGCCACCAGCTGCTCGGTCAGCGGCACGGCCGCCTCGGCGAACGCCGGATCGCCGGTGTCGTGGGCGAAACGCAGCGTGATCGTCAGCAGGCCGCCGATCCCGTGACACAGGCCCGGGGTCCGGTCCACGCGGCGCGCCTCGGCCGGTCGGGTGTGGACGGCCTTCATCGCCGACACGGCAAGTTCTTGCAGCGCACCGTCTTCGAGCGCCTCGCCGGCCAGCCACAGTGCCCTGGCCACGCCCGGACTCCCGTAGCACCAGGCCGCGTGCGCCGGTTCCCCCCGATTGCCACCGAGCTCAACCGCCGCCGGCCAGTTGACCCCCCAGTCGTCGAAGACCCGTTGCCCAGCAAGCCATCCGGCCATCCGCCCGATCGCTTCCCGTTGTCCCTCAACCTCGACGCCCGCTCGTCGGGCCAGCGCCAGCAACGCCATCGGGCCGGCGATGCCGTGCGCGAGTCCACAGTCGAGGTAGCCGTCCGGGTACCGACCCGGCAGCGCCGCGCCGGCGACCAGCGACCGCTGAGGAATGTGCCAGCGCGGCAGGCCGTTTTCCTCGCCGGACAGCGCGACCAACGCCTCCAGCACCTTCGACAGCGCCTTTTCCTTGCGTCGCACCAGGTATCCGCCGCTGCCGGCCAACCCGTTGATCACATCGATCAGGTGGGCCGGCGGTCCGGACGGGGATTCGCTCAGCAGCTCCGCCCGCGTGGTCACGCCGGCGATCACGCCCCGGTCCAGTTCCGTCATCAGCCTTCGGTACCGTTCGCCGCCTCGTGACAGCGACCAGGCCGCGAACGCCACACCGCCCACCCCGCCGCACAGCCCCGATGATCCCGGCCCTGACCTCTCGGCGGCCGTCGCCGCGCGCGCCAGGTGCGCGTGTGCCGCCCGATCCCAGCCCGCGCCCGGCCGGTGCCGGTCCAGTTCACCGTGCAGCAGCGCGATTCCGACCGCCGTCTCGATCACCTCGTGATCGGTCGCGCCGGGCTCCGGCGGATTCCGCATCCGCTCGGCGATCTCCGTCGCCACCCGCACCGCCCGCTCCGCCACCCCCTGCGACAGCGCCGACCGCCACTGCCCGACCGCCGTGCTCATCCCGTTCTCCCCTGGTTCGAGGGTCGTCGCCACGGCGGTTGGAGGCCGTGGCGACGAACTAGCTCACTGCCGCGGCGCCGGCGCCGTCGGACAGGTCGCGCACTGGGTGCCACAACTGGGGCGGTGCGTCTCGAAGCACGTGTCGAACCTCGTGTCGCCGCCGGTGGCCACCAGTCCGGTGCCCGGGGCCAGCGGCTCGCCCAGCCGCACGTCCAGGTCGAACTCGTCGGTCATGGTGGACATCGTTGCTTCCTTCCTTGTGGGACAGTCAGTTCAGCGCGCAGAACGGGATGGCCGAGATCGGGTGCCCCAGCGGGTCCAGAGACTGTCGCTTGGTGGCCCCGTCGCCCTCGCTCGGCGCTTGCGTGCCGAGTCGCACGTCCAGGTCGAACTCGTCCAGCAGAGTGGTCACGGTCGTCTCCCTCGTGATGGATCGATCAGCAGTGCTCAGTGGTCGGGATCCCGCGCGGCGGCGTCGGCGGCGCCGGCGGCGTCGGGGGCTGGCGCGGCCGTTTCGTCGCCGGATCCTCGGCCCACGGGTCCGCGACCCCGAGCCGGATGTCCAGGTCGTAGTCGTCCATGTGTCACCTCCTCCCGACCAGTCAGGCTCGCCCAGCACCGTTCCCGGCCGACAGGGGAGGACAACCGGGAAGATCCGGGAAACACACCCGGGTCACCCGGGAGAGAAGGGAGTCACGCTCACACCAACCCGACAAAGGGATTGATTTCACTTGTCACTGAAGAGATAGTGCTTATGCCCACACAAGCCGATGGGCCGCACCCGCGCGGGGTGCGGCCCATCTCGGCCTGAGGTCAGGAGAAGGTCAGGTCACCGGTTCGGGTGCGCTTGAGCTCGAAGAAGTCGGGGTACGAGGCCAGGGCCACGGCCCCGTCGAAGACCTTGAGGGCGGCCTCGCCACGGGGCACGGAGCTGAGGACGGGGCCGAAGAAGGCGACACCGTCGATGTGGATGGTGGGCGTGCCGACGTCCATGCCGACGGGGTCCATGCCCTGGTGGTGGCTGGCGCGAACGGCGTCGTCGAAGGCGGTGGTGTCGGCGGCGGCCAGGAGATCGGCGGGAGCGTCGATGGCCTGGAGGGCGGCGGCGATGACGGCGCGACGGTCGTGGTCGCCCTGGTTGTGATAGCGGACGCCGAACTCCGTGTAGTAGTCACGCAGGGCCGGCTCGCCGTTGAGCTGGGCCAGCGCGGCGGCGACGCGCACGGCCCACCAGCCCTCCTCCAACCGGGCCTTGTACTCCTCGGGCAGATCGGCCCGGCCGCTGTTCAGCACGGTGAGGCTCATGATCCGAAACCGCAGGTCGAGCTCGCGCTGTCGCTCCACCTCCAGGATCCACCGCGAGGTGATCCACGCGAACGGGCAGATCGGGTCGAAGTAGAAGTCGACCTTGGTCATCGGATGCTCTCCCCTGCCGGTTGTGCTCGGTCGGGTCAAGCATGCCGCACCGGGATCAGGTCGCCACCGGGATCGGCAGGCCGCGCAGCAGCCGAGCGACCTCGGACCGCAGTTCGACAAACGTCTCCGACTCACGGGTGGTGATCTGGTCGCGGGCAGCCGGCAGGTCGACCGGGATGTCGGCGAGCAGCCGGGCCGGCGAGCCGGACAGCACAAGCACCCGGTCCCCCAGGTACACGCTCTCGTCGATGTCGTGGGTGACGAGCAGCATGGTCGTGCCCTGCTCGTGGTGCACGCGGAGCAGCAGGTCCTCCAGCTCGAACCGGGTCTGGGCGTCGACCGAGGCGAACGGCTCGTCCAGCAGCAACAGCGCCGGCCGATAGGCCAGCGCCCGGGCCAGGGCGACCCGTTGCTGCATGCCGCCGGACAGCTGCTGCGGATGCTTGTGGGCGGCGTCGGCCAGGCCGACCTGGGCGAGCGCGGACCGGGCCCGCTCACGGCGTTCGGACCGGCCGACCCGGCCGCGCAGCGGAAACTCCACATTGGACTGCACGGTCAGCCACGGGAACAGGGAACGGCTGTAGTCCTGGAACACCACGGCCAGGTCCTCGGGCACGCCGCGCACCGGGGATCCGTGCAGCAGCACCGAACCGCCGGTCGGCGCGAGCAGGCCGGCGATGGCCCGCAGCAGCGTGGACTTGCCGCAGCCGGACGGCCCGACGATGCAGGCCAGCTCGCCGGCGGCCACCGTGAACGACAGCTCGGCGATCGCGGCGTGGTCGTAGACATGGCTCAGCTGAGCCAGTTCAAGCATGGTCGACAAGTCGTCCTCCTGCCTTCGCCGGCACGCGGGGCTCGCCTGCCGTCCGATGCCAACCCAGCGCCCGCCGCTCCACCGCGAGCAACATCGTGTTGAGGGTGTAGCCGAGCACGCCGATCAGCGCGACCACCGCCCACATCTGGGCGAAGTCGAACTGGTCCTGCGCGTCCCGGAGCTCGCCGCCGAGCCCCCCGTTGGCCGCGAACAGCTCCGCGACCACCATCAGCGTCACCGACTGCGACAGACTCACCCGCAGCCCGGCGAAGATCTTCGACAGCGCCGCCGGCAGCACGATGCGCAGCAGCAGCCGGGTTGTCGGCACGCGGAAGGCCCTGGCGGTGTCCAACTGCACCCGGTCCACCGTGCGCACACCGTCCACTGTGTTCAGCAGCACCGCCCACACCGCACCGAAGACGATCACGGTCAGCACCATCTGCGTGCCCAGCCGGCACAGCAGCACGAACACCGGCACCAACGCCGGCAACGGCAGGGACCGGAAGAAGGCGAACACCGGCCCCGTGTACTGGAGAAGTCGCCGGGACAGCCCGAGGCCCGTGCCCAGCACCACGCCGGCCAGCACCGCCAGCAGCCACCCGCCGACGAGCCGGCCGATGCTCGGGAACAAGGAGTCGAAGGCGGCCGGGCCGAGGAAGAGCGTGGCGGCCGTGCCGGACAGCCACATCTGTTGGGCCGCCGCGAGGATCTCCAGCGGTGGCGGGAAGTACGGGTGGTCGATCGCCGCCGTGACGAGCTGCCACACCGTGACGAGGAGCAGGAAGACGGCCCAGCGCAGGACAAAGCCGTGCAGTCGGGTCATGACGGCACCTCCGCGCCGTGCCACCAGAAGTACCGGCGCTGCAACCGTTCCAGGCCGGCGTTGATCAGGTAGCCCAGCAACCCGGCCACCACCACGCCGGCCAGCACCCGGTCCATTCTGGTCGCGCCGCTGGCGGCGGCGAGGATGAACTGGCCGATGCCGCCGCTGGCCCCGGTGAGCATCTCGGCCGAGATCACCACCGCCAGCCCGATGGCCGCCGACAGCCGGACCCCCGTCAGCACGAACGGGGCCACGCTGGGCAGCGCGACCCGGGTCAGCACCCGGGCGCGGTAGACCCGGGCAGTGTCCACCTGCACCGGTTCGATCTCACCGAAGGCGTAGATGGTGTTGAACAGAATCGGCCACAGGCCGGCAAAAACCGCCAGCGCGATCTTGGTCGTCGGGCCGCCGCCGATCGACACCACCAGCAGCGGCACCAGCGCCACCGCCGGTATCGGCCGCAGGAACTCCACCACGGTGCGGCTCGCCACCCGCAGCCACGGCACGCCCGCCAGCAGCAGCCCCGCCGGCACCGCGATGCCCACCGCCAGCGCCAGGGCGATGGCCCACGACAACACCGTGGCCACCACCGCCAACTGGAACGCCGGGTCCACCAGCATCATCGCCAGTTGCGGGAACACAACCGATGGCGGCGGCAGGTATTCCGACGGAACCGCCCCGGCCAGCACGACCGCCTCCCAACCGAACAGGAGGCAGCCGATGCCGACCAGTCCCCGCAGCGCACCGCCCATCAGCGCCGCCCGCCCGTGTCCGGCCTCCTCATCGCTCAGCCCTGCTCGGCCAGGATCATCGGCTTGATGTCGAACTTCTGGCTGATGACCCCGAACTGCTGCATCAGGTCCGGCACGCGCTGCAGGCGGGTGGGGTCGGCCGAGATGGGGTACGAGGGCAGGTGAATGACCGGGGCGATGTCGGGGGCCACGTTGGCGTTGTCCACCATGGTCTGCTTGACCTCGGAGTCGCCCTGCTGGGTGGCGGCCTCGGCCTGGGCCTTGCGGATGGCCCGCTGGAACGCGGCGACCATCTTGGGGCGCTCCTTGGCGACCTGCTCGGTGGTGAGGTAGCAGCTGAGCGGGATCCCGTCCAGGGCGCCGGTCAGCGGCTGGAAGACGGTGGTGACGCCGGCCTGGGTCTGGGCGATCGTCACGTACGGCTCGGCGTAGAAGGCGGCGTCGATCTCGCCGCTTTCCAGCTTGGGCAACATGTCGGCGAAGCCGATCTGCTTCCACTCCACTGTGGACCAGTCCACTTTGGCCGCTCGCAGGCCGGCCATCACGGCGAGGTCGGACATGGTGCCCCTGGCGGTGACGGCGATGCGCTTGCCCTTGAGGTCCTCGGCCCGGGTCAGCGGCGAACCCTTCTTCACCACCACGGCCGTGGTGTCCGGCTTGGCCGCCGAGGCGTCGGCCACGACGCGGAGATTGGCCTTGCCCTTGGTCTTCAGCTGGGCCTGCACCAGCGCGGGATAGGTGGCGAAGCCGAAGTCGGCGTCTCCGCCGAAGACGCTGTTGATCACGTCCGGGCCGCTGGGCTTGTTGACCAGGGTGACGTCGAGCCCCTCGGCGGCGAAGTAGCCGTTCTTCTTGGCCAGCCACAGTGGACCGACGTCGGTGCAGGGGATCAGCGATATGTTGATCTTGGATTTCTCCACCGTGGTGTTGCCGGCGGCCTGCACGTCCGCGGTCGTCGAGGACCCGCCGAGCAGGCTGCACCCGGAGTCCACCGCGGCCACCGCGGCCGCCGCCGTCACCGACAGGAACAGCCGCCGTGACCAGGGCCTGTCCACCGTCGGACCGGCGTGTGGCTCACTCATGTCGATCTTTCTCCTCGCCGCAGGGATTAATCATTGACAATTGACCGTGACGCGGATCACCCGTCGCCCAGCGAGACTCTAGCGACATCCGCAATACCGTCATGACGGCGGCACACCGGCCTCGGAACGGCGAATCCGGCGCTCACGGGCCCGCCACAGGGCCGTCGAGGCGCACGGTTTAGCCCGAAGCGCCGAGACGATTCACCAGTAGCTCGAGGTCGCTAGCAGACACACGAGCGTCCATGCGGGTGAATTCGCCTAAACGATCTTACCCCGAATCCTGAGCACGGGCGTTCGAAAACCGCCGCCATGATGCGGAAACGGGTTACTGCTTGCGGCGACAACCTTTAGCCGCAACGGCGTCCGTCCGGGGAACTTCACCCCGACGCGCGTGACGGCGGTCTCCCCGACTGTGTTAAGAAGCTCCGGTGCAATTGCATCCGGCGGGCCGAAACCTTTCGGATGCCCATCGTCAACTGTCGACAAAAGGGCCGCGCCACCAACCACCCTCGAACTCCGATTCGCCTGACGGGTCCTTGTTCGGATGACCAGGGGAGCGTGTGAGGAAGTGTCCGAGCCACAGCGTCGGGACGCTCACGGCGAGTCGGGCGAGCACCACCACCCGCCATCCCAGCCGATCCGGGGGCGCCGACCAGCGGGTTCGCCCGGCGGTCGGTGGCGGCTGCGCAACTGGCGGCTGCGCACCAAGGTCGGCGCGGTGCTGCTGGTGCCCACGCTCGCGGCCCTGGTGCTTGGCGGCCTGCGGGTGCAGACCGAGATCGACAACGCCAACAACTTCCACCGCACGGTCGCCCAGGTCGACGCGGCGAAGCAGATCACAGAGGTGATCCACGAGCTCCAGCGGGAACGGGTGCTGATGGTCACCGGCGCGGCCGCGACCAGCTCGGCCGCCGGCAGTCCCCTGGCCAGCCAGGTCGACCGCAGCAACGCCGCGATCTCCGCGCTGCGCAGCGCCGTGGCCAGGCTGAACCTGCCCGACGCCGGCGCCATGGACCGGTACAACCGGGCGGTCGACGGCCTGTCCACGCTGACCACGCTGCGGCTGCTGGCCCAGCGCGGCGTGTATCCCGACTCGGCGCTGTTCACCGAGTACACGTCCGTGATCGACACGTTGGTGCAGGTCGGGCGGGAGGTCACCGCGGCCGCCACCACCCAGGAGCTGTCCCGGGCCAGCACGGCGGCGCAGACGCTGGACCAGGCCAAGGAGCAGATCGCCCAGCTGGACGCGCTGCTCCAGATCGCCGCCGCGCACAACTCGTTCCAGTCCACCCTCAGCCAGGACCTGGCCCGCTCGGCCAACGCGGCGTACACGGCGTCGGTCACCGACTTCACGGCCGTGGCGACCAGCCAGGAACGCCAGAACTTCAGCGACGGCTACAGCGGCTCGGACGTGGACAACGATCACCTGATCGAGCAGTCCGCCCTGCTCACGCCCACCCCGACCACGCCGCTCAACATCGACATCCACACCTTCACCGCCGCCAGCGCCATCGCCAACGACAAGTTCCACCAGGTCGAGCTGGGCCTGATCGGGCAGCTGCGGGCGCAGGCCTCGGCGCTGGCCGCGGACGCGGCGGCGGCCGCCGGCCGCGACATCGCGTTCCTGCTGGGCACGCTGATGATCGCCCTGGGCCTGATGCTGGTGGTCGCGTGGTCGCTGCTCACGCCGCTGCGCCGGCTGCGGCTGGAGGCGCTGGACATGGCCAACGTCCGGCTGCCCCAGACCCTCAAGCGGATCCTGGCCGACCCCGACCCGGTCGAGGCGGCCAAGCACGCCGCCGACCCGGTCTCGGTGTTCAGCCGCGAGGAGATCGGGCAGCTGGCCCGGTCCTTCGACCTGGTGCACGACCAGGCCGTCCGCATGGCCGTCGACCAGGCGGTGCTGCGCGACAACGTGAACGCGATCTTCGTCAACCTGTCCCGGCGCAGCCAGGCCCTGGTCGAACGGCAGCTCTCGGAGCTGGACCGGCTGGAGCAGAACGAGCAGGACCCCGACCAGCTGGCCCGCTTCTTCGTGCTGGACCACCTGGCCACCCGGATGCGCCGCAACAGCGAGAACCTGATCATCCTGTCCGGCACCGGCCTGACCAAGCACGTGGTGCGGCCGCTGCCGCTGGGCGAGCTGGTCGGCGCGGCCATCTCCGAGGTCGAGCACTACGCCCGGGTCAAGGCCACCGCCCTGCCGAACGTGCTGGTCCACGGCCGCGCGGTGAAGGACCTGATCCACCTGATCGCCGAGCTGCTGGACAACGCCACGACGTACTCCGAGTCCTCCACCACGGTCACGATCGCGGCCCGGCAGCTGCGGGCCGGGCAGCTGGCCATGCAGATCTCCGACTCCGGCATGGGCATGACCACCGACGAGCTCGACGCGGCCAACCACAAGCTGGCCGACCCGCCGGACTTCGACGTCACCGTGGCCCGCCGGATGGGCCTGTACGTGGTCGGACGGCTCGCGCAGCGGCACAACATCCGCGTCCGCCTGCGCAACGGCGACTTCATCGAGGGCGGCACCAAGGCCGTGATCACCGTGCCGGCCGATCTGCTGGCCGAGCCGCGTGACGACGACAAGCTCCCTGAGCTGGGCAAACCGGCGCTGCGGCGGTCGATCCGGCTGGAGGACACGCAGCCTCATATCGTGATCCCCGAGCAGAGCAGCAGCCTGTTCCGCCGGCCGGCCGAGGCCGAGGACAGCCCGGCCCTCGTCACGACCGCGCCCCCGCCCGCCCCGGCCGAGGTGCCGGTGAAGCCCAAGGACCCGGAGCCGGAGCCGACCACGCGCCTGCCCATCTACGAGGAGGTCCTGTCGCGGTGGTTCCAGCCGGTCGACGAGTGGCCGGTGGACGAGCCCGACGCGCCGCCGCTGCCCGCGCTGCCGGCCGCCGAGGCCGAGCCGGTGGTCATCCCGGAGCAGAAGCCCCAGCCGCGGCCGGCCATGCCGGAACCGGTCAACCGGCACGTGTCCTGGAACTCGCCGGCCGACGAGGCCTGGCTGACCGTGCGGACCAAGCTGTCCGGCCCGGCCGGCGACCAGATCACCACCTCCGGCCTGCCCAAACGGGTGCCGAACAAGCACCTGGTGCCCGGCTCGGCCGCGCCCCGCAGCGCGCCGGCCGAGGTGCAGGAGACCCGGCCGCCGCAGTCCCCCGAGCGGACCCCCGAGACGACCCGCAACCGGCTGTCGGGCTTCCAGCGCGGCCTGGGCCGGGCCCGCCGGCACGCGCTGGACGCCCCGCCGGACGAGAAGGCCCCGACCCGCGGCTGAGAGTGGAGTGAGGCATGACCAACCAGGAACCCGGCGACTTCGGCTGGTTCATCACCGATTTCGTGCGACGGGTGCCCGAGGTGGCGCACGCGGTGGTGGTGTCCGCGGACGGGTTGTTGCTGGCCGGCTCGTACGCGCTGCCGACCGACCGCGCCGAGCAGGTGTCCACGGTGGCCAGCGGCCTGGTCAGCCTGGCCAAGGGCGCCGCGCGGTGCTTCGACTACGGCGACGTGGTGCAGACGATCGTCGAGATGAGGATGGGCTACCTGTTCCTGATGTCGATCAGTGACGGCTCCTGCCTGGCGGTGCTGGCCGCGCCGAACTGCCAGATGGACGTCATCGCGTACGAGATGTCCATGCTGGTGGAGCGGATGGCGACCCGGTTGACGCCCGAGCTGCGGGCCCAGCTCGCGGCGGCCGCCGTGCAGGCCTGAGGTCACGAGGGGCTCACCTGCGGCTGTGGTCGCGCGAAGCGGTGTTTGAGCAGCACGCCGATCAGCGGGCCGAGGGTCAGGGCGATGGCCAGCGTGCCGGGGCCGGCGGTGCCGGCGCTGACCGCCTGGACCGGGTTGGCCAGGATCAGGCCGAGGGTGAGCACGCCCAGCTCCAGGCCGGTGCGCACGGTCCGCACGCTCAGGCCCCAGCGGGCGCAGGCGCCGGTCATCAGGCCGTCGCGGGCGCCAGGCCCGAGGCCGCTCTTGATCACCAGGGCGGTGCCGACGGAGAACACGACGATGCCCCCGGCCAGCAGCGCGGCCCTCGGGGCCAGGTCGGACGGCACCGGCACGACGGCCAGCACCAGGTCGCAGCACGCGCCCGGCAGGAAGGTCATGGCCAGCGTGCCCAGGCCGGGGCGCTGGCGCAGCGGCCACCAGAACAGCAGGACCAGCAGCGACATCCCGATGATGACGGTGCCCGGCGAGACGTTGAGCAGTTTCGCCAGGGCCAGGTGCAGCACGTCCCAGGGTTGCGCGCCCAGGCGGGCCCGAATCATCAGCGCCAGTCCCGCGCCCGTTGTCGAGGCCCCCAGGACCACGCCGGCCAGCTTCCAGCCGAACCGGAGCAGATCGACCCGCGGTTTCCGCTCGACAATCGGCTCGCGCGGCCGGGGCACGGCCAGGCACTGGGCGCGGTGAATCGGGCGGGGGCGGTGGCCAATTCCGCGGTCGGCCGGCGGTTGTAGGCCAAGACAGGTTCGGCTGGGGGCTTGCGTCGCCCGCGGCGGCACCCGAATGGACGGCTCGACGCCGGTGATTTGCTCGTTGTCCACTTCTGGTATTCGACGAATTTCCTCCATCGCCGACCACCCTCCTCACACACACCCCCGGGAACTGGCCTCAGTTTCCGCGACGAGGACCGTACCGCAAATAGCCAAATAAGGTGAACACCCTTTGAAATCCCGCTCGGCCGTGCACGTGCACGTGCAGTGCGCCGTTTCCGCAGGACACCGGGGCTGTCCCCGGTCCGGGCGCACCGTCGTCACCGAGGGTGTCCGACGGTCGGATCCCCAACGAAACACCATTGTGCAGTTCCCCGATGAAAACGCTCCATGCAATTTCATGGCGCACTTCCCCCCAACCGCGTAACCCCACTCCACGCTCACGGCCGCCGTGATCGCGCCGACCGTCCACGGCCGAACCCGAGCGATGCTTGGCCAGTCCTCCCGGCTCCCCGCCGGGACTGGCCACGCTCCCCCGACGCGGCCGGAAACCAGTCGCCGCAACGCATCGAGGCCACATCCGAGTGCCGGGTCGCCCCTTCGGCGGTACCACCGTCCAAAAGATCCAGTGCCCGGCACAGCCCGTCACCGCCACCGTCCCCTGTGAGTGGTGGGACGCCGGTGAGCCATGAGGTTCGTGGGGTGACAAGGGATCCGTGGACTTCGGCGGGTGGACCTGGATCCGAGGCTGGCGCGGCACTTCACGGTGGTGGCCGAGCACGGACATTTCGGACGGGCGGCCGAGGTGTTCCTCAACCAGGCCAAGGCGTCGGCCCTGAAACCGAGTTGACCCGCCGATACAGTCGACCATGTGAACGAACGCGCCTTCGCCCCGCTGCCCGCCGACATCGACCTGCCGGCGGTCGAGCGGGAGATTCTGGCCCGGTGGAAGGCCGCGGACGTGTTCCGGCGCTCCTTGGAGCGGACCGCCGACGGGCCCCGCTGGGGGTTCTTCGAGGGGCCGCCGACGGCCAACGGCAAGCCCGGCGCCCACCACGTCGAAGCCCGCGTGTTCAAGGACCTGTTCCCCCGGTTCAAGACCATGAAGGGCCACCACGTCGAGCGCCGGGCCGGCTGGGACTGCCACGGCCTGCCGGTGGAGCTGGCGGTGGAGAAGGAGCTGGGCTTCACCAAGAAGCAGGACATCGAGGCGTACGGGATCGCCGAGTTCAACGCCCGCTGCCGGGAGTCGGCGCTGCGCAACGTCGCCGACTTCGCGGCGATGACCGAGCGCATGGGCTACTGGGTCGACCTGGACAACGCCTATCTCACCATGGCTCCGTCCTATGTGGAGAGTGTGTGGTGGTCGCTGAAGCAGATCTTCGACAAGGGCCTGCTGGTCGAGGATCACCGGGTCACGCCGTACTGCCCGCGGGACGAGACGCCGCTGTCGGATCACGAGGTGGCACAGGGCTATCAGGACGACGTCGATCCCTCGGTGACGGTGCGGTTCCCGCTGACCAGCGGCCCGTGGGCGGGCGCGAACCTCTTGGCGTGGACGACAACGCCGTGGACGCTGCCGTCGAACACCGCCGTCGCCGTGCACCCCGAGGCCACCTATGTGCTGGCCGAGCTGGACGGCGAGCGGATCGTCACCGCTGAGCCGCTGCTGCCCGAGAAAGCCCAACCGCTGGAACGCCTCAGTGGCCGCGAACTCGCGGGGTCCACCTACCAGCGACCGCTGGACCTGGTGCCGCTCAGCAGCTTCGGCGACGACGCGTTCACCGTGCTGACCGCCGACTACGTGACCACCGACAGCGGCACCGGCATCGTGCACCTGTCGCCGGCCTTCGGCGCGGAGGACCTGGCGGTGGCCCGTGAGCACGGCCTGCCGGTGGTCAACCCGATCGGTGTGGACGGCCACTTCCTGGCCGAGGTGCCGCTGGTCGGCGGACGATTCTTCCGTGACGCCAACGAATCCGTCATCGCCGAGCTGGAGGCCCGCGGCCTGCTGGCCGCGCACGAGCCGTATCCGCACAGCTATCCGCACTGCTGGCGCTGCGGCACCGCGCTGATCTACTACGCGCTGCCGTCCTGGTTCATCCGCACCACCGCGATCAAGGACCGGCTGGTGGCGGAGAACGAGGCCACGGACTGGCACCCCGCGCACATCAAGCACGGCCGGTACGGGGCGTGGCTCAACAACAACGTGGACTGGGCGTTGTCCCGCAACCGGTTCTGGGGCACTCCGCTGCCGATCTGGCGCTGCGCCGAGGACCACCTCACCTGCGTCGGATCTCTCCGCGAACTGTCCACTGTGGCCGGTCAGGACCTGAAGGACCTGGATCCGCACCGGCCCTTCGTGGACAAGATCTCCTTCCCCTGCCCCGATTGCGGTGGCGAGGCCCGCCGCGTGCCGCAGGTGGTCGACGTCTGGTACGACTCCGGTTCCATGCCGTTCGCCCAGTGGGGCGCGCCGCACCGCGACGTCGAGCAGTTCGAGGCGTCCTATCCGGCGCAGTACATCTGCGAGGGCATCGACCAGACCCGCGGCTGGTTCTACTCGATGATGACCGTCGGCACGCTGGTGTTCGACAAGTCCTCGTACGAGACGGTGTTGTGCCTCGGGCTGATCCTCGACGCCGAGGGCCGCAAGATGAGCAAGCACCTCGGCAACATCCTCGACCCGTTCGAGCTGTTCGACCGCTACGGGGCCGACGCGGTGCGCTGGCTGATGCTGGCCGGCGGCTCGCCGTGGGTGGACCGCCGGGTCGGCGACGACGCGCTCAGCGAGATCGTCCGCAAGGTGCTGCTGACCTACTGGAACGCGGCCTCCTTCCTGTTGCGCTACGCCGATCTCGCCGGCTGGCGGCCCGGCCGCCCGGTGACCGAGCGGCACGTGCTGGACCGCTGGCTGCTGGCCGAGCTGCACGGCGTCGTGGCCGATGTGGACGCGGCGCTGGAGGACTTCGACTCGGCCGGCGCCGGGCGGCGGCTGGCGGCGTTCATCGACGACCTGTCCAACTGGTACATCCGCCGGTCGCGGCGGCGGTTCTGGCAGGCCGAGCCGTCGGCGATGGCCACCCTGCTGGAGACCCTGGACGTGCTGACCCGGCTGCTGGCGCCGTTCGTGCCGTTCGTCACCGACTACCTGTGGCAGCACCTGCACGCCGACGCCGACTCCGTGCACCTGGCGTCCTGGCCCTCGGCCGCGGACCTGCCGGACGATCCGGCCCTGGTGGCGCAGATGCGGCAGGTGCGGGACCTGGTGGAGCTGGGCCGGTCCACGCGGGCCGCGAACAAGATCCGCACCCGGCAGCCGCTGGCCCGGGCCATGGTGCACGCCCCCGGCTTCGCCGAGATCGGCCCGGACCTGCGGCAGCAGATCGCCGAGGAGCTCAACGTCCGCACGGTCGAGCCGATGACCACCGACCTGGTCAAGGTCACGGTGAAGCCGAACTTCCGGGTGCTGGGCAAGAGGTTCGGGCCGCGGATGCGGCGGCTGGCGCAGGCCATCGCCGCCGCCGGGGCGCCGGTCGACGGCACGCTGACCGTGACGCTGGACGGCGAGACGATCACCCTGGGCGGCGATGATCTCGTGCTCACCGAGCAGCCGCGCGCCGGCTGGGCGGTCACCACCGTGAACGGCACCTCGGTCGCGCTGGACCTGGAGCTCGACGAGGAGCTCACGCAGTCCGGGCTGGCCCGCGACGCCGTGCGCCTGGTCCAGGACACCCGCAAGGGCATGGGCCTGGCGATCGCCGACCGGATCCGGCTGTGGTGGACCAGCGACCGCCCCGAGGTGGCGGCCGCGCTCCGGACGCACCGTGAGCTGCTCGCCGACGAGGTGCTGGCCGTCGAGGTGGCCGAAGGCACGGGCGACGGCGACCCCGTGTCCTTCGCCGAGCTGGGGCTGACGGTCTGGCTGGCCCCGGTGTAGCCCAGGTCACCGGAATGAAACCCGTGGTCGGATCGTTGCAGGGGAAGCGAAGGAGGTGGCGATGGCCACGGTGGAACTGACCCGCGAGAACTTCGACGAGGTCGTCGGCAAGGGCACGGTGCTGGTGGACTTCTGGGCGCAGTGGTGCGGTCCGTGCCGCATGTTCGGCCCGGTCTTCGAGCAGTCCTCCGACCAGCACGACGACATCGTGCACGCCAAGGTGGACACGGAGGCCCAGCAGGAGCTGGCGGCGGCGTTCAACATCCGCTCCATCCCCACGCTGATGGCGGTGCGGGACGGCGTGGTCGTGTTCTCGCAGGCGGGGGCGCTGCCGGCGGCGGCGCTGGAGGACCTGATCGGCCAGGTCCAGGCGCTGGACATGGACCAGGTCCGCGAGCAGATCAAGGCCGAGCAGCAGCAGTAAGACCCCACAGACGCGACGCCCGGCCATACGGTGGCCGGGCGTAGCCGTCTGTCACGAGCGCGGCGACGGGACGGGCTGCTCCTCGGCGTCGCCCACCTCGCACACCACGAGGTGCAGGTCGCCGCAGGTGCGTTGCGGACACCGACTCGGGCAGCGGATCCACCCGCGTGATGATCGCAGGCCGCGGCGGCGGCGAGCAGATGTGGCCGAAAGTCGCGCCGTGGCCGCGTTCGGGGCCACGACCACGGCGCGGGCCGGTCAGGAGTGCACGCTGACGCAGCCGTCTCCGGGGTGGTCGACGTTCGACTTCGTCGCCGACTCGCCGCCGCACAGCGTCACGTTGTGCGCGAAGGTGATGTCGGAGAACGTCACGCTGTAGGCGTCGGTCACCTTCGGCGACCAGAAGAAGGTGGCGCCCGAACCGGTGCTGGCCTCCAGGTAGAAGTAGCCGGTGGCGGTGCCGCCGGACTTCAGGGAGACCGTGGCCGAGTCGACGTGCAGGCCGCTGCCCTTGACGTCGATGCAGAACTTCGTGCCGCACTTGGACGCGCTGTCCGGCGCGGCCACGGCCGGGGCGGCCAGCGCCACGGTGGCCAGGCCGGCGGCCAGCAGCGGAATCCAGGTCCTCATCGATGGTCCCCTCTCTCGGATGGATCTTCCCCAGCCTGGGCGCGTGACCGGTCCGGCCGGAAGCGGCCGGCGGCGATCCCGGACAAATCCGGGCGACACCGCAGGTCGGGGAATTGGCCGCCGGACAAATCAGCCCGAACGAATCAGCTCGGGCACATCAGCCTGGGCACGTCAGCTCGGGCGAGTCAGACGACCTGGAGCAGGAAGAAGACCGCCCGCTGGCCGGGCAGCATCAGCCGGCCGGTCGAGTCGACCATCTTCCAGTAGACCTGGTGGTAGCCCGGCGTTTCCGGCAGCCGGACGTCCACCGAGACGCGGACCGCCTCGCCCGGCCGGGTCGCCGGGATCGGCGCCTCGGCCGGCGTCACGCACTCGTCGGGGCCGAAGGCCGCCGCCCGGCGCAGGTAGCGGCCGATCCACGGCACCGTGCCGGAGTTGCGCAGCGCCCACGTCTTCACGATCCGGCCGCCGGCGGGCACGACCGTGCCGTCGGGGACGTCAAGATCGCTGACGAAGGTGGCGCGGTCGCCGGGGATCGCCGCGACGGGCCGATCCGGTTGCGCCGCCGCGGTTTCCCAGCGCAGCCGCCAGGTCCGGCGGGCCGACGCCGGGTCCTGGCCGAGCACGCCGACGGCCAGCGGCCGCACGAACTCCCAGGTGACGTCCCAGGACGGCAGCCGATGGCCGCGGGCCGCCTCCGACAGCGCCGACTTCGACGCCAGCGCCCCGAATTCGGCCCGCATCCGATCGTAGGACGGGTCCCCCGCCGCCTTCTTGAGCCGCCACAGCTGGTGGGCGAACGATCCCGTCGCCCCGACCGTCACCTCGGGGCCCATGGCCACCCGCCCCCGTCGCCCTGTCGTCACAACCGGATTGACGCCGAAGCGGCCCGGCGAGGTGTTCGGTCACGCTGTGACGCGCGCCTCAGTGACAGGTGCCCAGCATCTGGGTCAGCGCGTCGTGCTCCGACTGGGAAATGGTCAGTTTGTACTTGTCCTTGACCTTGATCCAGTGGGTCGCGTAGTCGCACCGCTCGGACTCCACCGGCAGGTAACCCGGCGGCGGCTGGTCTCCCTTGCTGCGGTTGCTGTGCGCGGTCACGGCGACGAGCTCGTCGAGGTCGTTGGCGAACGCCACTCGCTGCGCCTGTGTCCATTTCGCCGCCCCGGTGCGCCAGGCCTCCGCCTCGGGAACGAGATGGTCGATGTCGAGGTCGTGCGGGGAGGTGACGTTCTGTCCGTCGTAGAGCGAGAGCCACTTGCCGGAGTTCACCGTGCAGCCCTTGGCGTTCACGTCCTTGCCCTGGGCCTTGAGCACGTCGACGCGGGTGTCGCAGCCGTCGGGCTGGGTGATCCAGTCGCCGCCGAAGCGGTCCCGCGAGTAGCCGGTCATCGGTCCGGCGGCGGCGATCTTCAACGACGCCAGCTGGGCGGCGCTGTCGCTGGGCAGGGGCGCGTGACTGTCCCCGCCGGCGGTGGCGGGCAGGGTGCACGCGGTGAGGGTCGCGAGGGCGAACAGGGTGATACCGGCGGCCACGCCGGTTCGGGTGCCAGCCATGATCCATGGATTACTGGATCTTCGAGCCTCGAACCAGAGGTCATTCGGAGCAGTTGGCGTGCAACGAAAGCAGTAGATCAACCACCTGCTCCGGCCGTTCGACCTGCGGGCTGTGGCCGGCGTCCTCGACGATCTCCACCCTGGCCCCGACCGCCCGGTAGCGCTCGGCCGTGCGGACGCAGTCGTAGAACCGGTCGTGCCGGCCGAGAATGGCCATGGTCGACGCCCCGAGCTCCCGCACCCGCTCGTCCAAAGGCTTGCGGGCCAAGGCCTTCCGGCGTTCGACGAGCACCGCCCTTGCCACTGCCGGGCTGGTGGTCGCGTGGCCCCGCACCAGCGCCGGGTCGAACTCGAAGCCGGGGGCGAAGGCGTAGGACATCGCCCGGCGGACTGCGCTCGGCGGGGCGATCCGGTGCAGCAGCGGGCCGAGCACCGGCACCGCCAGCAGTCCGCTGCCGGCCGGGAAGGTGGCGTAGCTGTAGTCCGGGGCCTGGCTGATGATCACGACCTTGTCGGCCCGGCGGCCCAGCGCCAGCGCCACGTCGGCGCCGTAGGAATGCCCGACCGCGGTGACCCGGCCGATGCCCAGCCGGTCCAGGACCTCGGTGACGGCGGCGGCCTGGGAATCGGCGTCCAAACCGTCGTGACCGCCGGTGCGGCCGTGGCCGCGCAGGTCGACGCGCAGCACGCGGCCGTGCTCGGCCAGCAGCGGGGCCACCGCGTCGAACGAGCGCACCGAGCCGCTGAATCCGTGCAGCAGCAGGAAAACCGGCCGTCCTCGACCCTCGTCACGGAAGTACACGGGGACTAGGAGATCACGAGGCTGGCTACCTTGTCGCCACGGACCTTGACGGCCATCGCGCCCGTGCCGTTGAAGCGGTGGCTACGCACCTTGATCGTCACCGTGTAGCTGTCCGGCTCGCCGGCCGGCCGCACCGAGACCAGCTCGAAGTGGGCCTGCACGCCGATGTTGTCGGTCTTGTTCCAGCTGGCCACGCCGTCGTGGCCGTGGAACTGGCGGCCCCAGTCCTCCAGGAACGCGTCGTCGGTGAAGGCGGCCACGAAGGCCTCGGTGTCGGCGTTGTTGGTGGCGTCGACAAACGCCTGGATCGCGGCGGGGGTGGTCACGGGTCGTTCCTTTCGCAGGCCGGGCAGGATGTTCGCGACGAGCGCCCGGGCGAACTCGTCGGTCAGCGGCTCGTCGGGGATGAGCAGCCGGTGGTACACCGCGCCCCACAGCTGGTCCACGACCACCTGCGGGTCGAAGTCGGAGCGGAGCTCACCACGGGCCATGCCCCGCCGCAGCGTTCGCTCCGCCAGTTCCCGCCGGGGTCGCGAATACCGTTCCCGAAAGGACGCCCCGAGCCGGGCGTCGGTCTGGGCCTCCCCGATCAGGTCGCCGATCACCCGCCCCGCCGGCGTGTCCCGCACCAGGTGCACGAACGCCAGCAGCTGGGCCGCGATGTCCGCCTCGGTGTCCCCCGTGTCCGGGAACTCCAGGCTGTGCGAGACCACGCTGGCGTAGCCGTCCAGCGCCAGCGAGCCCTTCGACGGCCACCACTTGTAGATGGTCATCCGGCTCGAGCCGGCCCGGGCCGCCACCTTCTCGATGGTGAACCCGCCCATGCCCTCCGCTAGCAACAGCTCCCCCGCCGCCGCCAACACCTTGCCGCGGACCAGTGCCGCCGGCCGTCTTCCGCGCATCCCACACCTCCCGACTATATGGACACAGTGTATCCAAGTCGGGGAATTTCGCCAGGGTGACCACAGCCACCCGGTCAGTCGACGGTCGGGGACTCGGAAAGCAGAGCCAGCGAGCGAAGGAACGCCTCGCGGTCGGACACGGGGAGGCGAGCGAGGAGGCGGTCCTCGTTGCGTTGGATCTCGGACTGGACGTCCTGGCGTTTGCGGCGACCTTCGGCGGTCACGGCGAGGAGGCGGGCGCGACGGTCGGTGGGGTCACGGGGGCGGTCCAGAAGCCCGGCGGCTTCGAGCTCGTCGAGGACGGGGATGATGCGGCTCTTGTCGGCGCCGATGACCTCGGCGAGGGCGGCCTGGGTGCGGACCGGCTGGCCGTCCAGGGCGGTGAGCACGATGTAGCCCCACATGCTGAGCCGATGCGCCCGCAGCACCGGCTGCTCGGCGGCGATCAGCGCGCGTTGCAGCGGCGCGATCATCGCGGCCAGGTCCTGACGCCCATCCATGATCGGCATGATAACGGCGTTGACCCTATCGTATGCATGCGCTTATCGTATGCGCATGCATATCAATGAGCTGCTGAGCCTTCACCGCATCGCGGTCCAGGCCAGCGCCGAGACCGTCAAGCAGGTCCACTCCGAGGACCTGGACCGGCCGACTCCGTGCGCACAGTGGACAGTCGCCGACCTGCTGGCCCACATGACCGCACAGCACCACGGGTTTGCCGCCGCGGCCTGCGGGCGGGGCGGAGACCTCGCGGCGTGGCGGGTCAACGCGCCGGGGCCGAACCCGGCGAGCGAGTACGCGGACGCGGCCGAGGATGTGCTCGCGGCCTTCAACGAGCCGGGCGTGTCGGAGCGGGAGTTCGAACTGCCGGAGTTCAAGCCGGTGTCCCGCTTCCCGGCCACGCTGGCGATCGGCTTCCACCTGATCGACTACGTGGTGCACGACTGGGACATGGCCCGCGCGCTCGGACTCGACTACAAGCTGGCGCCGGAACTGGCCGACGTGGCGCTGCGGATCGCGCTCGCGGTGCCGAACGGCGACAACCGACTCGCGCCCGACACGGCGTTCCAGCCGGCCCTGACCAGCACGGACACCGATCCGCTGCGCCGGATTCTGGCCACTCTTGGCCGCTCGCCGGACTGGTCCCGACCCTGACCCGTGACCACCGCCACCTCCCTTATATGGACACGCCGTACACATCTGTGGTTATATGTACACAGCGTCCACTACCGAGGGAGCAGGACATGAGCGAGAACCGCGTTGCCATCGTCACCGGCGGGTCGGGCGGGATCGGCCGGGCCGTGGCCGAGCGGCTGGGCCAGGACGGCATGCAGGTCGTGGTCAGCTACGCCGGCAACCCGCAGCGGGCCGACGAGGTGGTCGAGGCGATCACCGCGGCCGGCGGCACGGCCAGCGCGCTGCCGGCCGACGTGGCCGACGAGAACCAGGTCGCGGCGCTGTTCGACGAGACCGAGAAGCGCTACGGCGGCGTCGACGTGGTGGTGCACACCGCCGGCATCATGCTGCTGTCGCCGCTGGCCGAGCTGGACCTGGCCGACTTCGACCGGATGCACCGCACCAACGTGCGCGGCACCTTCGTGGTCGACCAGCAGGCCGTGCGCCGGCTGCGCCGGGGCGGCGCGCTGATCAACTTCTCCACCTCGGTCACGCACATCGCGCTGCCGACCTACACCGCCTACACCGCCAGCAAGGGCGCGGTCGACGGCATGACCCTGACCCTGGCCAAGGAGCTGCGCGGCCGCGACGTCACCGTGAACGCGGTGGCCCCCGGCCCGACCGCCACTCCCCTGTTCCTCAACGGCAAGGACCAGGAGACCATCGACCGGATGGCCAAGACCGCCCCGCTGGAGCGGCTGGGCGTGCCGGAGGACATCGCCGAGGCGGTGGCGTGGCTGGCCGGGCCGGCCCGCTGGGTGAACGGCCAGGTCATCTACGTCAACGGCGGCGTGACCGACTGAAGCGGCCGTGGGGCGGTCCATTGTGGACCGCCCAGCCACCCCGTCGACATCACCGCTTGATGCCGATCAACACGTTGCGCACCAAGGCCCGCGCGAACTCGTCGGTGATCGGCTCGTCGGGAATGAGCAGCCGGTGATAGCACGCCCCCCAGAGCTGGTCGACGACCACCTGGGGGTCGACGTCCTCCCACAGCTGCCCCTGTTCGATGGCCTTGGTCAACCGCCGCACGGCAAGCGCGCGGCGCGGCGCCGAGTAGCGCTCCCGGAAAGCCGAGGCCAGCTCGGGATCGGTCTGCGAGGCCCCGATCAGCTCGGCGATCACCTTGCCCGCCCCGGTGTCGGTGAGCAGATGCGTGAACGCCAGCACCTGCGCGGTCAGGTCGGCCTCGATGCTGCCGGTCTCCGGGAACTCCAGCACGGTGCGGACCTTCGTGGCGTAGCCGTCCAGCGCGAGCGCGCCCCGCGACGGCCACCACTTGTAGATGGTCATCCGGCTGGCGCCGGCCCGGGCCGCCACCTTCTCGATGGTGAAGCCGGCCATGCCCTCGGTCAGCAGCAGCTCCCCCGCGGCCGCCAGCACCTGCTCGCGCACCTCCGCCGCCGGACGGCGGCCCCGGCCGCGGCGGATCGGCTGCGGCTGATCGGTCTCGGTCATGCGCCAACACTATATGGACACTCTGCCCGCTAGGGCCCACACCTTGACGAACGAATAAATTCACGAGTTAGATCACGACTCGAACAAAGCCTCGGTCGGGCGGCGGCCGAGGCGCGGTTCGAAAGGACTTGTCCTGTGCCCGAAGACAAAGACGTCAAGGCGCGTGGCTTAGCGCGCAGAGGTTTCCTGGGCGCGGCGCTGGCGGCGGCCCCCGCGGTCGCGCTGGCCTCCAACGCCACGGCGCAGGCCGCGGCCGATCCGGTCGCGCCTCCCCCGCCGGCCCAGGCCAAGCCCGGCGACCCGGACTTCGGCCCCAACGTCTACGTGTTCGACGGCTCCATCCCCACCGCGCAGATCCAGGCCACGGTGGACGCCGTGTATGCCCAGCAGCAGCACGCCGAGTTCGGCGACGGCCGGTACGCGCTGCTGTTCAAGCCGGGCGGCTACGGCATCGACGTGAAGCTGGGCTACTACACCCACATCGCCGGCCTCGGCCTGCAACCGGCGGCCAGCGGCATCACCGGCTCGTGCCAGGTGCTGGGCGAGGCCCACGGCAACAACACGCTGATCAACTTCTGGCGCGGCGCCGAGAACCTCAACATCGTGCCCCGCAGCGGCCAGGACACCTGGGCCGTCTCGCAGGCCACCTTCTATCGCCGGATATACCTGCTGGGCGACCTCAAGCTGTCCGACGGCAGCTGGTCCAGCGGCGGTTACATCGCCGACTGCCAGCTCACCGGGCAGATCAACTCCGGCACCCAGCAGCAGTGGGTCACCCGCAACTCGGTGCTGGGCAGCTGGGTCGGCTCCAACTGGAACATCGTGTTCGTGGGCACGGCCAACGCGCCGGCCACGACCTTCCCCACTCCCCCGGTGACCTCGGTGCCCAAGTCGCCGGTGATCCGCGAGAAGCCCTTCCTGTACGTCGACTCGACCGGCGCCTGGCAGGTGTTCGTGCCGGCGGTGCGCCACGACGCGCAGGCCACCAGCTGGGAGGCGCAGAAGCCGGCCGGCGCCTCGATCCCGATCGCGAACTTCCTGATCGTCAAGGCCGGCACCACCGTGGCCGACATGAACGCCGCGCTGGCCCAGGGCAGGCACCTGCTGATCACGCCCGGCATCTACCACCTGTCCGAGTCGCTGAAGGTGACCAAGCCGGACACGGTGATCCTCGGCCTCGGCTACGCCACCCTCATCCCCGACAACGGGGCGATCGCCATCGACGTCGCGGATGTGGACGGTGTGCATCTGGCCGGCCTGCTGATCGAGGCCGGCGCCGTGCAGTCCGAGGCGCTGATCCGGGTCGGCCCGGCCGGCTCGCGGCGTGACCACAGCGCCAACCCGAGCTCGCTGCACGACGTGTTCGCCCGCATCGGCGGCACGCTGGCCGGCAAGACCAAGCAGTCCCTGGTGGTCAACAGCAACAACGTGATCATCGACAACACCTGGCTGTGGCGGGCCGACCACGGCAGCGGCGTCGGCTGGACCTCCAACACCGTGGACCAGGGCCTGGTCGTCAACGGCGACGACGTGGTGGCCTACGGCCTGTTCGTGGAGCACCACCAGAAGACCCAGGTGCAGTGGAACGGCGAGAACGGCCGGACCTACTTCTTCCAGAACGAGATGCCCTACGACCCGCCCAACCAGGCCGGCTGGATGGACGGGACGCACCGCGGCTTCCCGGCCTACGCGGTCGGCGACCACGTGCGCCGGCACGAGGCATGGGGGCTGGGCAGCTACTGCATCTTCGCCATCGACCGGACGATCGTCGCCGACCGGGCGATCGCCGCGCCCCGCACGCCGGGCGTGAAGTTCCACAGCATGATCACGTTCTCGCTGGGCGGCGGGCAGGGCACGATCGCCCACATCGTGAACACCACCGGCGGGCCGTCGGACTCGACGACGAACCTGGGCATGCTCGCGCAGTACCCCTAGCGTTCACTTTTTCGGGGCCGGCTGGATCAGGTCCCAGCGGTTGCCGTAGAGGTCCCGGAAGACCGCGACCGAGCCGTAGGGCTCGTGTCGCGGCTCCTCCTCGAACTCCACGCCCGCGGCCACCATGCGGGCGTGGTCGCGGGCGAAGTCGTCGGTGTTGAGCAGCAGGCCGACCCGGCCGCCGGTCTGGTCGCCGACGCGGGCCCGCTGCTCCGGCTTGTCGGCCAGGGCCAGCAGGATGGCGGTCTCGGCCGACCCGGGCGGGGCGACCACGACCCAGCGCCGGCCGCCGCCCTGGTCGGTGTCCTCGCGCAGGTCGAAGCCCAGGGCCTCGGTGTAGAAGGCGATCGCCTCGTCGTAGTCGTGCACCAGCACGGCGACCAATCCGATGTGCGGCATGATCACATTATTCCCGATCGGCCGAAACGTCCCACAGCGTGGCCGCCCCTGCGCGAGCGGCCCGGACCGGCGCACAATCGCTGGCATGACACGAGGAACTGGTCCGCGACTCGCAGTCGCGCTGGACGGCGCGGGTTGGCATCCCGCCGCCTGGCGCTCGCCGGATGCCCGGCCGGCCGACGTGTTCGGCGCCGGCTACTGGCTGGACCTGGTGCGGGAGGCCGAGGCCGGCACGCTCGACTTCGTGACCTTCCGCGACTCGCTGGCGCTGCCGGCCGACGGCGTGCGCGGGCGGCTGGACGCGGTGCTGGTCGCGGCCCGGATCGCCCCGCTGACCTCGGGCATCGGGTTGGTGCCGGAGATCGTGGCCACGCACACCGAGCCGTTCCACCTGTCCAAGGCCATCGCCACCCTCGACTACGTCAGCACCGGGCGCGGCGGCGTGCAGGTGTCCGTGTCGTCCGATCCGGCCGAGTACCGCAACTTCGGGCGGCGGGAGTTCGGGGCCGACATCGCCGGCGAGGCCGCCGACTACGTCGAGGTGCTGCGGCGGCTGTGGGACAGCTGGGAGGACGACGCCGAGATCCGCGACGTCGCCACCGGGCGGTTCGTGGACCGGGAGAAGCTGCACTACATCGACTTCGAGGGCCGGTACTTCAGCGTGCGCGGGCCGTCGATCACTCCTCGCCCGCCGCAGGGCCAGCCGCTGGTCACGGCGTTGCAGGGGGTGGCCGATTCGTCCGTTGACGTCGTCTATGTGACGCCGCAGTCCCGTGACGAGATCGGGCCGCTGGTCGAGGCCCAGCGCGGGCGGCAGGTGTTCGCCGACCTGGTCGTGTTCCTGGACTCGACGTCGCAGGCGGCGGCCGACCGGCGGGCCCGGCTGGATTCGCTGGCGCTGCTGGAAAGTGACGCGCTGGTGTTCGCCGGCACGCCCGAGGAGCTGGCCGAGCTGCTGCTGGCCTGGCACGTGGCCGGGCTGGACGGATTCCGGCTGCGGCCGGCGGAACTGCCGCACGACCTGCACGGCATCACCCGAGGTCTGGTGCCGGAGCTGCGGTCGCGCGGCACGTTCCGCAAGGCTTATGAGGCCGACACCCTGCGTGGGCTGCTCGGCCTGGACCGGCCCGCCAACCGCTACGTCGCCTGAGGGGGAGAGCGATGACCAAGCCACTGAAGCAGATCCACCTCGCCGCGCACTTCCCGGGCGTGAACAACACGACCGTGTGGAGCGACCCGCGGGCCGGCAGCCACATCGAGTTCAGCTCGTTCGTGAAGCTGGCGCAGACCGCGGAGCGGGCCAAGTTCGACTTCTTCTTCCTGGCCGAGGGCCTGCGGTTGCGGGAGCAGGGCGGGCAGATCTACGACCTGGACGTGGTCGGCCGGCCGGACACGTTCACCGTGCTGGCCGCGCTGGCGGCGGTCACGGACCGGCTGGGCCTGGCCGGGACGATCAACTCCACGTTCAACGAGCCGTTCGAGGTGGCCCGGCAGTTCGCCTCGCTGGACCACCTGTCCGAGGGGCGGGCGGCGTGGAACGTGGTCACCTCGTGGGACGCCTTCACCGGCGAGAACTTCCGGCGCGGCGGCTTCCTGCCGCAGGACCAGCGCTACTCGCGGGCCGAGACGTTCATGCGAACCACGTGGGAGCTGTTCGACTCGTGGCACGGGGACGAGGTCGTCGCCGACAAGGCCACCGGCCAGTTCCTGCGGGGCGAGCCCGGTCGGTTCTCCCACCACGACGCGCATTTCGACATCGAGGGCCAGTTCCCGGTGCCGCGCAGCCCGCAGGGCCGGCCGGTGATCATCCAGGCCGGCGACTCGAACGAGGGGCGGGAGTTCGCCGCCGCCACCGCCGACGCGATCTTCTCCCGGTACGGCACCCTCGAGGCCGGGCAGGCGTTCTACACCGACGTGAAGGGCCGGCTGGCCAGGTACGGGCGCACCGACCGGCAGCTGATCATCCTGCCGGCGGCCACCTTTGTGCTCGGCGACACCGACGCCGACGCCCAGGAGAAGGCCGATGTGGTGCGGCGGCAGCAGGTCAGCGGGGCGACCGCGATCAAGTTCCTGGAGCAGCTGTGGAACGCCGACCTCAGCGGCTTCGACCCGGACGGCCCGCTGCCCTCGTTCGATCCGGTCGCCGGCGAGAAGACGATCTCCAAGGGCCGGGCGAGCGACCGCATGTACCGGGACCCGCTGGCCACCTCCCGGCAGTGGCGCGAGCTGGCCGAGGCCAAGGGGCTGTCCATCCGTGAGCTGATCATCGAGGTCACCGGCCGGCAGAACTTCATCGGCTCCGCCGCCACCGTGGCCGAGCAGATCAACCACCTGGTGCAGAACGACGCCAGCGACGGCTTCATCCTCGTCCCCCACGTCACCCCCGGCGGCCTGGACGAGTTCGCCGACAAGGTCGTGCCGCTGCTCCAGGAACGCGGCGTCTTCCGCACCGACTACACCGGCCCCACCCTTCGGGATCACCTTGGCCTGAACGAGAACTAGCATCGCTGGGTTCCCGAGGTGTATCCCGCTCAGGGGAGGCGTTCGATGATGGTGACGTTGGCTTGGCCGCCGCCTTCGCACATGGTCTGGAGGCCGTAGCGGCCGCCGGTGCGCTCCAGGGCGGACAGGAGGGTGGCGGTGAGCTTGGCGCCGGTGGCGCCGATGGGGTGGCCCAGCGCGATGGCCCCGCCGTTGACGTTCACCCGGTCCAGGTCGACCTTGAGTTCCTTGGCCCAGGCCAGGACCACGCTGGCGAAGGCCTCGTTGATCTCGAACAGGTCGATGTCGTCGATGGACATGCCGGCCTTCTGCAACGCGTGCCGGGTGGCGCGGATGGGCGCGGTCAGCATGTAGATCGGATCCGCGCCGCGAGCCGACAGGTGGTGCACCCGCGCCCGCGGCTTCAGCCGGTGACTGCGCACGGCTTCCTCGGACGCCACCAGCACGGCGCTGGCGCCGTCGGAGATCTGGCTGGCCAGGGCGGCGGTGACGAGTCCGTCGGGCCGCAAGGTCTTCAACGACGCCATCTTCTCCAGGCTGGTGTCCCGCCGCGGCCCCTCGTCCACGGCCACGTCGCCCACGGCCACGAGCTCCGCGGCGAACCATCCCTTGTCCACGGCCTCGATGGCCCGGGCATGGCTGCGGAAGGCGAACTCCTCCATCTCGGCCCGGCTCAGCTCCCACCGCTGGGCGATCAGATCGGCCGCCCGGAACTGGGAGATCTCCTCGGAGCCGTAACGGTGGGCCCAGCCCTCGCAGCCGTCGAACGGCGTGGGGAATCCGAACTGCTCCCCCACGGTCATCGCCGCGCCGATGGGGATCCGGCTCATGCTCTGCACGCCGCCGGCCACCACCAGGTCGGCTGTCCCGCTCATCACCGCCTGGGCGGCGAAGTGCAGGGCCTGCTGGCTGGAGCCGCACTGCCGGTCCACGGTCACGCCCGGCACCTCCTCGGGGAAGCCGGCGGCCAGCCAGGCCGTGCGGGCGATGTCGCCGGCCTGTCCCCCGAGCGTGTCGACACAGCCCAGGATCACGTCGTCGACCTCGCCCGGGTCCACGTTCACCCGGGCCAGCAGCCCTTCGATGGCGCACGCGCCGAGGTCGGCCGGGTGCAGGTGGCTGAGCCCGCCACCGCGCCTGCCGACCGGCGTCCGCACCGCGTCAACCAGGTACGCCTGGGCCATCGGCCCTCCCTTGCGCTATCCCGTCCAGCACGATCGACAGGTACTGCCGGGCGACGTCGTCCGCGGTCAGCGAACCGCCCGGGTGGTACCAGTGCACGGCCACCCACACCGTGTCGCGAATGAAGCGGTAGACCAGCTCCACGTCCAGGTCGTCACGGAACGCGCCGTCCCGGATGCCTTCCTCCAGCAGCCCGACCCACATCTTGCGGAACTCCAGGTTGAGCTCGCCCAGGTAGCCGAAGCGCTCGAACTGGGCCAGGTAGGCGGCCTCGCGCTGGTAGATGGCGACGGCGTCGTGGCTGCGGTCGATGCACTCGAACGAGGCGACGACCACCGCCTCCAGGGCCTCGCGCGGCGACCGCCCGGCGCCGGTGATCGCCCGGTAGCGGTCGAACAGCTCGTCCAGGAAGCCGTGCAGGATCTCGTCCACCATGGACTCCTTGGAGTCGAAGTGGTGGTAGAGGCTGCCGGACAGGATGCCGGCGGCGTCGGCGATGTCGCGCACGGTGGTGGCGAGGAAGCCGCGCTCGGCGAACATCCGCGCGGCCAGCGCGAGCAGTTCGGCTCTCCGGCTCATCCGGGCTCCTAGGGGTGTTGACTGCTGACCGACAGGACCTCACCGGTCAGGTACGAGGCGTAGTCGCTGGCGAGGAACACCATGGCATTGGCCACCTCCCACGGTTGCGCCGCCCTGCCGAACGCCTCGCGTCCGGTCAGCTCGGCCAGCAGCTGCTCGTCGGTGACCTTGGCCAGGAACGGGTGCATGGCCAGGCTGGGGGCCACGGCGTTGACCCGGATCCCGTGCGGGGCGACGTCGGCGGCGGCGCAGCGGGTCAGCGCCATCACGGCCGCCTTGGCCGCCGCGTAGTGGGCCTGCCCGGCCTGCGACCGCCAGCCGACGACCGAGGCGTTGTTCACGACCGCG
This sequence comes from Kutzneria sp. NPDC052558, assembly GCF_044547355.1. Lineage (NCBI taxonomy): Bacteria > Bacillati > Actinomycetota > Actinomycetes > Pseudonocardiales > Pseudonocardiaceae > Kutzneria > Kutzneria sp. NPDC052558. The sequence continues at coordinate 608,745 of NZ_JBIUAG010000001.1, forward strand.
CCGCCGTCGCCCTGCTCGACCAGGCGTTTGAGGGCGGCCCGGGTGCAGCGGAAGGTGCCGTTGAGGGTCACGTCCAGCACCCGCGACCACTCGTCGTCGGTCATCTCCAGCACCGACTTCGTGCCGCCGAGGCCGGCGTTGTTGATCATCACGTCGAGCCGGCCGAAGGTGCGCACCGCCGTGTCGAGCAGGGCCTGCACCTGGTCCTCGTCGGTGACGTCGCAGGGCGTGGCGGCCACGTTCGCGCCGTGCTCGGCGGCCAGCTTGTCCAGCGTCTCGCCGAGCCGGCGCTCGTGCCAGTCGCTGATCACGACGCGAGCGCCCTCCTCCAGGCAGCGTTTCGCGGCGGCCGAGCCGATGCCGGCCCCGGCCGCGGCGGTCACCACGACCACCTTGTCGTCGAGTAAGTGGTGACCGCGCACGTAGTCGATCACGCTTGGTCTGCTCATCCGCGCGCCTCCCTCGGCAGGCCGAGCACCCGTTCCGCGATGATGTTGCGTTGGATCTCGTCGGATCCGCCGTAGATCGTGTCGGCCCGGCTGAACAGGAACAGCCGCTGCCAGCGGTCGAAGTCCTCGCCGACGACCATGGACTCCGGGCCGCGGGCCCGCATCGCCAGCTCGCCCAACCGCCTGTGCCAGCCGGCCCACAGCAGCTTGCTCACCGACGGGTCGGATCCCTTGGTGCGCAGGGCATGCGACCGCATGACGCTCAGCTCGACCGCCGCCCGCGACAACTGTTCTTGCAGCACAACGTCTTCCGGGTCGGCGATGGCCAGCAGATCGTCGAGTTCACGCCGGAAGCCGACCTGCTGGCCCAGGGTCGCCGCGCCCCGCTCGTACGCCAGCGTGGCCATCGCCACCGCCCAGCCGCCGCCCGGTTCGCCGACGACCAGGTCCGCGTCGGTCCGAGCGCCGTCGAAGAAGACCTCGTTGAACTCGGCCGTGCCGGTCAGCTGCCGGATCGGCCGGACCTCGATCCCCGGCTGCCGCATCGACACCAGCAGATAGGACAACCCCTTGTGCCCCACCGATCCCGGGGTCGTCCGGGCCAACACGAAGCACCAGTCCGACAGGTGGGCCAGCGAGGTCCACACCTTCTGTCCGGTGATCACCCACTGGTCGTCGACCAGCCGCGCCGAGGTGGCGACGGCAGCGAGGTCCGAGCCGGCGCCGGGCTCGGAGTAGCCCTGGCACCAGAGTTCGTCGACGGCCCGGATCCTGGGCAGGAACCGGGCCCGCTGCTTCGGCGTGCCGAGGTCGATCAGCGTGGGGCCCACCAGGTTCTCGCCCAGATGGTTCACCCGCGCGGGCGCGTCCGCGAGGGCGTATTCCTCGTGGAACGCGACCTGATCGTCGAACGTCATGCCCCGGCCGCCGTGCTCGACCGGCCAGGCCGGGCAGGTCCAGCCGTGCGCGGCCAGGTGCCGCTCCCACTCCAGGCGGGCCTCGAACGCCTCGTGCTCGCGACCGGGCCCGCCGAGCCCCTTCAGCTCGGCGAAGCGCCCCACGAGATGCTCGGCGAGCCACCGCCGGATCTCGGACCTGGTCATGGCCATGCCCGTAGGCTAGCCTACCAAGCAGTTGCTTGGTAGGAGGTGTTATGGCGCCTGGCACCATTCCCGCGGCGGTCGACGCGGCGGCGGAGCGCTTCGGCGACCACGAGGCGCTTGTCGACGGCGATGTCCGCCTGACCTACCGTGACCTGCGCGTACGCGTCCGGCAGCTGGCCGCCGTGTTCGCGGCCGGCGGGATCGGCCCCGGCGACCGGGTGGCGATCTGCGCGCCCAACACCTGGCACTGGGTCGTCGCCGCGCTGGGGGCCAGCTACGCCGGCGGCGTGCTGGTGCCGTTGAACACCCGGTTCACCGCGTCCGAGATGCAGGACGTGATCGAGCGCAGCGAGGCCGCCGCCCTGGTCGTGGACGCGGATTTCCTTGGCCGGAACCGGTTGCAGGAGCTTCGGGCCATCGGCGGGGCGCCCGAGTTCACGCTGACCGTCGAGGATTGGGCGTTCACCGCGGAGGTCGACGCCGCGCCGGTCGGGCCGGAGGACATCAGCGACATCCTCTACACCTCCGGCACCACCGGCCGGAGCAAGGGGGCGATGAGCGCGCACCGGCAGGCGCTGGCCGTGGCCGCCGCCTGGGCCGACTGCGGCGCCGTCGTGGCCGGCGACCGGTACCTGGTGATCAACCCGTTCTTCCACAGTTTCGGTTACAAGGCCGGCATTCTCGTCTGCCTGCTGACCGGCGCCACGCTCGTGCCGCAGGCGGTGTTCAACGTGGCGCGCACCCGTGAACTCGTCGAGCAGGAGCGGATCACCATCCTGCCCGGCCCACCGACGATCTACCATTCGCTGCTGGCCGAACCCGGTTGCGACACCTTGAGATTGGCGGTCACGGGCGCGGCCCCGGTGCCGGTCACGCTGGCCGAGCGGATGCAGAAGCGCTTCGGCACCGTGCTCACCGCGTACGGGCTGACCGAGGCGGTGGTGGCGACCATGTGCCGTCCCGACGACGACGCCGAGACCGTGTCGCACACCTCCGGCCGCGCGACGGCGGGCTTCGAGGTGCGGATCGCCGACTCGGGCGAGATCCTGTTGCGGGGCCCCAATGTGATGATCGGCTACCTGAACGACGCGGCCGCCACCGAGCAGGCCATCGACGCCGACGGCTGGCTGCACACCGGCGACGTCGGCGCCCTCGACGACCGCGGCTACCTGACGATCACCGACCGCCTCAAGGACATGTACGTGTGCGGCGGCTTCAACGTCTATCCGGCCGAGGTCGAGCAGGCCCTGGCCCGGCTGGACGGCGTGATCGAGTCGGCGGTGATCGGCGTGCCCGACGAACGGCTGGGCGAGGTCGGCAAGGCCTTCGTGGTGTCGAGGAACCGACTGTCCACTGAGGACGTGATCGAGCACTGCCGGGCCCTGGTGGCCAACTACAAGGTGCCCAGACACGTGGTGTGGCTCGACAGCCTGCCCAGGAACGCGTCCGGCAAGGTGCTCAAGCGCCAGTTACGGGAGGAGTCCCGGTGACCGACGAGGTCGTCCGCTACGAACGCGTGGGCGCGATCGCGACCGTGACCATGAACCGGCCCCGGTACCGCAACGCCCAGAACTCGGCCATGACCTACGCCCTCGACGCCGCGTTCGAACGGGCCGTCGACGACGACGAGGCCAAGGTCATCGTGCTGGCCGGGGCCGGCGAGCACTTCTCGGCCGGCCACGACATCGGCACCCCCGGGCGGGATGTGGACGTGTCGTTCGACCGCAAGGCCGTGCTGTGGTGGGACCACGTCGACAAGGCCGGCGGCGACCAGCGCTTCGCCCGCGAGAGCGAGGTGTACCTGGGGATGTGCCGGCGGTGGCGGGAGATCCCCAAGCCCATGATCGCCATGGTGCAGGGCGCGTGCGTCGCCGGCGGGCTGATGCTGGCCTGGGTGTGCGACCTGATCGTGGCGTCCGAGGACGCGTTCTTCGCCGATCCCGTGGTGCGCATGGGAATTCCCGGCGTCGAGTACTTCGCCCACCCCTGGGTGCTCGGGCCGCGGGCGGCCAAGGAGGTGCTGTTCACCGGCGATCGGTTCAGCGCCCAGCGGGCGTACGAGTGGGGCATGGTCAACCGTGTCGTGCCGCGCGCGGAGTTGCCCGACGCCGTCTCGGCGCTGGCCGATCGGATCGCCCAGATGCCCCGGTTCGGGTTGGCGCTGGCCAAGAAGGCGGTCAACCAGTCCGAGGACCAGATGGGCCTGCGGGCCGGCATGGACTCGGTGTTCGGCCTGCACCACCTGGCCCACGCCCACAACGCCGAGGTGTCGAAGGACCCGCTGGGCGGCATGGACGCCAAGTCGATGAAGGACAACGCCAGTGGATCTTGATGACACCGACGTCGACTTCCGCCTCGACATCCGGTCCTGGCTGGCCGACAACGTACCCCCGACTCTGTCCTCAATGGACACGGCCGAGGGCTTCGAGCAGCACCGGGAGTGGGAGCGGACCCTGGCCAAGGCGCGCCTTTCCGCTGTCTCCTGGCCGGTCGAGCACGGCGGGCGGGGTGCGTCGCTGACCGAGTGGCTGGTCTTCGAAGAGGAGTACTGGGCCAGCGGCGCGCCGGGACGGGTGGCGCAGAACGGGATCTTCCTGCTGGCCCCGACCCTGTACGCGCACGGGACGGTCGAGCAGCAGGAGCGGTTGCTGCCGAGGATGGCCCAGGCGGAGGACATCTGGGCCCAGGCATGGTCGGAGCCGGAGGCGGGCAGCGACCTGGCGGCGGTGCGGAGCCGGGGCGTGCGCACCGAGGGCGGCTGGTTGTTGAGCGGCCAGAAGACGTGGAGCTCACGGGCGGCCTTCGCCGACAAGGGGTTCGGGCTGTTCCGGACGGACCCCGACGCGGAGCGGCACCGCGGACTGACGTACTTCCTGTTCGACCTGAGGGCGCCGGGAGTGACCGTGCGGCCGATCCCGCAGCTGGACGGCGAGGCGGGATTCGCGGAGATCTTCCTGGACGAGGTGTTCGTGCCGGATCACGACGTGCTCGGCGAGCCGGGTGCGGGCTGGCGGGTGGCCATGAGCACGGCCGGCAACGAACGGGGTCTGTCGCTGCGCAGTCCGGGGCGGTTCTGCGCGGCGGCGGACCGGTTGCTCCAGCTGTGGCGCGAGGTCGGCGACCCGAGCGACACGGCCATGCGCGACAGGGTGTTGGACGCCTGGACGGGCGCGCAGGCCTACCGGCTGCACGTGTTCGGCTCGCTGGACCGGCCGGTCGGCGCGGAGGCCAGCGTCACCAAGCTGTTCTGGTCCCAGCTGGATCTGGCCCTGCACGAGACGGCGCTGGAGTTGCTGGGCCCCAGGGCCGAGCTCCAGGGCCCCTGGCTGGACGGCTACCTGTTCGCGCTGGCCGGCCCGATCTACGCCGGGGCCAACGAGATCCAGCGCAATGTCGTCGCCGAGCGACTGTTGGGGCTGCCGCGATGAAGTTCACCCTGTCCGACGAGCAACGCCAATTCGCGCACACGCTCCGCGAGACGCTCAGACGATCGACCGACTGGGACACCCTGCTGGCCCTGGGCGTGCCCGAGGTCGAGGCCGCGCCCGACCTGGTGGTGGCCTTCCTGGAGCTGGGCCGGGCCGCCGTGCCGGGTCCGGTGGTCGAATCCTTTGCCGTGCTGCGGGAACCGTCGGCCACACTGGCCTGGGCCCCGCACGTTCCGTACCTTGTGGACGAAGCCGAGCGCGCCTACGCCGTGGTGGACGGTGTTCAACACCGAGCCACCCCGACAACCGCGTTGACCTCCGTCGACCCGTCGCGCCGGCTCTTCGAGTACGAACTCGGCGAAGCCGTCGGGCCGGTCGATGAGCAGGCGTTCGACCGGGGCGTCCTGGCCTGCTCGGCCCAGCTGGTCGGGCTCGGCCGGGCGCTGCTGGCCAAGACCCGGGACTATGCCTTGCAGCGCAAGCAGTTCGGCCAGGCCATCGGCAGCTTCCAGGCGGTCAAGCACCAACTCGCCGACGTGCACGTGGCCCTCGAACTGGCCGAGCCGCTGGTGTTCGGGGCGGCCGTGACGATGAGCCCCCGGGACGTCTCGGCGGCCAAGATCGCCGCCGGATCGGCCGCGTACCAGGCGATGCGCACCGCGTTGCAGCTGCACGGGGCGATCGGCTACACCGCCGAGTTCGAGCTGAGCCGGTGGCTGCTCAAGGTCCGCGCCCTGGTCACCGCCTGGGGCGCCGAGGCGTTCCACCGGGAGCGGCTGATGGCGGCGCTATGTGGCTGACCGACGAACAACTGGCCCTCCAGGACACCGTGGCCCGGCTGCTGGCCAAGGGCCCCGACGACCTGTGGCCGACCCTGAGCGAGATCGGCGCGCCGGGCCTGGCGATCCCCGAGGAGTTCGGCGGCAGCGGCGCCACCCTCGCCGAGCTGCAAGTGGTCCTGGAGCAACTGGGCCGCACCCTCGCGCCGGTTCCGTTGCTGGGCACGGCCATCGCCGCCGAGGCGATCCTGGCCACCGGGAACGTCGAGGCGTGCCAACGGCTCCTGCCGGACATCGCCGCCGGCCGGGTGGCGGCCTGGCGCCCGGACTCGGAGAAGTTCGTGCTGGACGGCGACAAGGCCGAAGTCCTGCTCGTCGGCCGCCACGGCGTGCTCCACGAGATGACCCCCGACCAGGTCACCATCACGCCCCTGACCACCATGGACGAGTCGCGGAGCCTGGCCGCCGTCACCGTCGACCAGCCTCGAAACCCGATCGGCCGGTACGACGAGACCCGGGTCCGGCGGTTCGCCCTCTCCGCGCTGGCGGCCGAACAGGTCGGCACCGCGGCGAGATGCCTGGAGATGACCGTCGAGTACGCCAAGCAGCGGGTCCAGTTCGGGCGGGCGATCGGCAGCTTCCAGGCCGTCAAACACCGCCTGGCCGACATGCACGTGCTGGTCGAGACGGCCCGGTCGGCCGCATACGACCGCGAGCACCCGGTCGAAGCCAAGATCTACTGCTCCGACGCCCTGACCAGGGTCGCCGCCGAGATGGTCCAGCTGCACGGCGGAATCGCCATCACATGGGAACACGACGCCCAGCGCTACTTCAAAAGAGCGCACGGCGCCGCGTTCCTGTTCGGCGATCCCGCCGAGCACCTCCGCGCGTATCAGGTGCGGGGATAGCCGAGTCTGAGCAGGACCTGGGGAGTCAGGTCGGGGCCGACCACCGCGCGGGCCAGCTGCGGACGCATGGGCAGCCGGCAGCCGAGCAGGCCCCACACGGTGCCCATCAGCAGCACGGCGCTGAACGCCGCCCCGGCGGCGAGCACGTCGTTGGTGGCGATCACCGCCAGCACGCCGGCGTTGCGCAGCGACTTGGACCGCCGCAGCATCCTCACCCGGGTCTCGTGGTCGACCACGAGGTGCAGCTCCGCCCCCTCGGATGCCGCCTGCGAGGAGAGCCGGCGGAGCACCGTCCACGGCACGGCCGCCTCGCTGTAGTCGGCGTCGTCGCTGGTCCGGATGCTGATCGCGGCGGCCATCGCGACCTGCTCCGGGGTGGGCTGCTGGCGTACGGCGTGGATCGAGGCGACGTGCGTCGGATCGGACGGCATCGTGCCCCGGCGGACCAACGCGCCCCAGCCCGAGGCGGCCAGGGCCACGCGCAGATGGTGCAGCACCGCGCCCACGCCGAGCAGCACGGTCGGCGGGCTGTCGGGCGTGTCGAGGTGCAGGTGGGCGGCCCCGTCGGTGAGCCGCCACTGGTAACCGCCGGCGTGGGGAGCGAGGTCGGCGAGGTGGAGCACGGATCGCAGCACCGTGTCGCCGCGGGGCGCCACATTCGTCATCGTCACGGGTGTCTCCTGACGTCGTCGATGGCTGCCCCCATCTGGCGTCGATCACAGCATCACGCCAGGGTTGCGGCAGGGTTGCGTCAGGGCTGCGCGCCGGCCGTCTACATTGTCCGAGGATCATCCAAGGAGGACTGACGTGCACGCAGCCGACCTGGCTACGGCCCGCCACCTGCTCAGACCCAGACGGGTCGTGGTGGCGCACCTGGCCGAGGCCGAGGCGCTCATCGACCACCTGATGCTGCCCGGCGCCGGGGCCAACCTGTACAAGGAGCCCGACGAGCCGAACATCGTCACCTGGGGCGTGCCGGGCGAGCCCGGGACCTGGTCCAACCAGAGCCAGTGTGCCTCGTTCGTGACGGCGGTGCTGCGGCGGGCCCACCCGTCGTGGGCGCGGTCCCGGTTCTTCACCGAGCACTTCGACAGCGCCAGCCCGTTCGCCCGTGACTACCAGCGGGTCTTCGCCGCTGGCGGCGCTGCCCACTTCCGCCCGGTCCGGCGCGTGGCCGACCTGCGGCCCGGCGACCTGATCGCCATCGACTACGCCAACGCCCAGGACACCAACACCGGGCACGTGGTGATGGTCCGGCGCATGCGCGGCGTCTACACCGCCCCGTCGGCCGGGCTCAACTTCGACGGCGAGATCCAGTACGCCGTGCAGGTCGCCGACTGCACCGCCGAGCCGCACGGCCTGGCCGGGGTCGGCAACTACGAGGACTTCCCGGACACCCGGATCGCCGGTGACCGGCAGGCCCAGGGCGTCGGGTACGGGCACATGATGTTCTACGCCGACGAGCTGACCGGGGAGTTCACCCGCTACCGGTGGAGCGTGAACACCAGCTCCGCCGGCGTGTTCGAGGTCGGCGAGCGGCCGGTGTCGGCGGCGCGGGTGGTCAGCGCCGGCTGAGCGTGTCGACCAGCCGTTCCAGCGAGGACGCGAACCGCTGGGCCTCCTCGTCCGGCCAGTCGGCGGTGGCCTCCTCCAGGTGCCCGACCAGGCGGGACCGCATCGTCTCGACGATCTGCTCGCCGGCCGGGGTCAACCGCAGCAGGGTGGCGCGGGCGTCGGCCGGGTCCGGCACCCGGTCGACCAGGCCGGCCTGCTGCAACCGGCTGGCGTAGCGGGTGGTCGCGGTGCGGTCGATGCCGATCTCCTGCGCCAGGTTGGTGGCGCTGATCGGCTGCCAGCGGGCCACGCCGCTGAGCACCGGATAGGTGGTCGAGTCCACCCCGTCCAGGCCGGCGACCATGCTGTCGTAGAGGTGGGTGCGGGTGCTGCGGCGCAGCAGCTGCCCGATCGCGGCCTCGATGCGCGCCGACGTGGTCCGGGACGACATTCGGGGGAGGATAACCGCCCTCCGGTCCGGCCGGAACACACGGATGTGAACCAGTGGCCGAACGCACCGCCCGGAACGCCCGAAACGCCGCTCGACCCGCCCTCGCGTGACCACCCCTCGACCGTTCGGACCCTTGACACGACCGGTGGTCTAGTCCAATTGTGAGCAGGCCGTCGCCCTGTCCTATCCCGCCCACCTCCTGGAGCCAGGATGCGTTTGAGAACGGCACTACTGAGCGCGGCCGTGCTGGCCGCCTCGGTGTCCGGCCTGGTCGCGACCGCCGCGGCGGCGACCGCGCCGAAGGCGGCCACTCCCCTGCCGACGCATGTGTTCGCCCCGTACTTCGAGACCTACCAGGAAGGCCAGAGCCCGTCGGCGCTGGCCAAGCAGGCCGGCGTGAAGTACCTGACGCTGGCCTTCCTGCAGACCGCCCAACAGGGTTCGTGCACCCTGCTGTGGGATGGCGCCACCGCGATCGGCGGCGGCAGCTTCGGCGCCGAGATCGCCGCACTTCAGGCCGCCGGCGGCGACGCGATCCCGTCGCTGGGCGGCTACGCCGCCGACACCACCAACACCGAGCTGGCCGACAGCTGCACCGACGTCTCGAAGATCGCCGCCGGCTTCGAGAGTCTGATCACCACGTACAACATCAGCCGGATCGACCTGGACGTCGAGGCCGACTCCCTCAACAACAGCGCCGGCATCGACCGCCGCAACAAGGCCATCAAGCTGACCGAGGACTGGGCCGCCGCCAACGGGCGCGGCATCCAGTTCTCCTACACGCTGCCGACCACGCCCACCGGCCTGGCCACCGGCCTGGCCGTGCTGCAGAACGCCGTCAGCAACCAGGCCCGCGTCGACGTCATCAACCTCATGACGTTCGACTACTACGACAACGCCCAGCACAACATGGCCACCGACACCCAGACCGCGGTGGCCGGTCTGATCAACCAGATCACCCCGCTGTACCCGGGCAAGACCCAGGCGCAGCTCTACGCCATGGTCGGCGTCACCGAGATGCCCGGCCGCGACGACTACGGCAGCAGCGGCGAGACCGGCCCGCCGGAGATCTTCACCGTCGCCAACGCCACCACCGTCTACAACTGGGCCGTCTCCAAGGGCATCAACACCCTGTCGTTCTGGGCCCTGCAACGGGACAACGGCGGCTGCAACGGCACCCCCGGCAACGACTCGTGTTCCGGGATCCAGCAGAACACCTGGGACTTCAGCCACGTGTTCGCGCCGTTCACCAGCGGCTCCACCCCGCCGCCCGCCAACGACTTCTCGGTGGCGGTCAACCCCGGCTCGGCCGCGGTCAACCCCGGCGGCTCCACCAGCGCCACCGTGCAGACAGCCGTCACCGCCGGCTCCGCGCAGAACGTCGCCCTCAGCGTCAGCGGCGCGCCCTCCGGCGTCACCGCCTCGGTCAGCCCCACCTCAGTGTCCGCCGGCGGAACCGCGACACTGTCCGTGAGCACGACCTCCGGCGCCGCGCCCGGCAGCTACCCGCTGACCGTCACCGGCACCGCCGGCTCGACCAGCCACTCCAGCACCTTCACCCTCACCGTCAACGGCACCGCGCCGCCTGGCGCGATCGTCAACCCCGGCCTGGAGACCGGGGCCCTGAGCCCGTGGACCTGCCAGTCCGGCGGGGCCGTCGTCGGCACGCCCGTGCACGGCGGCGCCCACGCCCTGTCCGTGGCCGCCACCAGCAGCCAGACCGGCGAGTGCGACCAGACGATCACCGTGTCGGCCAACGCCAGCCACAGGCTGACCGTGTGGGTGCGGGGCAACTTCGCCTACGCCGGCGTCAAGGGCGGGGCCAGCGCCGAGACCTGGACCTCGTCCAGCGGCTACACCCAGCTCACGATTCCGTTCACCACCGGGGCTTCCGGCGCCGTCACCGTGTACGTGCACGGCTGGTACGCCCAGGGCACCGTCTACGCCGACGACTTCGCCGTCAGCTAGCCCGATCCGGCGACCCCCGCCCGGTCGGCGGGGGTCGCCCGGAACCGTCCTGCCATGATCCGCGTCAGACCGGGGCGACCCACTCTGGAGGGATCTTCATGCAGGACCGTGTGCACGGCACCGTGATGCCGGTGCTGGACATCATGCTCAATCCGGGCGAATCCGTCTGCGCCGAGTCCGGCGAGCTGTCATGGATGTCGGCCAGCATCCAGATGACCACCTCGACCCAGGGGGCCGGCAGCAGCGGCGTGTTCGGGGCGCTCAAGCGGAGCCTGTCCGGCGGCACGTTCTTCATGACCACCTACACCGCCGCCGGCCAGCCCGGCTCCGTGTCGTTCGCCGCCCACCTGCCCGGGCAGATCTTCCCCGTCGACGTCGCTCCCCAGCCCGGCTACGGCTTCATGGCCCACCGCCGGGCCTACGTCGCCGGCACCCCCGGCGTCACCCTCACCACCGGCTTCCAGCAGCGGCTCGGCGCCGGCATCTTCGGCGGCGAGGGCTTCCTGCTCCAGCGCATCGGCGGCCAGGGCCGGGCCTGGGTGCAGCTGTCCGGCGAGGTCATCCCGTACGACCTCCAGCCCGGCCAGGTCATCCGCGCCCACCCCGGCCACATCGGCATGTTCCAGGACACCGTGCAGTTCGGCATCACCACCGTGCCCGGCATCCGCAACAAGCTCTTCGGCGGCGACGGCTTCTTCCTCGCCGAACTGTCCGGCCCCGGCCGCGTGTGGCTCCAGTCCCTGCCCATCGACCGCCTCGCCCACTCCCTCACCCCGTACCTCCCCCAGAACGAGGGCGGCCGCCCCGGCCTGTTCAACAACTGATGAAGACTCAGCTTCTCGACGTCGACCGGGACGATCTGCTCGGCTACTACGACGTCTGGTCGGCCAGCTACGCCGACTGGAACGACGAGCCGTTCGGCGACTACGACACGATCGTCGCGGCGGTGCGCAACCCGTTGACGACCTTCGGGCCACAACTGCACTGGGCCGCCTACGAGGACGGGCGGATGGTCGGGCACTGTCAGCTCTCCCTGCCATCGGATTCGACCGTCGGGATGGCCAAAGTCACCGTGCATCCCGACTTTCGCCGCCGCGGCATCGGCGCGGCCCTGCTGCGCGCGGCCCTGCCGACGCTGCGTTCCCATGGCCGCACGACCCTTGAGGGATGGTCGCTGACCAAGGACGGTCCCGGCCACCGCTGGGCCGCCAGGCGTGGGTTCGCCACCGTGCACGAGACCGTCCTTCAGCGGCTCATGATCGACGAAGTCGATCAGTCGCTTTGGGACGTTCCCGATGTCGCCGGCTACCGCACCGTGTCCTGGAACGACCGCGCCCCCGACGATCTCGTCGCATCGTACGCCGCCGTGCAGGACGCCATCCAGGACGCGCCGTTGGGCGACACCGGTTTCCGCTACGCCCGGTGGACCGCCGACCGCGTCCGGCGGGCCGAAGACGAGCGTCGCTCACAGGGCATCGAACAGCGGGTCGTGGTCGCGGTTTCCTCGTCGACCGGCGAGGTCGTGGCGTACACCGAGATCGACCTGCGTCGCAAGGACCGGGCCGTTCAACTCGGGACCGCCGTGCTGCCGGCCCATCGCGGCCACGGCCTGGGCCGGTTGATCAAGGCCCGGATGGCCCGTTGGCTGCGGGCCGACCGACCCGATCTCGACCGGGTGCTCACCACCACCGCCTCGTCCAACGTGCACATGATCGACGTCAACCACCGGATCGGGTTCACCACCACCAGAACCATGCTGGTCGTCAGCCGCGCGGTCGAGGGTCTAGACCAGGGCGTCGACTCCCGGGCCGCGCAGTGAGTCGAGGGCCGACTCGATGCGGCCGGTGGTGAGCATGAGCAGAGCCAACACTGGGCCGGTGATCGTGGGGCCGGAGCCGACGGTCCAGTCGGTGTCGGTGGCGGTGAGGGTGACGCCGGCGAAGCGGCGGCGGGCGTGGAAGGGGAAGCCCACGGCCCAGACGCGGTCGAGGCCGGCGCGGGCGTAGTCGACGGGGATGGGGAAGTCGCGGCCGAGGGGACGCGCGATGTCCTGGCTGTGGACGATGGCGTCGAACAGGGAGTTGCGGGTGTCGAGGACCTTGGCGGTGCGGCGGTCGGCGGCGTGGTCGCGGAGACGGGCGACGATGGCGGGGCCGCCGAGCGCGCCGTAGCGCAACGCCAGGACGGTGTTGATGTGGTGGGGATTGAAGCGACCACGGGGACCGGCGGCGATCAACTCCCACGTGGTGATGGTCGGCACGAGCGAGAGGTGGCCGGCGACCTCGCGGACCCGCCAGCCGGCGCACAGGGACGGGGCGTCCCACTCGGCCGGACTCAAGGTGTCCAGCAGGTCGGCGATGCGCAGCCGCATGGTCTGAACGGCCGACCAATAGTCGTCTTCCGACATCCGACGCCTCCCCAAATAGTCCGAACTTCGGACAAAGAGTAGTACGGAGTTCGGACTTCTGCAATGGTGGGCGGATGACGATCGAGGACGAGCCGCTGAACCTGGGGCTGCTGCTGTTCATCCCCTACCGCCACATGGAGTCGGCAGTGCTCGCCAAGCTCAAGTCGCACGGACACGACCTGCCGCTGAACCAGGCCCGCGTGTTCCAGCGGATCAACGCCGACGGCTCGCGCCTGAGCGAACTGGCCCAGGCGTCGCAGCTGAGCAAGCAGACGGTGGGCTCGATCGTCGACCAACTGGAGGCCGCCGGCTACGTGGAACGGATCCCGGACCCCAGCGACGCGCGGGCCCGCCTGGTCACCGTGACGGCGAAGGGGCGGAGCCTGGTGGAGCTGAGCATCCCGGTGATCCGCGAGATCGAGGCCGAGTGGACGACGACGCTCGGCCGGGCTCGCATGCTCCAGCTCAAGGAAACGCTCACCGCACTGCGCGCGATCACGGATCCGTACGACAACTGATCCACCCCTTGTGGCGGCACGGTCGCGTTGCTACAGTCCCCGTCGAATCGGTTCGACACAAGGATGTGGACGATGGCAGTGACGATCGGGGACGTGGCGAGCCACGCCAACGTGTCACGCAGCACCGTGTCCTATGTGTTGTCCGGCAAGCGATCCATCTCGCCGGAGACGGTCGAGCGGGTCCAGCGCAGCATCGAGGAGCTGGGGTTCCGCCCGCACGCGGGAGCCCGGTCGGTACGGGCGCGGCGCAGCGGAGTGATCGGCCTGTCGCTGCCGATGGTGCACGGCCGGCGCAACTCCGTGCAGATGCCGCACGTGTGGGCGGTGTTGGCGGCGGCCCAGGAGATGAACCTCAAAGTCCTTGCCCTCGTTGACGACGACGGCGAGACGGCGGTCCGGGACGCGGTCGGCAGCGCGATGGTGGACGGCGTGATCCTGATGGAGGTCCAGCGCCATGACCCCAGGATCGCCCTGCTCAAGGAACTCCGGTGCCCGGCGGTGATCGCCGGGTCGCCGGACGACCCGACCGGACTGTCCCAAGTGGACTATGACTTCGACGCGGCGGCCCAGATGGCGGTCGAACACCTCCAATCGTTGGGCCACCGCAACATCGGCTACCTCGGGCACCCGTCGGCGGTGTTCGAGCGCAGCCTGGCCTACGTGGCCCACGCCCGCGACGCCGTGCTCAGGCACGTCCGGGACCGATGCGGCCGACCGGCGGCGTGGTCGGCGTGCGAGTCCACTCCGGATGGTGCGCTGGAGTCGGTCAAGGGACTGTTGAGCCAAGATCCCGACCTGACCGCCCTGATCGTCTACAACGAGCGGGCCCTGCCGCTGGTGGTGCACCACCTCGGCACGCTCGGGCACCGCATCCCGCAGGACATTTCCGTGGTGGGCATGGGATACGACGACGAGGCCGAGCACTGCGTGCCGCCGTGCACCTCGGTCACCCTGTCCGCCGACAGCATCGCCCGGGCCGCCGTGAACGGCCTGGCGCAACTCATCCGGGGCGAGCAGCTGCCCGCCCGCGTCGACCTTCCCCCGACGCTCACCGTCCGCGCCAGCACGGACTCCTGACTCCCCGAGCGCCGCCCTCCGCCAGCCCGCGGCCTGTATCGAATCGATTCGACGAAGGGTCGGACACCATGGTCACCACCCACCGCCGCGCGGCGCTCGCCCTGGCCACCGCGCTGAGCGCAGTCCTGACGCTGGCCGCCTGCGGGGACAACGGCAGCACGTCGTCCGACACCGCGTTGACGGAGATCGACTACTACAACGCCGCCCCGCAGAATACCGTGCTGCCCAAGCTGCTCCAGGAATGCGGCGCCCAGGCCGGCGTCACGATCCAGCGGCAGGAGGTGCCGCAGGCCCAGCTGATGTCCAAGCTGCTGTTGCAGGCCTCGGCCCGCTCGATGCCCGATCTGGCGTTGGTGGACAACCCGAATCTGCAACAGCTGGCCGCCACCGGCGCCCTGGTCCCGCTGACCGACCTCGGCACGAGCGGGCTGTACCCGTCGATCGTCGCCGCCGGCCAGTACCAGGGCCAGACCTATGGCATCGCGCCCGGCGTCAACGGCCTCGCCCTGTACTACAACACCGATCTGTTCACCGAGGCCGGCCTGACCCCGCCGAAGAACTGGGACGAACTGACCGCGGCGGCCAAGAAGCTGACCCAGGGCTCACGCTACGGCCTGGCGTTCAGCGCCGCCGCGACCGAGGAAGGCGCATGGCAGTTCGAGCCCTTCCTGTGGACCGGCGGCGGCGATCTGTCCAAACTGGACTCCCCGCAGGTGACGGCCGCGCTGACGTTGTGGCAGGGCATGGTGCAGGCCGGCTCGGTCTCCAAGTCGGTGGTCACCTGGACCCAGTCCGACGTCAACGACCAGTTCATGGCCGGCAACGCCGCGATGATGGTCAACGGCCCGTGGCAGCTGCCCACCCTGAACGCCAACAAGAACCTCCACTTCGGCATCGTGCCGATCCCCCTGCCCACCGCCGCGGACAAGCCGGTCACTCCGCTCGGCGGCGAGGTCTGGACCGTCTCCCACAGCACCCCGGCCCGCGAGGCCAAGGCGCTGGCGGTGGTGAAGTGCCTGCTGGGCAAGGACAAGAGCGCCGAGTGGTCCAAGCAGGTCGGCTACGTCCCGAGCGACCAGGCCGCCGCCGCGCAGCTGGCCGCCACCGATCCGCAGATGGCCGCCTTCGTGCAGGAGATCGCCACCGCCCGGTCCCGCACCGCGGAGCTGGGAACCAACTACCCCAAGGTCAGCCAGGCCCTCGCCGAGGCCATCCAGGCGGTGCTGGCCGGCACCACCAGCCCCCAGGCGGCGCTGACCCAGGCCCAGCACGCGGCGCAGGGATAGCCCATGGTCCAGATCCGACGCAGTCAACGCCAGGAAAGGCCCGATACTGGCGCTGGACGCGGTGAAAGGCCCGTTCCTGGCGTTCCGCGCCGCGAAGGGACCGATCCTGACGTTGAACGTCAGGAAGGGCCCCATCATGACACTCCACGCGGTGAAGGGACCCTTACTCACGTTGAACGTCAGGAAGGGGCCCTTCATGACATCAGATGCAGCGCGAGCCAGCAGGGTGGGCGGTGGTGGGGCGGAAAGCGGTGGGCGGCGGTGGCCTTTCTGGCGCCGGCGTGGATATATATCGCGGCCTTCTACCTCTACCCCCTGGTCGCCAACATCAGGATGGGGTTCCAGGACTACAGCGTCTCCTCCTTCTACACCGGCATCGCCCCGTTCGTCGGCTGGGCCAACTACGCGGCGGTCGTCAGCGACGGGAACTTCGGTCGGACGGTGCTGAACACCGTGCTGTTCACGGTGGGATCGCTGGTGTTCCAGTTCGGCATCGGGCTGGGGCTGGCGGCGTTCTTCAACCGGAAGTTCCCGTTGAACGGCCTGCTGCGGTCGCTGTTGCTGGTGCCGTGGCTGCTGCCGCTGGTGGTCTCGGGCACGGCCTGGCGCTGGATCCTGGACACGGACTCGGGCGTCCTCAACCACGTGCTGCTGACGCTGCATCTGACCGACCACCCGATCCCCTGGCTGGCCAGCACTCATGACGCGCTGACGGCGGTGACGATGGTGAACGTCTGGATCGGCATCCCGTTCAACACGGTGATCCTCTACGGCGGCCTCCAGGGTGTCCCGGCGGAACTGCACGAGGCGGCGGCGCTGGACGGGGCGGGGGCGTGGCAGCGGTTCTGGCGCATCACTTTTCCCCTGCTGCGCCCGGTGACGGTGGTGGCACTGGCCCTCGGCCTGATCTACACGGTCAAGGTGTTCGACGTGATCATGGTGCTCACCCAGGGCGGCCCGGCCGGCTCCTCGCAGACGCTGACCATCCTGGCCTACAACGACTCCTTCCAGCAGCTGCTGTTCGGCCGGGGTGCGGCGGTCGGCAACCTGCTGATCCTGGTGGCGGTGGTCTTCGCCGCGATCTACCTGCGCGCCACGAGAAGGGAGGCGCAGTGAGCAGGCGCTGGCTCAGCACGGTGATCGCGCTGGGGATCCTGGCGGTGATGTTGTTCCCGCTGTACTGGATGCTCAACGCTTCCCTGCTGCCGTCGACCGATCTCGTCCGGCCCGATCCGACCTGGTTGCCGATCAACGGCACCCTCGCCGGCTACCGCAACGCCCTGTCCAGCCAGGGCGGGCACCTGCTGACCAGCGTGCTGGTGTCGGCCGGAACCATGGTGCTGACGCTGGTGATCGCCGCGCCCGCGGCCTACGGGCTGGCGCAGCTGGGCGCGCCGAGCGGGCGGGCGATGCTGTTCGCACTCCTGGTCGCGCAGATGATTCCGGGCGTGGTCATCGCCAACTCGCTGTACGTGGCGGCGGATCGGCTGGGCCTGTTGAACTCGCCGCTGGCCCTGGTGCTGGCCGACTCCACGCTCTGCGTGCCGTTCGCGACGCTGATCATGCAGGCGTTCATGCGTTCGATCCCGGCCGCCCTGGGCGAGGCGGCGATGCTCGACGGGGCGTCGCGGCTGCGCACCTTCCTCTCGGTGATCCTGCCGGTCAGCCGCAACGCGGTGCTCACCGCCGGCCTGTTCTCGTTCCTGTTCGCCTGGGCCGACTTCCTGTTCGCGGTCACGCTGACCACCAGGGACGACCGGGCGCCGGTGACCGTCGGCATCTACCGGTTCATCGGGGCCCACCTCAGCGACTGGAACAGCGTCATGGCCACCGGCGTGATCGCCTCCGTGCCGGTGGCGTTCCTGCTGGTCTTCGCCCAGAAGTACGTCGCGGCCGGGGTGGCCGCGGGTGCCGTCAAGGACTGAGGAGAAACGTTGCCCGCGTTTGCCATCGCCCCCAACCGCCTCCAGTGGCGGCACGACCACCACGTGTTGACCGTCGAGCCGTGGGGAGCCGACAGCGTGCGGGTGCGGGCCGCCCCCGGTCAGATCCACAGTGGACTTCCGGGCGCGCTGGCCTACGGCGTCGCGCCGCGCACCAACTGCCTGGTCGTCGAGCACGGCGATCACGCGACGCTGGTCAACGGCTTGATCACGGTGCGAGTGGACACTGTGGACGGTCGGGTCACCGCCACCCGAACCGACACCGGTCAGGAGCTGCTCCGCGAGGAGCCGCCGCACTTCTGGTGGCCGGGCGCGCGCAACTTCGACGCCGCCGGCGCCGGCCTCTACCGGATCGAGCAGCGCTTCGCGGCGTACGACGACGAGCGCTTCTACGGGCTCGGCCAGCGCGGTCACGGCCGGTTCGACCAGAAGGGCCTGGTCCTGGACCTGGTGCAGCGCAACGGGGAGGTGACGATCCCGTTCACGGTGTCCAGTCGCGGCTACGGCTTCCTGTGGAACAACCCGGCGGTCGGGCGGGTCGAACTGGCGGCCAACGCCACCCGCTGGGTCGCCGACCGGGCCCGCCAGATCGACTACTGGCTCACCACCGCCGAGAACCCGGCCGGGATCATGGCCCACTACGCCGACGCGACCGGGCACGCGCCGACTTTTCCGCGCTGGGCCTCGGGTTTGTGGCAGAGCAAGCTGCGCTACCGCGACCAGGAGGAGATCCTGGAGGTCGCCCGCGAGTACCGGCGGCGTGACCTTCCGCTGTCCGCCCTGGTCGTCGACTACCTGCACTGGCGCCGGGTCGGCGACTGGGACTTCGATCCGCGCGACTGGCCGGACCCGGCGGCGATGGCCGACGAACTGCGCGAAGCCGGTATCGAGCTGGTCGTGTCGGTGTGGCCGACCCTGAGCCCGATGTCGGCCAACTTCGTGGCCATGCGCGAAGCCGGGCACCTGGTGACCGACGACAACGGGGCCGTCCTGCACGCGGCCTGGCCGGACACCGACGAGCCCGACACCCACATCGGCGTGGCCTTCTACGACGCCACCAACCCCGACGCCCGCGACGCCCTGTGGGAGCGGCTCGACGACCACTACCACAAGCGCGGCATCCGGACCTTCTGGCTGGACGCCTGCGAACCGGAGATGCAACCGACCGCCCCGCACCACCTCCGCTACCACCTGGGCGCCGGCCACGAGGTGGCCAACCTCTACCCGCGCGAGCACGCCCAGGGCGTCTACGAGCACCTCCGGGCCGCCGGCGAGGACGAGCCGCTCACCCTGATCCGGTCGGCCTGGGCCGGCTCCCAGCGCTACGGCGCGGCCCTGTGGTCCGGCGACATCCCCACCACCTTCGCCGCCCTGCAAGCCTCGGTGCGGGCCGGACTGAACGTGGCCATGAGCGGCATTCCTTGGTGGACAACGGATATCGGCGGCTTCCACGGCGGCGATCCGGACGACGAGGCCTTCCGGGAGCTGATGGTGCGCTGGTTCCAGTTCGCCGTCTTCTGCCCGATCCTGCGCCTGCACGGCCACCGCGAACCCCGCACCTTCAGCGGACCGGTCGGCACTGGTGGCGGCCCCAACGAGCTGTGGTCGTACGGCCCGGACGCCGAGCAGGCGATGACCCGGGCGCTGCACCTGCGCGAACGACTACGCCCCTACCTGCACGAACACCTGGCCCAGCGCAACGGTTTGCCGCTGATGCGCCCGCTGCTGCTGGAATTCCCGGACGATCCGGTCAGCTGGACCGTCGAGGACCAGTTCCTGTTCGGGCCCGACCTGCTGGTCGCGCCGGTGACCGAGCCGGGCGCGCGCACCCGTGAGGTGTACCTGCCGGCCGGCGCGAAATGGTCGCACCACCAACGCGAAGGCGGCCCGACCAGTCACAGCGGCGGCGCGTGGATCACCGTCGACGCGCCGCTGGACACCATCCCCCTGTTCGTCCGCGTGCCGTAATCCCATCCCCTGCACAGTTCGGAGTTGCACTGTGTCCTTGCGACGACAAAGAAACCCGATCGCCCTGGTCCTGATCGCCTTGCTGGCGACGGTGTTCCTGGCCGCCCCCGCGCAGGCCAGCGCGATCCCGGCCGCGCCGACGATCTCCAAGTCGCACTGGGTCTACTTCGGCTGGCCCGGCGAGCCGACCAGGCTGAAGTCGCTGGCCTTCCCCGGCGGCGGCCTGGCCCCGGCCCGCCGACAGGCCATCACGTACTTCGTGAGCCAGGGATCGACCACCTACTACCCGAACGACAACGCCACCGACCTGCGCGGCCAGCTGGGCTGGTCGCTGGCCGACGGCTACCTGCCGAGCCCGATCTCCACCTGGCCCGCCGGCTCGGCCCAGGTCACCGTCCAGCACTTCGCCAACTCCGTGCACGGCGCGACGGCGGTCTTCTCCCGGGTGACGGTCACCAACCGCGGCGCCACGCCGTTGACCATGGCGCTCAACATCACCGCGCCGGCGACCGCGGAACGGCCTCTTTCCGGCACGCCGACCCGTAGCGACGCCGCGTCCATGGCCTACGACCTGTCGGTCCCCGCCGGCAAGAGCGTGGCCAAGGACTTCGTCACGCTCGCGGCCGGCGCCACCGATCTGACCAAGGTCGGCACCTTCGACGCCAACTACCAGGCCATGGCCAAGTACTGGAACGACCGGCTGAGCCACGTGGCCGTGCCGACCTCGCTGCCCGACCCGCAGCTGGTGAACATGTTCAAGGCCACGCAGATCACCATGTGGGAGTCGGTGGAGGTGATGCCCAACGGCGACGCGCAGCAGATCACCTCGGGCGGCAACCAGGCCGGGCTCTACAGCTACGACGCCGAGAACGACAACGACGAGATCGACATTCTGTTGCAGCACCTGAGGATCGGTGACTACGCCACCGCGGCCTCGATCATGTCGTCGACGGCCTACGAGTCGATTCCCAGCACATGGCAGGACCGCAACCAGTACCTGGAGGCGGCCCTGAAGTTCACCGAGCCGTACGAGCTCTACCTGCGCCTGTCCGGCGACAAGTCGTTCTTCACCGCCGCGCGCAAGGACCTCATCCGCTCGGCCGCCCACCAGATCCAGGGCTACATCGTCACCGATCCGGCCGATCCGCACCGGGGCCTGATCATGAAGTCCAACGACTTCGACAACGGCAGCGACTATCTGATCAACGACGAGTTCGCCGCGATCTACGGCCTGACCTCGTACCAGAACCTGGCCACGGTGTTCGCCAAGACCGACCCGAGCTGGGCCGGCGAGGCCGACTGGGCCAAGGGCGTGGCCGCCGGGATCAACACCGCGCTGAACAACTACCTTGTCGCCTATACGTTCCCGCGCGTCGGCGAGCCGCATTACTACGCCTGCCTTGACGCCTGCGACAAGGCGGCCGTCTACAACGGCAACTACCTGAGCACCACCTGGCTGATGAGCAGCCTGCCCTGGGACGGCGCGCTGACCGGCAATACGCTGGGCGGCGCCTGGCGGGACACCTTCGACGCCACCAACTACGCCGCCTTCACCGCCCGCGACTTCCAGGCCCCGCCGATCCCGCCGCACAGCTGGGGCGCGTGGTGGAACGACGCCGGTGGCTACGGCAACACCTTCAACGGTGGCGGCGGTGTGCAGCTGCTGGCGTCCTCGGACACCTATCTCCGCACGGAGGCGATCAGCAACCTGGAATGGCTGCTGGCCAACCAGTCCGCGCCGATGCAGTGGGGCGAGAGCTTCCGCAACGGCTCGTGGACGCAGCCGGAGGCCGACTTCAACGCCTACGGCCTGGCCAGCACCGGCAAGGCCCTGCTGGAGTCCAACGTCTCCGTCACCGCCGACGGCGTCGCGATCATCGGCCGCGGTGTGCCGACGAGCTGGATCACCTCCGGCAAACCCGTGTCGTGGCAAGGGGTTCCGGTCGGCGGCAACAAGACGATCGACTTCACCATCACCCCGCAGGGCAGCAACCAGGTGAAGCTCACCGTCAAGGGCAACGCGCCGGTGAAGTTCGAGCTTCCCCTGTTCGCCGACAACATCGTCTCCGCCACCGCCGGCAAGGTCGACAACGACACCGTGTCCCTGCCGGCCGGCACGACCTCCACCACCGTCACCGTTCGCACCGAAGCGGCCCCGCCGCTGGTGGTCAACTCCTCCACCGCCGGCTCGATCGACGTCGGCCGGACCGGCGACAACCAGGCGGTGGGCCAGAGTTTCTTCGCCAACTCCTCCCCCACCGTGTCCGGCGTCAAGGTCAACCTGCGCAAGGTCGGCACCGGCCAGAGCGACGTCACCGTCAGCCTCCAGGCCATGTCCGCCGGCCTGCCGTCGGGAATTCCCCTGGCCACCGCCACAATCCCCGCCGCCTCCGTCGGCGCCGGCTTCACCACCGTCACCGCGCCGCTCAAGTACGACGGCCTGGTCGACGGCCGCAACTACGCCATCGTGGTCGGGCAGCAGCACAACAGCCCCGACGCCTACTACCAGTGGGCCACCACAGGCAGCGGCGGACCGCTGGACATGGCTGCCTACAACGGATCCACGTGGACCAGCCGTAGCGTGCAGTTCGGCAACGCCTGGCTCACCCTCGACGTCCAGGGCTCGCTGGCCCTGTCGCCGGACCTCTCGACCGACAGCACCGCCAGCTACTACTTCGGGCAGCCCACCGACCAGGTCTCCCGGGGGCAGCTGTTCGTGGACACCGGAATCACCACCCTGCACGACGTTCGCGTGAAGGTCCGGCGCGCCGTCGGCACCGGGCAGAGCGCGATGACGGTCGGCCTGTACGCCACCGACAACGGCAAGCCGACCGGCAAGCCGCTGGCCACCGCCACCGTGCCGGCGTCGCAGATCGGCGCCGACGACACTCTCGTCGACGTCCCGCTGGCGTACTCCGGCATGACGCCCGGCGCCACGTACGCCATCGTGCTGGGGCAGCAGACCCCCGGCGATTCCCTCTACGGCTGGACGACGTCCGGCTCCAACGGCCTGTTCGGCTTCGGCAAGTTCCAGCCCGACGGCAGCTGGCAGCCCGAGAGCGGCCTCGGCGACGCCTGGCTCCAGATCAGCGGCACCCTCCACTGATCCGATGTCATGAAGGGCCCCATACTGACGTTCAACGTCAGTATGGGGCCCTTCATGACACAAAAAGCAGCGGTCAGCGGAGGCGTTCGATCTTGAGCTCGTCGTCGCGGTAGCGGGTGCGCAGGGGCTTCTTGTCGAACTTGCCGACGGTGGTCTTGGGGATCTCGGGGACGAAGGTCCAGTTCTCCGGGACCTGCCACTTGGCGACCTTGGCCGCCAGGAAGTCGGCCAGCTCGGCGGCGGTGACCGCCGAGCCGTCGCGGACCACGACGAAGGCCAGCGGCCGCTCGTCCCAGCGCTCGTCGGGGATGCCGATGACGGCCGCCTCGGCCACCGCGGGGTGGCCCATGAGGTGGTTCTCCAGCTCCACCGAGGAGATCCACTCGCCGCCGGACTTGATGACGTCCTTGGCCCGGTCGGTGATCTGGAAGAAGCCGCGGCCGTCGACGGTGCCGATGTCGCCGGTGCGCAGCCAGCCGTTGTCGAACTTCTCCGGGGCGTCGTCGCGGAAGTAGGAGCCGGTGATCCACGGCCCTCGCACCTCGATCTCGCCGACCGACTCGCCGTCCCACGGCAGCACCTCGCCGAGGGCGTCGACGATGCGCAGCTCGACGCCGGCGGCGACGCGGCCGGATTTGAGACGCCACCGGAGGTCCTCGGGCGTGCCCGGCTCGACCTCGGCCGGCGGCATGGCCATGCCGCCCAGCGGGCTGGTCTCGGTCATGCCCCAGCCCTGCACGATCCGCAGCCCGTACTTCTCCTCGAACGCCCGCAGCAGCGACTCGGGGATGGCCGCGCCGCCGGAGGTGCCGGCCCGCAGCGAGGACAGGTCGAGCTCAGTGCCGGCCCCGTAGTTGAGGATGGCGTTCCAGATGGTCGGCACGGCCGAGGCCAGGGTGGACTTCTCGGCGGCGATGAAGCGGGTCAGCTGGTCCGGCGTCATGAACGGGCCGGGCATGTGCAGGGCCGCGCCGGACAGGAAGGCTCCGTAGGGCAGGCCCCACGCGTTGACGTGGAACATCGGCACGATGGTCAGCACCCGGTCGGCCTCGGTGATGCCCATCAGGGTCGCCGACAGCACGGCCATGGAGTGCAGGTACGAGGAGCGGTGCGAGTAGACGACGCCCTTGGGGTTGCCGGTGGTGCCGCTCGTGTAGCACATGGTGGCGGCCGACCGCTCGTCCAGCTCTGGCCACGCGAAGCCGGGCTCCTCGGCTGCGACGATGTCGGCGTAGCGCAGCACCCGGTCGCCCAGCACGGTGGCGTCGCCGTCGCCGACCACGATGAACTTCTCCACGCCGCCGAAGTCGGCCAGGCTGCGGGCCAGCAGCGGGATCAGGTTGTCGTCGACGATGATGATCTTGTCTTCGGCGTGGTTGACGATGTGCGACAGCTGCTCCGGGAACAGCCGGATGTTCAGCGTGTGCAGGACCGCGCCCATGCTCGGCACCGCGAGGTAGGTCTCCAGGTGCTCCTGGTGGTTCCAGCAGAAGGTCGCCACCCGGTCGCCGGCCTGCACGCCCAGCTTGGTCAGCGCCGCCGCCAGCCGCTCGGCGTTGGCGGTGACCTCGCGGAAGGTGGCGCGGCGGAAACCGGTCCCGGTGTTGGTCACGCACTCGCTGTCGCCGTACACCGCGGCGCCGTGCCGCATGATCGCGGTGATGGTGAGCGGGTACTCCTGCATGGTGCTGGCGATCACGCGGCGACCTCCGTTGGACGACTTGTCGCCACGTTAGTACCGACCAGTTGGTATGGCAACGCCGGTCGGCCCACCGCATGACCGAACAACCTTTGACCGCACCGGAACCGGTCGTCGCGGCGCGCCGGCCCGGGGGTCGGTGACCGCGGCCCCGCGCACCGTGGCGGCCGACGATGCGGAGCGGATCGCCGCCGACCGGCAAGCGTCCATTGTGGACATGGCCGAGCCGCGGCCGCGGCTACCGGTCGAGGCGCTCACCTCGGCTGGACCGGATCGCCGAGGCGCCGTGCGGCCCACTAGTCCGTCCGGCCGAGTCGAGCGCCTCCCCCGGAATCGCCGCCACTGACCGGCCGCTGGCCGTGCAGACCTTCCTGACCACGCCCCGGCGACCCGGCGGGTGGCCACCGGGCCGAGCGCCTGCTCACCCGGTTCGACCTGCTGGAACAGGAGGCGGAGGAGTTCGACGACGCCGACGCCCGCCGGCGGGAGGACCAGCTCGGTCACCTGCGGAACCGGGCGCGTCGCGACAAGAAGTGACCCGGTTAGCGTAACGTTCGCGCAGGTTGGCAAGATACGCGGCACCACTGCTCCGACTTCGGGAAGGAACTCGGTTGAACAACCAGACCTCCCAGGTGGACGATCTGCGCTTGGTGGCGACGCCGAGCGCTGTCAACGTCGCCGAGATGTTCGTCCGCTTCTCGCTCATGGAGTGGTCGCTGCGACCTCTCGTGCCGTTGGCGACCCAGGTGGGTCGGCACATGGTGGCCGCGGTGGTGGACAACGCCGGACCGGGGGTCGCCGGCTTCCTGACTGTGCGGCTGCGCCTGCAGGGCGACGGCCTGGTCGTGGAGATCGAGGACGAGCAGGTGGCCACCCGCCCCGTCGTGTCGCCCGAGGTGAACGGGGCCCGCATCGGCGTCGTGCCCACCGCCTACGGCACCCGGCTGTGGTCGGAGTTGGCGCTGCCCAACAACATGAACGCCAAGTCGGTGCCGCTGCCCCGCCGCGAGCAGCGCCGCTCCCCGGCCGCCGAGGCGCTGGCCGACGAGCCGCTGGGCGTGGACCCCCAGGTGATGCAGCGCATCCTGAGCGCCCTGGGCGGGCCGCAGGATTTCCGGAATTGAGCAGTTTCGGCGGGCGGTCCCGCGGGTAGTCACGGGGCGTGAATGTTGATCCCGATAGCCTCACCGCGCGGGGCCTGACCCGCTACGTCTACTCCGTCGCCGCCGCGCTTGCGGTGCCGAGGCACGCGGTGCACCACGAGGTGAGCGAGCTGTCCAGCGCCTACCTGGCATTGCCGCGGCGCAGCCCGGTGTTCCCGGAGCTGGACCTGATGCTGCTGTGGGACGAGCGGCATGGCTGGTCGGTGGCGCTGGAGACCGCGCCGGCCGACGACCCGGTGGTGCTGGCCTATCTCGGCGGCGACGTGCTCGCCGAGGCGGACGAGGTCCACCGGTTCGTCCAGGACGTCATCGCCGGCCGCTGCCCCGGGCAGCCCGATCCGCCGCCGTCGCTGGACGCCGACCAGGCCGAGGAGCTCGTGTGGCGGCTGGCCACCCGGGCCGAGGACGGCCTGGCCGCCTGACCCTCCACTGTAGACCTACCAGGGCACCGTCCGCCCGAACCGGTCCACGTACTCCAGGCCCGGTTTTCCCAGCCGGGCCAGCAGAACGTCCACCACCTGCGGGATCGCCTCGGCCATGGTGAACGGCGCGTCGGGTCCGCCCAGGGCCGTGCGGATCCAGCCCGGCGCCATCGGCGCGAAGCCGCGCCCGGAGATCGATCGCCTTCGCCGCCGCCCTGTCCGGGCCGCACAATCTCCACGCGGTGGCCGGATTCCGGGACTTCGACGAGCTTGTCGAGTTCACCTCGGACCGGGTCGGCGCGTTGGCCGGGATGGAGAGCCTGGCGGTCTCGCCGCTGCTGCGGCACGTGAAGCAGGCCGGCTGGCGCGACCCGCTACTTGGCCGCGGCGGCCGTGCGGATGAAGCGGACCAGATCCTCGATGTCGTAGCCGAGCTGCTGTCCCCGCGAGGACGCCATCAGCAGCAACTGGCCGACGATGGTGGCGCCGAAGCCGTCCCGGCCGTCCGGCGACCACTCCCACAGCTTCTCGATGCCCAGATCGGTCATCAACAGGTCGTATTTGGTCCGGACCTCGTGGCACACCTCGGCCACCGCGTCGAGCAGGGTCGGGGCCTCGCGTTCGCAGCGCAACCCGAACAGGCCGCCGAAGTCCTCGGGCACGCAGCCGGCCGGCGGGTCGGCCTTGATGGCGTCGTAGATCGGGTCCTCATACTTCGGCGCCGGCCAGGACTGGGTCACGTGCAGGAGTTGGAACTCGTGGACTGGTTCGACCACCTGTGCCTCCTCCGCCGACCCGATCAGAAGAGGATACCGCCTGATCAGCGCCATGGGAGAGTCGTCCATCCGCCGCACGCGGCCGGATCGCCGACCGGTAGCACCGCGTCGGCCACGGGCGTGACCGCATCGGGCGTCCCGGCCTCGACGGCGGCCCGTCTGGTCACCTACCGTCACCAATTGGTCGCTGTGGGCGGGTTCGCTTGTGCTGACCGTGACCGAGATCGCGCCGAAGATCATTGTGGCCTCGCCCACCCGGCCAGGCCGGCCGGGGCAGTGTGAACGGCGATTTCACCGGAACGTCGGTGTCAGCCGCCACACTGTGGGCGACGCACCAGCCCCAAAATGTGACCCACGCCACACTGCGTCAGATACTGGAAACCTTTACAGTTACGAACGGCCCGCCGCCGCGACCCCTCACCGAGGAGGAACGTCGATGGCTGGCGCGCTCTCGCGCAGGCAGACACTCAAGCTGGGCCTCACGCTGGGCGCGGCCGTGACCGGCGCGGCCTCGCTGCTCACCGCCCCCGCATCCGCCGCCTGCTTCGGCCGTCACGGCCACGCCGTGCCGACGCTGCCGTGGCCGGCCGCGAACGACATCGTGGCCAACACCAAGCTGCCGGTGTTCCCCGACCGCACGTTCAAGGTCGCCGACTACGGCGCCGTCGCCGACGGCAAGACCGACAACACCGCCGCCTTCGCCAAGG
Source organism: Kutzneria sp. NPDC052558 (assembly GCF_044547355.1). Taxonomy (NCBI): domain Bacteria; kingdom Bacillati; phylum Actinomycetota; class Actinomycetes; order Pseudonocardiales; family Pseudonocardiaceae; genus Kutzneria; species Kutzneria sp. NPDC052558. Next base: position 636,457 of record NZ_JBIUAG010000001.1, read on the forward strand.
CCATCACCGCCGCCAACGCCGCCGGCGGCGGGCATGTCGTGGTGGCCAAGGGCGCCTACGTCACCGGCGCGATCTACCTCAGGAGCAACGTCGACCTCAACCTGGCCGACGGAGCCACCCTCAAGTTCAGCGGCGACGCCTCGAAGTTCCCCACCGTGCTCACCCGGTACGAGGGCATCGAGTGCATGAACCGCTCCCCCATGATCTACGCCAACGGCGAGCACAACATCGCCGTCACCGGCAGCGGCGTGCTCGACGCGGGCGGCACGTCCTCGTGGAACAAGGGCAGCGACCGGGCCTACCTCGACGACCTGGTGGCCAAGGGAGTGCCGGTGGCGCAACGGGTCGTGCCCGGCTCCGGGCACACCATGCGGTCCACGTTCATCGAGCCCTACTCGTGCGACACCGTGCTGATCCAGGGCATCACTCTGAAAAATCCCATGTTCTGGCAGATCCACCCCACGCTGTCCCGCAACGTCACCGTCGACGGCGTCAGCACCGACCCCAGCACGTCCCACTCCAACACCGACGGCTGCGACCCCGAGTCCTGCGACCACGTCGTGATCAGCAACTGCGTGCTCGGCGCGCACGACGACAACATCGCCATCAAGTCCGGCCGCGACGCCGACGGCCGCCGGGTCGACGTGCCGTCGCAGAACATCGTCGTCGTCAACTGCACCATGAACGGCAACTGGGGCGCCATCACCGTCGGCAGCGAGATCACCGGCGGCGTCCGCAACGTCTACGCCTACCAGCTCAAGGTCACCGGGGCCACCAAGTTCGCCCTGTACGTCAAGTCCAACACCCTGCGCGGCGGCTTCGCCCAGAACATCAACCTGGACACGGTCTCCGGCTCCTTCGACCGTGACATCGCCTACGTGACCATGACCTACAACGGCCAGACCGGTGGCTATCCCCCCAAGTTCGGGCCGTTCAGCCTCACCAACTGCACCAGCGCCAAGGTCAACGGCAAGGCCTTCGACGTCAGCGGCCTGTCCGGCGACCACATCGCCGGCCTCACCGTCTCCGACTGCGCCTTCAAGGGCGTCTCCGACACCGGCAACACACTGTCCAACATAGACAGTCGCAAGTTCACCAACGTCACCGTGAACGGCAAGAAGGTCACCTGACCCCCTGACCGGCCCGGGCCGCCACCCGGGCCACCCTTGGGCCATCGGGGTCAAGCCACCTGAATGTCCGACAGACGGGGACAAAACGCCGGGTGACACTGGGCCCGCCCGAAAGGGGGGTCCCCATGGCGAACACACCGGCCCAGCACAGACCCAACGTCCTGTTCAACCTGATCGGCGTGCTGCTGATCGTCGGCGGCGTCGCGCTCACCGTCTACGGCCTGCTGTCGGCGTTCCAGGTCATCCGCGGCTTCGACGCCTTCCGCGACGACGCCCCGCCGTTCCGGGTCGCCGACTACACGGCCGCCGCGTTCTGGGGCATCATCGTGCTCACCATCGGCCGCTACTTCTGGCGCGGCGCCCGCAGACGCGGCGCCCGGGACCGCTTCGGCCGGCTCCTGATCATCTGCGGCTACCTCCTGCTCGGCGTCGCCCTCGACCGCGGCGTGCACGCCGCGGTCCGGCTCTGGAGTGCTCGGTCCGAGGCGGCCATCCAGTCCGCCGGCCTCAACACCCTGGCCGTCGTCGCCCTCTGGGGCATTCCCGCCTCCGTCCTCGCCATCATCGGCTTCAGGCTCGCCAACGAGAAGGCCCTCGCCAAGGCCGAGATCAACGTCGAGACGTGAGGAACCGCTCCAGCTGCTCCACCACGAAGGCATGGTCGTCGGCCTGCGGCAGGCCCGACACCGTGATCGAGCCGACCACGCCGACATCGCGGATCGTCAGCGGGAACGAGCCGCCGTGCGCCGCGTACAGGTCCGGGTCGAGCCGGGACTTCTCCTCGAAGGCGCCGCCCTCGGCCCGGAAGTGGCAGCCCACCTGGTACGAGCTGCGCCCGTAACGCCGGACCACCCGCACCTTCCGCTCCACCCAGGCGTCGTTGTCCGCCGCCGTCCCCGGCAGCGCCGCGTGGAACAGCCGCTGCCCGTTCCGCTCGATCGACACCACCACCGGCAGGCCCCGCTCCCGGGCCGCCGCCACCATCCGCGCGCCCAGTTCCCACGCGTCGTCGTAGTCGAACCGCTCGAACACGAGCCGCCGCTCCTGCTCCACCAGCACACTCAGCTCCGGGTCAGCCATGCCCCCGACTTAATCAACACTGTTGCAAAAGGGCAAGCCGGAGCCGCCGACCGGCCCCGCCGCGCGGCGGGGCCGGTCGGACGCGCAGGTCAGCCGATGCCCTTGAAGATCTTCGAATAGGCGTAGCCGACCTTCTTGTCGTACGAGTCGACCTCCCAGAAGGCCAGCACGCTGACGCCGTTGCTCTGGGCGAACGACAGCAGGGTCTTGGCGTTGGCCTGGGTGAAGTTCTCGTTGTCGTCGTTCTTGCCGGCGATCGGGGTCAGGCCGAGCAGGGCCCAGGCCTGGGCCGAGGAGACGCCGTAGAGGCTGGCGAGCTGCTTGGCGGTGGCCTTGGCCGCGGCCTCGGCGTCGTTGAGGGCGTTCTCGCCGTCGCCGAAGTCCATGGTCATGATGTTGACGGTGCTGACCTTGACGCCCTTGGCCTTGGCGTCCTTGAGCAGGTTGAGGGCGTTGCTCTCCAGGCCCGACGGGTCGACGGGCAGGGTGAAGTCGACCTGGACGGACGGGTCGGCCTTCTGGAGGGCGGCCAGCGCGGTGTCGCGGCGCTGGATGGAGGCGGTGTTGTCGAGCGGGCTGCCCTCGATGTCGAAGTCGAGGCGGTGCACGTTGTAGGTGTTGACGACATTGGCGTAGGCGGCCTGGAGGCTGGTGGCGCTGGTGCAGGTCAGGGCCAGCTCACCGCCCTCGGCGCCGCCGAAGGAGATGATCACGTCGCCGCCGCCGGACTGCAGCGAGCTGATCTGGGACTTGAAGGTGCCGACGGAGTAGCCGCCGGCCTCCCACTGCGGGGTGCACCCGCTCTTGGGAATCAGGAAGGCCAGCGTGTAGTGGTTGACGCCGGAGGCGCTCTTGTCGGCGGCCAGGTCGCCGACGGTGCTGTTGGACAGCTCCAGGTAGGGCGCGGCGAACTTGGCGGGGAAGGACTTGGGGGTCGTGGCGGCGGAGGCCGTGCCGGCGGCCAGGGCGGCCGCGGGCAGCAGCGCGGCGGCGGCGATGGCGAGGGCACGGCGAACTGCGGTCACCATGGGGCAGGGTTCCTTCCTAGCAGGGACGAGGAAGGCGGCGGTCGAGCCTCCGTGTCGGAATGGTTAGGAAACCTTCCTGACGGATTGGGACGACGCTAGAACCCCGCCCGATGGCCGTCAAGACGCGCGCCGGTTAGGCGGCTTTTGCCGCTTTCGGCGGGTTGGCCGGGACAAGACGGCTACCCGGACGATCCCTATCCCCGGTTCGGGTGAACGTCGACATGATCGTCTCAGTAGGGTGGAGGTATGACAGGCGACGAAGCGGCTGGCCCCGAGGCCCGCAGACCCAACCACTTCGACGTGGTCATCCGCGGCTACAACACCCGTCAGGTCAACGAACGCGTGACCCGGCTGGAGTACGACCTGCGCACCGCCGGCCGCGAGCGGGACCTGGCCCAGGCCGGCAACGCCGAGCTGGCCAAGCGGCTCGGCGCGGCCGAACAGGAGCTGATCACGCTGCGCGAGCGGGTCCGCAAGCTGGCCGAGGAGCCGGTCACCGGCGAGAACGTCAACGAGCGCGTGCGCATCATCATGGACCTGGCCGCCGAGGAGATCCGCGAGCAGCGCGGGGCGGCCGAGCGCGAGCTGGCCGAGCAGCGCGCGGAGCTCCAGCAGCGGCGGATCGCCCTGGAGCGCAAGTACAACGAGCACAACGACACGCTCGACCGGGAGTACGACGAGCTCAAGGCGAAGCTGGGCCGCGAGCACGAACAGCTGATGGCCCGGGCCCGCGCGGAGGCGGCCAAGGTGACGCGCTTCGCCGAGGAGCGAGCGGCCCTCACCGTGCGCGAGGCCGACGAGCACGCGCGGCAGCAGACCTCGGCCGCGGACGAGCACACGGCCCGGATGCAGGCCCTGCACAACGAGTTCCGCGAACGTCTGGTCGCCGCCCGCAGCATCGCGCACGAGGCCGTGGCGGAGCTGGAGCGGATGGTCGACTGAGGGGCAGAACTTCCCGTACGTGAACCACCTGGCCAGCAGCGTGTCGTCGCCACTGGCCTGGACGCGCGGTCACGGTTGTCCACCATGGGTGATGCGGCCGCCCAGCATGGTCAGCGCGACCGGCATCTCCCGCAACTCCTCTTTCCACGGATCCCGTTCGGCGACAAGGAGATCCGCCACATCCCCGACCTCGACCGAGCTGCGCCCGCCGCACGCCGCCGCCAGCGCGACCTTCAGTGGGATGCGCTGCTCTGGATGCCAGGCCGGCCGGTCGTCGTCGGTGCGGGTGACGGCGCTGGCGATGCCGTCCCATGGATCCAGCGGCGCAACCGGGGCGTCGGAGCCGATCTCCAGCGTCGCCCCGGCGGCCAGCAGCGAGCCGTACGGGAAGGCCCGCCCGGTGCGGCCGGCCCAGTGCCGATCGGCGACGTCACGGTCGTCGGGCGCGTGCGCCGGCTGCACGGAGGCGATCACTCCCAACCGCGCGAACCGAGGCAGGTCCGACTCCGACACCAGCTGCGCGTGCTCGATGCGCCCCGGGCAGCCGACGGTCTCGAACGCGTCCAGGGCGATCTGGTTGGCCCGGTCGCCGATCGCGTGCACCGCCGGCACGATCCCGTGCTGCCAGGCCCGGCGCATCAGGGCGACCAATTCCTCTTGCGGCACAACGGCTACGCCGTGCCCATCGCCCTCGTACGGGTCGTGGCAGAGGGCGGTTCGCGTGTTCAGCGAGCCGTCCGAGAACAGCTTCAGCGGCCCGACGGTCAGCAGGCCGCCCGTCCCCGGCACCACCTCGCCGGTTCGATGCCCACGGTCGATGGCCACGTCCAGCAGGTGCTTGGCGATCACACAGGCCACCCGCACCGACAGCTGACCCGAGCCGAGCCGCCGGGTCCAGTCGGCGACCGTGTCGGTCAGCTCGTAGTCACGGATCCCAGTGACACCACGGGCCGCCGCCGCGTCGGCCGCCGCCAGCACCCAGGCATCCGGGTCGCCGGCCGGCAGCTTCGCCGTGACGGCCATGCATTCCGCCTCGACCAGCACGCCGGTCGGGTGATCCACGCCGACTTCCCTCAGCGCCGCCGGGCTCAGCCACAGCGTGTGCAGGTCGGCGCTGAACAGGGCGACCTTGCGGCCCGGCAGCGCCCGCTCGATCAGGTCCTTGTGCGGCGCGTCCGGCCACAGCCCGTCCACGAAGTTCGCACCGAACACCCAGTCCTCGTCGCCGCCGCGCACCAGCTCCACGGCCTCCGCCGCGGATTTGGCCGCCGCCAAGGAGATCCGCCGTCGATTCGACGCCCACTGCTGCATGTGCACGTGCGCGTCCACCAGCCCCGGCAGCAGGTAGCCGCCCTGGCCGTCGACTCCGTCACCCGACAACACCCCGGGCGCGGCGAAAGCCTCGACCACTCCCCCACGCACCTGCACGTCCACCACCTGCCCGCGCCGATGGACGTTGCGCAGCACCAGATCCGTCACGCCGACAGCCGCTCGCGCAGGAAGGCCACCACCCGCTCGCGGGCGGCCAGCGCCGGATGCCCCGGCTGGTCCCGGACCTCGGCCGTCAACACCGAGTGCGCCATCTTCCCGAAGCCGCCGGGGTTGCCGGGCTTGGAGTCCAGCTCGATCACCTCGAACGCGTCGCCGAGGCGTTGGCGCAGCGTGCCGAACCGCTCCCGCGGCGCGGTCCGGTCCTCGCTGAACCGCAGGCCCAGCACGCACAGGCCGTCCTCGGCCCGCTTGGCCACCGTCTGCATCTCGGCCTCGGACAGCCCCGGATCGGCCTTGCGGGCCGCGCCCAGCGGGAACGGCACCGATGGCTGGCTCAACACCGGCGCCAGCACCACGTCCTCGACCGCCGTGGCCAGCGCGAAACCGCCGGTGAAGCACATGCCGATCACGCCGACGCCCTTGCCCGGGGTGCGGCCGGCCAGGTCACGGGCGACCGCGCGCAGGTACTGGGTGATCGGCCGCTCGGCGTTCACCGCGAACGCCCGGAACTCGGCGCTCACGCACAGCCGGGCGATCACGCCGAGCGCGTAGCCGGCGCCGACCGGCTTGCCCGGCGTGCCGAACGGGGACGGCACCACCACGGTGAAGCCCTGGTCGACGAGGTGATCGGCCAGGCCAAGCACCTCCGGCGTGATGCCAGGCACCTCGGGCACCAGCACCACGCCCGGGCCATCGCCCTTCTCGTAGCAGTCGTAGGTCAGGCCGGCCCCGGTGAACGGCGCCTGGCGCCAGCCGGTGAGTTCGGAAGTGGGCGCCTTGCTCATGCTGCCTGGTCCTCTCCCCACGATTGATCTTGCGGCCCATCGTAGGCGGCATCCGGCGACCACAGCGCGATGACCTCGAACGAGATCCCGTGCCGGACGCCCGGACCGGCGCTCAGGCCGTTTCCCGTCGAATCAGCTCGGTCGGCAGCAGCACCGACGGCGGCAGGTCCTCGTCGCCATCGAACTGGGCCAGCAGCCGCCACGTCATGGTGCGCCCCAGATCCTCTATCGGTTGCCGGACCGTGGTCAGCGGCGGCACCGAGGTGGCGGCCAGGCCCGAGTCGTCGAAGCCGATCACCGCCACGTCCTCGGGCACGCGCAGGCCCCGGCCCCGCAGCACGTGCAGGGCCCCGACGGCCATCAGGTCCGAGGCCACGAACACGGCGTCCAGGTCGGGATGCTCGGCCAGCAGCTGCTCCATCGCCGCCGTGCCGCCCTCCAGGCTGAAGTCGGCGTGCGCGACGGTGTCGGTCGGCCGGCCGGCCATCGACAGCGTGCGCCGCCAGCCGCTGAGCCGGTCGATGCCCACCGCCATGTCCCGTGGGCCGGCGATGGTGCCGATGTGCCGGCGGCCCAGGTCGATCAGGTGCTGCGCGGCCTGCCCGGCCCCGTTGAAGTTGTCGGCGTCCACATAGGGCACGTCCACTTTGGCCAGCGGCCGGCCGCACAGCACCACCGGCAGGCCGGAGGCGACCAGCTGCGCCGGCAGCGGGTCCTCCCCGTGCAGGCTGACCACCAGCGCGCCGTCCACGTGGCCGGAGGTCAGGTAGTTGGCCATGGTGGTGTGGTCCTGCTCGTCCTGGGACATCAGCACCACCAGTTGCAGGCCGCTGCCGGCCAGGCCGGCGTGCACGCCGCGCAGCACGCGGGCGAAGAACGGGTCGCCGAGCACCCGGTCGCCATGCTCGGACACCACCAGCGCGATCGAGTTGGTCCGCTTCATCGCCAGCGACCTGGCCAGCATGTTCGGGCTGTAGCCGAGGGTGGTCACGGCCTGCGCGACCGCCTCCCGGGCCTTGGCGCTGACGTAGGTCCGGCCGTTGATCACCCGCGATGCGGTGGACCGGGACACCCCGGCCACCCTGGCCACCTCGTCGAGGGTCGGGACCTCCCGGCCGTCTTCGGCCACGCTCTACCCCTACTCCGGCAGGGCGTTCGCCCTCGCCACCGTCGCGTACCACCTGCCGCTCAGCTTAGGAGTGCGGACGAAGGTGTCGAAGTCGACGTGCGCGACGCCGAACCTCTTTCCGTAGCCCTCGGCCCACTCGAAGTTGTCCAGCAGCGACCACGCGAAGTAGCCGCGCACGTCCACCCCGGCCCCGATCGCCGTCTCCACCGCCCGCAGGTGCCGTTCGAGATACCAGCGCCGGGCGTGGTCTTCGACATAGCCGTGGGCATCGGGCACGTCGTCGTAGGCCGCCCCGTTCTCGGTGATGTGCACGGGCAGCCGGGGGTATTCGGTGTGCAGCCGGTTCAGCACCCTGAACAGCCCCTCCGGCAGTTCCTCCCAGCCCATCGCCGTCGTCGGCAGCCCGCGCGGCACCGCGTGCACGTGCTCGGAGCCGATCCATTCCGCCGTGTGCCCGCCGGGCCGGCCGGTGACGTGGTGGCCGGTGTAGTAGTTGACGCCCAGCGTGTCCAGCGGCGCGCCGATCAGCTCGAGGTCGCCCGGCTTGATGTGGTCGGTGAACCCCAACGCCTCCAGGTCCCCCAGCACGTCCGACGGGTAGGCCCCTCGCAGCACCGGGTCCAGGAAGATCCGGTTCTGCAACCCGTCAACCCGCCTTGCCGCGTCCACGTCCACCTGGTCGTTCGGGTCCGCGGGATCGACCGGGTACAGGTTCAGCGTGATCCCCACGCTGTTCCTGTCACCGATGACCGACCGCGCCGAGCCGTGCGCCAGCAGGAGATGGTGCACGGCCGCCGCCGCAGCCCTCGGTTCCCTCCGACCCGGCGCGTGCACACCGGCCCCGTAGCCGAGCAGCGCCGCACAGTACGGCTCGTTCAGCGTCGTCCAGTCGTGGACCCGGTCGCCGAGCGTCTCGTGCGCGATCTGCGTGTAGTCGGCGAAGTGCTGGGCCGTGTCCCGATCGGCCCAGCCGCCCCGATTCTCCAGTCGCTGCGGCAGATCCCAGTGGTACAGCGTGAGAAACGGCCGGATGCCCCGCTCGAGCAGCCCGTCCACCAGTCGTTCGTAGAAGTCGAGGCCCTTGCGGTTGATCGCGCCGTCGTCGTCCACGATCCGGGGCCAGGACACGGAAAACCGGTAGGCGTTGAGGTTCAGCCCGGACATCAGGGCCAGGTCGGCGCCGAGCAGGTGGTAGTGATCGGCCGCCACGTCGCCGGTGTCGCCGTTGGCAATGCGCCCCGGCTGCCGGCTGAACACGTCCCAAATGGACTCACACCGCCCGTCCTCGGCCGCCGCACCCTCCACTTGGTACGCCGCCGTCGCCGCACCCCACAGGAATCCTTCGGGAAAAGCCACAGTCATCCCTTCACGGCGCCCTGCATGATGCCGGCGACCAGTTGACGGCCGACCGCCACGAACAGCAGGAAGATCGGTATCGTGGCCAGCGTGGTGCCGGCCAGCACCAGCGCGTAGTTCACGTAGTAGCCGGCCTGGAGCTGTTCCAGGGCCAGCTGGATGGTCGGGTTGTTCTGGTCGAGCGCGATCAGCGGCCACAGGAAGTCGTTCCAGGACTGCATGAACGTGAACAGGCCCAGCATCGCCGCCGCCGGCCGGGCCGCCGGCGCCGCCACGTGCCAGAAGACCCTGATCATCGAGCAGCCGTCGGCCCGGGCCGCCTCGATCAGCTCCGAGGGCACCGCGTCGGCCAGGTACTGGCGCATCCAGAACACCCCGAACGCGCTGACCAGGTTGGGCACGATCACCGCCTGGAGGTGGCCGGCCCAGCCGAACTCCGACATGGCCATGTACAACGGGATGATGCCCAGCTGGGTGGGCACCGCCATGGTCACCACCACGAGTGCGAACAGGATGTCGCTGCCGCGGAACCTCAGCTTGGCGAAGGCGAACCCGGCCAGCGTCGAGAAGACCACCACCGACAGCGCCACCGAGCCCGACACGATCACGCTGTTCGCCATGGCGTGCCAGAACGGGACCGTGTCCAGCACCTGCTGGGCGTTGGCCGGGAAGTTGCCGCCGGGCAGCAGCGGCGGCACCTGGTCGGTGAGGATGTCGTTGCCGTGGCTGGGAACCAGGAACGACCAGTAGAGCGGGAACACCGAGCCCAGGATGAAGGCCGCGAGCAGGCCGTAGGTCGTGAAGCGCGGGCGTCTCACCGGCTCAGCCTCCTGGTCAGGAAGTAGTTGCCGACTGCGGCCAGCACGATCACCAGGAACAGCATCCAGGCGATGGCGCTGGCGTAGCCCAGGCGCAGGTTCTCGAAGGCCGACTGGTACAGGTAGAGGGTCACCGTCTGGAACTGGTTGGTGGACCCGCCCGTGTTCGCGCCCGGCATCGCGCTGAACAGCTTGGGCTCGGTGAAGATCTGCAGGCCCCCGATGGTCGACGTGATCACCACGAACGTGATCGTCGGCCGCAGCAACGGCAACGTCACGCTGCGAAACCTCCGCCAGGCGCCCGCCCCGTCGATCATCGCCGCCTCGTGCAGCTCCGGCGGTATCGCCTGCATCGCCGCCAACACGATCAGCGCGTTGTACCCCGTCCAGCGCCAGTTCACCATCGTCGCGATCGCGATGTGACTGGCCAGCCGGTCCGCCTGCCAGTCGATCCGCCCGATGCCCACCAGTTCCAGCACCGAGTTCACCAGGCCGTAGTTCACCCCGAACAGGTTGCCGAAGATGATGCCCACCGCCACCAGGCTCGCCACGTACGGCACGAGGACACCCATCCGGAATCCCGTGCGCAGCCTCAGATTCGTGTTCAGCAACGCCGCCACCCCGACCGCCACCACCACCTGCGGCACACTGGAGAGCAGAAAGATGCTCACCGTGTTCGCCAACGCGTTCCAGAACTGCGGGTCCCCCAGCAGCTCCCCGTAGTTCCCCGCCCCCAGGAACCTCGCCGTGTCATCCCCCAGCCGCCAGTCGAACAGCGAGACATATCCCGTGTACAGCAGGGGAAACAACCCCACCACCGCGAACAACACGAAGAACGGCGCGATATAGAGGTAGGGCGACACCTTCAGGTCCACTCGCGCCCAGCGCACCCGACGGACCTGCCGGGCCGCGACCGGTGAGCGTCGCGGCCGCCGCGTCGGCAGTCCGGCCAGCGTCACTTCGCCGCCTTCTGGGCGCCGGCCACCGCCTGCTGCCAGCCGTCCGCCGCCGACTTGCCCTGCTCCACCGCCTGCAACGCCGGGGCGAACACGTTGTCCTGGATCTGGCCGTCCTGCGGGCCCTTGTACTGCGCCTTGGCCACCTTCTTGGCCTGTTCCGCATACAGGGCGCCGGTTTTCGCGCCGCCGAAGTAGGCGTTGGTCTGGTTGAGCAGCTCCGGCGACTGGAGGGCCTGCACCTGGCTCGGGAAGGGGCCCTTGGCCACGAACGCCTTGATCTGCTGCTGCGGCGCCGTCAACCAGGCCGCGAGCTCGGCCGCCTCCTTGGGATGCTTGCTCTGCGACGGGACCGTCAGGTACGAGCCGCCCCAGTTGCCGCCGCCGTTCGGGAAGGCGTCGGTCACCGCCCACTTGCCCTTGTTGTCCGGGCCTGCGTTCTGCTCGACGACCCCCAACATCCAGGCCGGGCACACCGTGGTGGCGAAGGCCCCGGTCTTGAAGCCCGCCTGCCACTCGTTGCTGAACGACACCAGCTTCGCCGACTCCTTGTCGGCGATCGCCTGCGTCACGAGGTCCCAGTCCGCCTTGATGTCCGGGTTCGTGGTCACGACCAGGGTGTTGTCGCGGTCGTAATAGCCCGTGTCGTGCTGGTTGTGCACCGCGTTGAAGATCTGCGTCGACGTGTCGAACCAGGCCTTGCCGGTCTTGTCCGCATAGGTCTTGCCCGCCGCGAAGTAGCTCGGCCAGCTGGCGAACAGCGCCTTCACCCCGTCCGGGTCGCTGGGCAGGCCGGCCTGCTGTAACAGGTCCTTGCGGTAGCACATCGCCAGCGGCCCGATGTCCGTGCCGTACCCGATCAGCTTGCCGTCCTTGGACTTGCCCGCGTCGTACTTCCAGGGCAGCCACCGGTCCGGCCCCGCGTCCGCCGGCCCGATCTTGCTCAGGTCGTTGAACTTGTCCGCCTTGGTCAGCACCTGGGCCAGGTAGCCCTCCTCCACCGCCTCCACGTCGTCGAGCCCCGAGCCCGCCGCCAGCTTCGTGAACAGCTCCTGGTGGTGCGGCGCCGCCTGTCCCACCTTGTGCTGCGTCACCACCACGTTCGGGTGCTCCGCCTCGTACTGCTTGATCAGGTCCTCGTACCCGAACTCCCCGAACGTCGCGATGGACAGGCGCACCTTCCCGTCCGCCGCGTCCCCCGCCCCGCACCCCGCCAGTCCACCCGCCACCAACCCGGCCCCCACCAGCACCGCGATCAGCCTCCGCCGCATGCGTCCCCACCCCAATCCTGGAAGCGCTTCCACACGATCCCGGCGAGTCTGAGCCGCCCCCACCGCCACTGTCAACGTTTACAACCCGATTTCCCCCTAATTTCTGGAAGCGCTCCCAGACCCTCGAGGTTCACCCCGGGGCCATTCCCTCGACACACCGCCCTCACCCGAGGTCCGCGCCGGCCAACCCGAATCCCGATCCCCGCCGCCAGCGTCCCCCACCTTCCGACCCCCCATACCCGCAGCTCAGCGCCCCCCAACCCCCCGATTTCGATCTTTCCCCCGAGTGCGCTAAGCTGTGCGAGCACTCAACGAACACCGAGTGCCAGACCGGGACGTGGCGCAGTTTGGTAGCGCACTTGACTGGGGGTCAAGGGGTCGCAGGTTCAAATCCTGTCGTCCCGACGGTCAGCGGAGCCCCGCCGATCTCGCCGAAAGGCCAGGTCAGCGGGGCTTTTTGCCGTCTCAACCACACATCCCCATGATCAACTCACCCCGACCGCTGGGGACCACTTGGGGATCAAACCGCTCACCACCCAACGCCACCCTTCGACCCAGCCATGGTCCCCACACAGGTCGGCAGGCGCCGCTGAACATCGATGCCCCGCGACCACCTCACGGTCCCTACCCAGTCCCGAGAGTGATCCAACATCCGCATGGACCGCCCGTCCCCAGCGGCGACCCCCGCCCACCAGCTACGCACAGCAAGACGTCCTTCACCCGACCACCCCAGCGACACGAGCCCAGCAAACGTGGTCCCCAAACACGACACAGACACCCCGCCCTCCACCCGCACCATCGCCCAGGCCAGACCCTCAATGCCGCAGGCACACCTGCGCTCTGACGCACGCCAGAAAGCAGGCACCGAACGATCCTGGTCCCCACGCCAACCGACTCGCACGCCGCGACCACAACCGCCAGACGGGTCCGCCCTTCAGCTCGCCCCGTTCGACCAGCCGCAGTTCTAGCCGGACGCCGTGCTCGGGACTCTCCTGTCCCTTGTGCGGATGCGGATCGACGAAGAACAGGTCCCCGACCACGACGCCGATCCGATCGAACCCGAACATATACAGCATTCGCGCCCCTTCCCCAGAAACCGGCTTCCGACAACCACCCCGGTTCCGTCGCCGGACGGTCAGCGGGGGGCGAACCGGCCGGATCAGGCCCGGTTGCGCTCCTGAATCGTGACGTCGCCGGCGGCCCAGTGGGTGGGCGGCACCTCGGTGACGACGACCCGGACGTTGGCCGCGGGCGCGTCCACCGCGCGGGCCACCGCGGCGGTGACCTCGCTGATCAGCGCGCGAATCTGCTCCGGGGTGCGGCCAGTGGCCAGTGAGACCTGGACGAACGGCATGGAACTGCCTCCAACGACGTGATCGACTACTTCGGCCGGACAACTATGGCATCGGACGTCGTGCTCGGTCAGCCGGTCGGGAACAGTTGGGGCAGCAGCATTCGCGTGCCCACGCGGAGATCGTCGAGTGCGCCGGCGGCGCCGCCGAGGTGGCGGATCAGCGCCTGCTCGAACATCGACTGGGCCCGCAGGTCGTACCAGAGCCGGTGCAGCGCGGCGTCCTCGGTGAGGGTGGCGGCGAGCCCGTCGCCGCAGGCACACCGCCGAGATCGGCGCGCTGGGCGTCGCCGCCGACGTCGGCCGCGAGCAGGACATCGAGCGCCTCGTCGAGGCGACGGTCGAGCACTTCGGCCGCATCGACCTGTTCGTGTCCAATGCCGGCATCGCGATCGACGGCGGCCTCGACACGACCGCCGAGCAGTGGCGGAAGATCATCGATCTCAACCTCATGTCCCAGGTCCACGCCGCCCGGCACGCGGTGTCGCACATGCTCGCCCAGGGCGGCGGCTACCTGCTCAACGTGGCCTCGGCGGCCGGCCTGCTGGTCATCTTCGACACCGTGTCCCACACCGTGACCAAGCACGCCTCGATCGGCTTCACCGAATGGCTGGCCGCCACCTACGAGGACCAGGGCATCGGCGTCAGCGTCCTGTGCCCGGCCGCCGTGCGCACGGCCATCCTCGCCGGCAAGTACGACACCCCCGAGGGCGGCCGGGACGCGATCACCACCGACGAACTGGCCGACATCGTCGTCAAGGGCCTCGCCGAGGAGCGCTTCAGATCTCCACCCACCCCTGGGTGCTGGAGCGCTTCGCGGTCAAGGCCCGCAACTACGACGAGTACATCGACCTGATGCGCGCCGGCCGCCGGCGGTCCTAGCCGAAGGCGTCCGCGGCGAACGTGGCACGCGTTGCCCGGCAGCGTCGCTCACATCCCATCACACGGAGGTGAGCGACGCCGGGATTCAGCTCAGCACGGCGGGGGAACCGGCCCGGCGACGGAGCTGGCCCAGGTGAAGCCGGCCACGTTGCTGCCATGGTCGACGACCACGTACCAGGTCCGGATGCTGTTGCCGTCGGAGGGGTCCTGGATGTTGGGCACCGTGCACGCGGCCGCGATGTCCGTGCTGGTCGCCATGGTCAGCGCCTCGTAGTCGACGGTGTTGCCGCGCGGCTGGAAATGCACCCACACGTCGGTGACGAACCTGTGGTTGTGACCGAGCGACATGCATGACTGGTAGGCGGCGGTCGTGAGGTAGCTCTCCAGGGTGTAGCCGACGATGTTGTTGGCGTAGTCGACGATCAGGTCCCAGAACTGCTGACCGTCGTAGTACCAGCACATCGCGGCGATGTTGGGTCCCTTGTTGATGGTCGCGTGGGCGGAGTCGAGCGTGGGTCGCATGTGCACCCACACGCTGTCCGGGGTGAAGCTGGTGCCGGGGCCGATGGAGGCGCTTGCGGTGGGCGCCGACACGACGGCGGCCGTGAGCGCGATGGCCAGCGCCGCGGTCAGGGATCTTCTCATCTGCTTCCTCATCTCGATCAGATCTGGCGGCGCAGGAGGGCCCACCGCTGGCTCGACGCCCCGGTGCACGTGGCGATCACCATGCCGTTGCCCGACGGCGTCAGGCACTTGCCGGACGCCTGGTTGGCCAGCGAGCCGTCCGGGCGGACCATCCACCGCTGCGACCCGCCCCAGGTGCAATCGCCCAGCCCGACCGGGCTGTTCTCCGCCGTGGCCCCGTTGCCGACCTCGAGGCAGCGTCCGGCCATCATCAGCTGGCCGTCGTCGATCACCTGCCAGGCCTGGATCTCCGTGTTGACGCACGCGGCAAGTTGGGCCGTGCCCTGGCCGGCGTCGCCGCTGAGGCATTTGCCCGACAAGGAGGCCACCTTGCCCGTGGCGACCGCCCGCGCGGTCAGCTTCCACTGCTGTGCTGGCTTGCCCGCGCACGGCGTCAGCATGAGCGAGCTCTCGGAATCCTCGGTCATCGTGGTCAGGCACTGCGACTCGGCCAGGCCGACCAGGGTGTCGTCGGGCCGCAGGCTCCACTTCTGGGTAGTCGCCCCGGAACAGACGGCCAACTGCACGACGGTCGGCTGGTTCGGGATGCGGCCGTTGGCGTCGAGACACTTCCCGAGGCTCCGGACCGAGCCGTCCGGGTCGAGCGTCCACTCCTGGTTGATGCTGCCCTGACATTCGAACGCCGTCACGTGCACGGTGTTCGGATCTCCGCCGGTGACGTCGACACACCGCTTGCCGGTGGTCACGAGCGCACCGTCGCGGCCCGCCCCGAACTGCGGCCGCCACTGCTGTTCCGGCAGGTTCCCGCAGTCCCGAATGACCAGCCCGGCGCCGTCGGATCCGGAGCCGGCGGTCAGGCACTTGGCGGCGAGCAGACTGTAGATGGTGCCGTCCGGTCTCACCAGCCACTGCTGCGCGTAGGTGCCGTTGCACGACCACAGCTGCACGGCGGTGCCGTTGCCGCTGGCGCCGTCCTTGACGTCGAGACACCGCCCAAACGCCTGGACCGAGCCGTCGGAGACCGATGCCCAGACCTGCCCGGCTTCACCGTTGCACGACCACATCTCGATGGCCGTCCCGTTCGTGTCGCCCTCCGTGACATCGAGGCACTTGCCGTTGACCCCGGTCAGCGACCCGCTGGACAGCGGGCTGTTCCGGCGGACCCGCACATCGCGCAATCGCACCGAGTCGCCCGACCCGGAGCTCTGAATGCCGAGGTAGGTGTCGGGATGCAGCCGCGCTGGGTCGGTGATGGTGTAGTCGTTCACCTTCTGTCCATTGAGGACGACCGTGACCCGGTTGCCGGCGAAGGTGATCTCGTAGCTGTTCCACTGGCCGGCCGGCTTGGTCGCGTCCACGCTGGGCGCCTGGAGGCCGGCGATGCCGCCGGTCCGCCGGGTGGCGTCCGGGTCGCCTGCCCCGATCCGCACCTCCACGCCGGTGCGGCCCGGCGCGGTGCTGTCGGACCCCGGGTTGCCGAATCCCAGGTATATCCCCGAGTCCCCGTGGCCGGTGGGGTCGTTGAAGTCCAGCCGAACGGTGTAGTCGTCGCGGAAGCTCTGCTCGGGGTACCAGACGAATCCGGCCGCCTTGGGGGTGACCAGCTCGCAGCCCTCGACGGACGGGCCCACCGCTCCGACGACCTGCCACCCGGGCAGGCCGGATTCGACGCGGCCGTCGAAGATGCCGGTGAAGCCCGTCTCGTTCCTCGGCGTCACGCAACCGCCGGCCGGCGCCTTCGAGCCGCCGACGAAATAGCCGGCGACGTCCGCGACCGCCTGGGCGTGGCCGCGTTCGTTGCGCACGTCGACCAGCCCGCTGTCGCCCAGCGGCGCGAACACGGTGTTCGCGCCGGGCAGGCGCTGGTACATCGCCACCGAGCCCGTCGTCGGCAGGCCGGCCTCGGCCGGCCCGAGGGACAGGTCGGAGCCGAGCATGTTCTCGGTGCCCGCGACCGTGAGCACCGCGGCGGTGGCATTGCCGCTCACGCCGGCGAAACCGCCGACCTGCACCGGCACCGTCTCCCCGGCCTCGATCGCGCCCTGGCGGACTCCGGTGCCGTTCGCGGTGTCCAGAACCCGACTGGCGTCCGGGAACGACACGTACCGGCCGCCTTGCCCCGGGCCGAACCAGCCGAGCATGTCAACGATCGCGTCCGCCAGACCGGCGCCGTTGCGCAGCCGGATCCTGCCGTCCGGGGCGACCGGCACGATCGCGAGACCGGTTCGGCGCTGGTTCGGGCCCAGCACCAAGGTGCTGGTGCCCGGGAAGTCCTGGCCGTAGGCGGTGATCCAGGTGTGCAGCGTGTTGTCCAGGCCGGTCAGGTTCACCACGACCGACGTGGCGTCCTGCGGCACGCCCGCGACACCCCGCACCGGCAGGGCGTAGTCCTCGCCGCCACCCAGCGGCGTCGACCGTGGGCTGCTGGGCATGCCGCCGGCGGCTCCCCTGGTGTCCAGGATCCGGCTGGCCGTCGGCTTCGGGAAGTAGGTGCTCCCGCCGCCCGGGTTGAAGTAGCCGACCAGGTCCAGCTGGATGTTCGTCTTTCCGGCCTTGTTCCGGACGCGGACCGCGCGGTCGGCCCCGAGTGGCGCCACCACGGTGACCGACGCGTACTGGTCGGCCGCCAGCGGCAGGTGCGAGGTCGGCGAGTTGCCGCCCGTCGGGTTGGCCGCGAACAGGTCGATGCCGGTCGCCGCGTCTGCGTAGCCGGTGATGGTCAGCACCACGGCGGTGGTGTCGGTAGCGACGCCGGGCATCGGCAGCGTGAACACCTCACCGGCGGCGAACGGCCCGGAATGTCCGCCCGTGCCGTCGAAGGTGCTCAGGATTCGATTGGGCTTGGTCAGCGCCGTGAAGCCCGATCCGGCCGGCGCTGGGGCCGAGTCCGGCGGGCCGAGGGCGAGGGTTCCCTTGCCCCACTGGTTGTCCGAACGCTTCGGGTTGGTCCTGGCCAGCAGCGTCGACTCCAACTGCGCCGCGTCCAGCTGCGGGTTGGCCGACTTCAGCAACGCCGCCGCGCCTGCGACATGGGCCGCGCTCGCGGAGGTGCCGGTGAATGCCTTCGATCCGTACGTGAACGTGCTGACCTTGGCCGAACCCACCAGATCCGGCTTCTGCCGGCCGTCGATCGTCGGCCCCTGCCCGCTGTAGGCCTCCAGCACCCCGGAGTTGGGCTCCGTCGCGCCGACCGCCAACGCATACGGCGACGTGGCCGGCTCGGTCACGCTCCCGCCGGCCGTCGTGAACTGCAACGGGTTGCTGGTGCCCGAGACGAACAGATCGAAGTGCCGACCCGGCGTCGTGTTGTTGTTCTTGACATAGATCCAGTACTGCACACCTGTGCCACCGGTGTTGGTGAAGGTGACTTCCTCGGTCGGCCGGCCGCCGGCAGGAACATCCCGCTGGTCCACCGTGGACGCCGCCGCGATCTCCGGATCCGCCGGACCCGTCGGCGCGTGATTCGACTTCATCACGTACACGTCGAGGTCGTCCGTCGACTTCGGCCACGCGTCCCACCGCAACCCCACCGTCGCCGATCTGCCCGCCTCCAACGAGAACCCGTTGTTCTGTGTGGTCCCGTTGAACTCGACGAAGCCATCGCCGTTGGCATCCGTCGCGTTGCCGGCGAAGTGGTCCTGGGCCAGGTTGCCAGCCGCCACCGACCACACAATCCCGGCCTGCCTGGAGGCTCGCACCACGTCGGCGGGGCTGCCCGGGTCACCGGAACCGTCGCCGCGGCCCGAGGTAAGGAACCCGATCGACGCCGTGATCACCTGAACACCCTGTTGCCGCAACCAGTCCGCCGCCGGCCCCATGTCCAGTGGCCCGTCGATGCAGGCCAGGAACAGCTGCGCCTCGGGGGCCATGTCGTGCACCACCTCCGCCACCGCCGTCCCGTGCTGTTCCAACTTGGCGGTGTCACGACAACCGTCCATATTGGACGCCACTGCCGGCAGCTCACCGGCCTGCTGCGCGTCTTCGAGTCCCGTAAAGCCGACATCCAGAACGCCGACCTTGACGCCGGCGCCCTTCTTGCCGGCCGCGATCCACTGATCGGCCCCCGAGGCGGCCACTCCCTCGGAGGTCACCGCCATCGGGATCGCCCGCTCCGGCCGACGAATGTCCTTGACCGACGGCTGCTTGGCCAGGTCCGCCAGCTTGTCCGGCGGCAACGCCACTTCCAGCCGGCTCCCCGCGGCCGCGTTCACCACCCCGCCGACATTGCGCACAGCAGTCGTCACCGCGTCCCGGTCGCCGTCGACATACAGCAGCAACCGACCGCTACGATCCTTCGGCACCGCCTCCCCCGGCCGGGATGCCTGCACCGAATCGATCGACGCCGGCTTGGCCACCGCCGTCACCGGCACCAGGCCCAGAGAGATCCCCAACGTCATCCCCACGGCCAGGATCACCGCGCGTCTCAATGCAGTCATGGCTTTCACAGTCCTCAACATGTCGGATGTGTTCGGGTGGCGGCCCGGCCGGTACCGACCCGCCCTCCTGGATAGCTGCCTGGCATCGGTGGATTCACGATCGTCACCTGGCAGCTGAAGCCACCATTGCCAACGGCGTCAATGATTACCGCCGTCGGCGTGCCGGAATTCGGATTGACATAGACGGCCTTGACGTCGAGGTAGATCCGAGTGTTCTTGTTCTTGCCCACGGCATCCGCGATCGTACCCTCCACCGGTTCCATGTCATCCTGGTTGACCGTCTCCTCCAGAGGGACGATGTTCGTGCGTCCGTTACTTCCCCAGAACTGGTAACCGATCAGGTGACTGCGATTATCGCCCGACTGATAACCGACCGGTGTGTACGGCGTCCGCTTCTTACTCGGCCGGGTGCTGCTGAGACAGACATGTCCACCGGTGGCACGAAACGTCGGCTTCCCGGGCGTCTTGTATGGGTAGTAGCCCTGCCCGTTCCACGTGAACTGCTGCATCGGGTCATTCACCGCTATATCCGTCGCGGCGCTGCCGTCGAGGCATTCGTCCTCGTCGTCGTCCTCGTCGGGGCCGGGGTCCGGCTTCGGCTGGGGCTTCACGTCCGGCAACGGCAGCGGAATCGGAAAGGGCCTGTCGACCCGGACCGGGTTCGGCTCAGGGTTCGGGGTGATGTCGGTGTCCCCGGCGATGTGTTCGAGCACGTTGTCGATGACCGAGGTGGCGATGTCCACGACGGCGGTTTCGGCCGCCCTGAACAAGGTGACGAACGCGCCGGCGGCGGCCGCGGCGAGCGGCCCGAGCAGGTTGATGTCCCACAGTGGCGGGGGCGGCGGCGTCGGAATCACCGGGGGCTTCTTGTGCTGGACGGTCGGGTGGCCACCAGTCGGCTTCTTGGGTGACGGCGGCAGACCGGGCACAGTTCCGGCTCCGCCAACCGAGGACGACAAGCACCTGGTCGCGCCGACGACGACGCACGTGTCCTGGCACTTGCCGTATCGATGCTGACAGCCCACCGGCTGGCTGAGGGCGTAGTTAAACCATTCCTGCCTGAGCTGGTCGGCGGCGATCTTCATCAATTCGTCGACCACCGTCTGATCCGCCGGACCGACAATCCCGATGCATGGCGCTGGATAAGCGTCACATTCGACGATCGGATCGTGTCCGCTCGGATCGACGTTGCCGACCGGGTCGGTGTTGCCGTACTGGTGGCGGTTGGCGGCGGCGGAGGGTTGGGGGTCGACGGTCCAGTCGTCGCGGCTGGTGAACTGGCCGCTGGTGGGCGAGTACCAGCGGGCGGCCATGTTTACCGCACCGGAGGAAGGGTCGGACCAGGAGCCCTGGAAGCCCAGGGAGGAGGTGTCCCCTGTGGACGACAGGATGGCGCCGAATGGGTCGTAGGAGCGGCGGCCGTCGACGGAGGCGTTGAGGTAGCGGCCGACGACGTCGTCGTGCTGGTCGGCGTAGAGCATCTTGGCAGAGCCGGTGGTGGCCTTGTCGGAGAAGCCAGTGCCGTCGGGTAGGCGGCTTACGAGGCGGGAACCGTCGGAGACGACGTCGTTGCTGAGGCCGGAGTAGGTGAAGCTGGTGCCGTTGCGGTCGGCGACGCGGTTGAGGGAGTCGTAGGAGTACGTGGTGCCGGCGTCGTTGATGAGGCGGTCGAAGGCGTCGAAGGAGGAGGTGCGGGTGACGCCGTTCTGCGTGACCGAGGCGAGGGTGCCGCGCGGCGTGTACGAATAGGAGGCGCCGCCGCCGGAGAGGAGCTGGTTGCGCTGGTCGTAGCTGTAGGTCTGCGAGCCGGCGCTCACGCGGTTGCCGGCGTTGTCCCAGCCGTAGTTGGTGGTCTGGCCTGAGCCGTCGGTCCACGAGGTGAGCCGCCCGGCGCCGTCGTAGCCGTAGCCGTTGGGCGTGGACCCGACGGTGCTGGTGCTGGTCTTGGACGTGAGCTTGTCGTCCCGGTCGTACCCGTACTCGGTGCCGAGCAGGGTCCGCGGCGGCACGCCGGAATCGATGTACTGCACGACCTTGTCGGACGTGGTCCGCCCGAGGGAGTCATAGCCGATCTGCCGGCTGACCTGACCGTTCACGGCGGTGTCGGTGACGGTGGAGAGCCGGCCGGGAGCGTCGTAGCCGTAGCGGGCGGTCCGCTTGGACAGTGGATCGGCCACCGTGGTGAGGCGGCCGACGCCGTCGTAGGTGAAGGTGGCCTGGCCGCTGGCGTCGGTGCGGGAGGCCATGGTGCCATCGCCGTTGTAGCTGTAGCTGGAACTCCCGGCGGGCCCGGCCGAGGCGGTCAGGTGCCCGCGGTCGTCGTAGGAGTACGTCGTGGTGCCGCCGGGACTGTTGATGCTGGTCAGGTTGCCAACCCGGTCGTAGCCGAACACCCGGTCCGGCGCGCCGGCGCCGTGCTCGACGGTGATCCGGTCCTGGCTGTCGTATTCACGGCTGGTGGTGACGCCGCCGGGCTTGGTCAGCGACACGGCCTTGCCGGCGGCGTTGTAGCCGGTGGTCCAGGTCCGGTCGGCGAGCGCGGGGGTGGCGGCGGTCGCGGGTTCGACCACCGACTCGGGCAGACCCCAGCTGGTGTAGGTGTAGTTGGTGGCGTTGCCGTTGCCGTCGACCATCCGGCTGCGGGCACCGAGCTTGTCGTAGCCGGTGGTCGTGGTGATCGACTTCGTGGCGTCGACCCGCTCGGTCTGCACGGCCAGCCGGTTCAGCTCGTCGTAGCCGAAGGTGGTGGCGCGTCCCTCGGGACTGACCGTGCCGGTGATGTTTCCGTTGGCGTCGAAGGAATTGGTGGTGGCCCGCTGCTCCTGGCCGTTGACCGACTGCGCGGTGCGTACCGGCTGCCCCAGCAGGTTGTACGTGGTCGTGGTGACCACGCCGCCGGTGTCGGTGTCGTTGGCCGAACGGCCGGCGATGTCGTAGTCGATCGTGGTGCCGCGGCCGGTGGCGTCGACCCGCCCAGTCACCTCGCCGGCGCCGTTGTAGGTCGCAGTGGCCACGTTGCCCTGCGGACTGCGCACGGACACGATGTCGCCGGCCTCGTCGTAGCCCATCGTGGTGGTGAAGTACGACACCGGAGTGGTGGTCCGCTCGACCTGCGTGGTGGTCGCCTGCCGCCCCAACTCGTCGTAGGTGCTCTTAGTCTCGGCGCCGTTGGGGTCGGTGCTCGACACGACCTCGCCGAGGCGGTCGTAGTGCGTGGTGGCCGTGCTCGGCTGGTCGCCGACCTGGGGCAGGGTCGTGGTCAGCGGCCGGCCGAACGCGTCGTACGTGTGGGTCGTGACGCGGCCGAGCGGATCGGTCAGCTTGGCCACGTTGCCGGCCGCGTCGTACTCGGTGCGGGCGGTCGCCTTGATCGTCTGGCCGCCGGGCGTGGTGTAGTCGGGCGACGTCACCGCGGTGGCCCGGCCCATCGGGTCGTATGCCGCGGTGGTCACGCCGCCTGCGCCGTCAACGGTCTGGGTGGCCTCGCCGAAAGCGTTGCGCCCCACTGTCTCCACCCGGGCGAAGCCCTTGGTCTGGACGCCGGCGACCCAGACGTCAGTGGGCGGATAGGTGGTCCGCACCGGGTCGCCGTTGGCGTCGTAGTCCTGGGACGTCGTCAATCCACGCCGGTCGACCGTGCTGCGAACGAGCCCGCGCTCGTCCCGATTGTACACAGTGGACACTGCCGTGGTGGCGTCCAGGTAGTCGTCCTCACGGGTGACGAGGTCGGCGGCGTCGTAGCTGTAGGCGGTGACCTCGACCCGATTGCGGTCGGCGGCCCCGCGCCGCTCCACCCGGGTCGGATTGCCGTCGGCGTCGCGCTGGTAGCTGACCTGCCGGCTCAGGCCGCCCGGGTCGACGGTCGAGGTGGCGACGAGGCCGGCGTCGTCGTAGGTCTGCGACACCCGCCGTCCGCCCGCGCCGATCTGGTCGACGACATTGCCGGCGGCGTCGTAGTTCACCTGGCTCAGCACGACATCGTGACGGGTGCCGTCGGCGTGGAGCACGTTCGGCCGGGTTTGGGACGCGAGCAGGTTGTCGCCGTAGTACTGGTACGTGGTGAGCCGGCCCATCGCGTCCGTGACCGAGGCGAGCCGACCGCCCGGATCGTAGGCCATGGACTCGATCGTCAGGGTGCCGACGTCTGGGTTGTCCGGATCGACTCCGGGGCCGCTCACCAACTGCGCCAGGGGTTTGCCGAACTCGTCGGACCGGGTGGTCCAGGAGAAGCCCCGGACGTCCTTGTCCGTGACCGTCAATCCGTTGTCGGCGTAGGAGAACGTCTCGACGCCGCCGGCGGCGTCGGTGATCTTGGTGAGCCGGTCGGAGCCGTCGTAGGCGTAGCTGGTGGCGCGCGGAGGATCGCCACCCGGGGTGGCGTCGGACAGGATGTCCTGCGTGACATTGCCGTCGCCGTCGTAGCGGGTCTCGCTGACCTCCTGGTGGGTGGCGCCGGTGACCGGGTTGGTCACCGCCGGCCCGGTCACCTTGGACACCTGCGACCTGGGCGTGTACTCGATCGTCGTGGTGCCGATGTCCGCGCCGCCGCTGTTGGTCGTGGTGGCGGAGGTCTGCCGGCCGATCAGGTCGTAGCCGTAGCCGGTCCGCAGGCCGGTCGGGGACAGCACGGCGACCAGGTCGCCGTTGGCGCTGTACTGCCTGGTCGTCACCTGGCCACGCGCGCCGGTGGTAGTGACCAGCAGCCCGGCCGGGACCTTGCCGCCGCCGACGGCGTCCTCCGCGCCGGTCGAGTAGACGTTGGTCAGTGCCGGCGGGGCGGTCTGGCCGACCGGTCGCGGCGTCACGACGCCGGTCGGCCGGCCGGCTGTGTCGTAGCTGTAGGTGGTGCGGTAGCGGGTGTCGTCCGGCCCCGAGGACCGGGCGTCCGATGTGGACGCGAGCTTGTCGCGGCGCGGGTCCAACGGCGAATCGGAGGCCACGTAAGAGGAATACGTGGTGAAGCACGAGCCGCCGGCCCGGCAGGAGGTGCGGCTGAGCACATTGCCGCGGGCGTCGGTGGTCTCCGTGAAGGTGTTGCCGTTCTCGTCGGTCAGGCCGGACGGGAAACCCGCCTCGTTGTAGCGGTACGCCTTGGTCCCGCCGTTGTGGCTGCTGGAGACGATCCGGCCGCCGTTGTCGATGTCCTCGACATAGGTCCAGTCGCCGTGTGTGCTGGGGCCGTGCAGCACGGCGGTCCGCAGCGATTCCAGCACCGTCGGCGTGTCCATCGTCCACGAACGGTTCTGGTTATCCACCAGGGTTCGCACGCGATCGTGCGCGTCGTCGTAGGTGAGGGTCGCGAACTGGCGGTTGTCCTGGGGCAGGGTGATCGAGGTCAGCTGGTCGACCGCGCCGCGGGCGGCGAAGTGGCGCTGGGCCGCGAGCGCGCCGACGGTGTGCAGGTAGAGTGCGACCTCGTCGATCGAGCCAGTGAAGTAGTAGCCGGCACCGTTGGTGGCGGGCCAGTCCTTGCCGTTGCCGGCGCCGACCGTGAGCATGCCCTCCTGCCCGTGGTCGACGACGCCCGTGATCGTGCCGGCCGATTGCCCGTCCAGATAAAGGGTTTGCGAGGTGACAGCGGTCGACAGCACGGCGTGGTGCCACTGTCCGTCGTTGACCTGCCTGGCGCTGACGACCTGGCGCGCGCCGCCCGGGTCGTGCATGGCGAACCCGCCGTACAGCAAGCCGTCCGTGCCGACGTAGAGCACCGGCGTGGACTTGGTCGCCGCGGCCGGGAACTGCTGGTCGGCATAGCTGAGCAGCACGCCGCCGTCGGTGGTCTTGAACCACAGTTCGGCCGACACCGACATCGACTCGGCCAGCAGCTTCTGCGGCAGCGTGACGTAGCTGCCGTTGCCGTCGAAGGCGCCCGCGGTGTCGGTGGTGCCGTCGAGCGCGCCGCCCGCCCCGAGCACAACTCCGTGCTGCTGCGCGGCATCCGAGCCGGGTCGGCGGGCGGTGACGTTGGCGAAGCTGTCGCCGCCGTTCTCGTCCAGCCGCCAGTAGCCGCGCGGGTTGTCGTCGAGCACGGTGCTCAGGTAGTGCGACCCGCCCTTGCCTTGGTACGACGTGCAATTCGGGGCGTCACCCGGCACGCACGCCTTGTCCAGCCGGTCCCCGGTGTAGGAGTAGGTCCAGGTCAGCGGGGCGCCACCGAGCTGGGGCGCGGGCGTCTGCACGCTGCTGACGTGACTTCCGGTCCAGGTCAGGGAAAGCGTGCGCCGGCTGATCTGGTTGGTGATCGTGGTGACGTGGTCGTTGGTGTCGTAGCCGAGGCGTTCCTCGATGCCGGCCGGATCGAACACCGAGGTGAGCCGCCCCAACAGGTCGAACACCCACTGTCCGCCGGTGTTGTCGCGCAGCGTGTACGTGGCCGCGCCGCCGCCGGTGTAGACCAGTTCGAGGGCCGCGCCCTGCGGCGGCGCGAAGGTGCCGTCCGGGTTGCGGCCCATCCGGACCTGGCGGCCGGCCGGGAAGGTGATCACCACGTTGCCCGAGCCGTCGTCGTCCGGGCGCAGCCGCATGTCCACCCGGGACGACCAGCCCTCGCCGAACGCGGTGTCCCGCCGGGGATCCAGGCTGTTGTAGGTGCGGGTGACCGTCAGGTCCGGGCCTACCGTGGGCATCGACGCGTCGGTGGCAACCGTGGAGTAGTTGCCGATCTGCGGGTCCAGGCCGGGGCCGTCGGTGTTGCCCGGGCTGCCAGCCAGGTGCGAGGTGATCTCCGGCTGGTGCACCCGGGTGGTCAGCACCAGCTCGACCCAGTCCGGGGTGGCGTCCACGGTGTCGTAGACCTTGAGGCCCCAGAAGTAGGTTCGGTTCCACGACAACGGCTTCGGCGGCGCCCAGGACTGGCCGCCCCAGTCCGACTCCTGGCAGTCGGTGGTCAGCGCCTGGTCGGCGCAGAGGCGGAACTTGTAGCTGAGGCCCTTCTCCGGCCAGTCGTCCGGGTCCTTGCCCTCGGCGTAGAGCGTCGGCGTGAGTGTCTCCACCACCGCGCCGGTGCCGGGCGCCTGGTAGTTCGTGGTGGGCGGCTCGTTGTGCACCTCCATGGTGAACACGCCCCACGGCACGCCCTGCGCGTCGGCGAAGCTGCGCCCGTCCGGCCCCCACATGCTGAGCTTGATCTCGTGCGAGCCCGGCGGCAACGGGATCACCGGCACGTCGAAGGTGGCGGTCTGGCCCGGGCCGACGGCGGTGGCCGGGGCCCAGTCGGTCTTGGTGGTGCCCCCGTCGACTACGTAGCCGAGGTGGTAAGCGCCGCCCGCGGGCCAGGCGGACGCGCCCCAGTTGGTCGCGTTCACCACCATCCGGCCCTCTTTGTTGTTAGTGGCCAAGGTGATGCTGGTGACTTTGAAGGCGGCGCCGTCCGGCGAGTACTTGACGTCGAGGTAGGGGATCTTGTCGTCGGGCTGGGTCGGCGCGTTGGCCGACGCGAACCGCTTGCCCTGCCCGTCGTTCTCGTTGGTGGCCCGAACGCTGAGCCCGTTGGCCACGGCGTTGCCGTGCGTCCACTGGGTCATCACGTCCGGGTCGAGCGGAAAGCCCTCCCAGGCCTGCGACGGACAGCCCGCCGCGCCGTGCGCGAAGGAGGCGTTGCCCAGCGCCCGCCCGACACCCGCGCCCGGCCAGGTCATCCCACCGTCCCACGGCTGCGTGACCTCGAAGACCGTCATCGACTGCGGGGTGCACGAGGAGGAGCCGATGTTGTCCAGCACCAACGAGGCGCCGAGGATGTACTGGTTGCGCAGCTGGCCGAGGGCGTTGCCGAAGTGCAGGTAGGACCGCGCCTCCAGGCCGTCGACCTTGCCGACCTCCAGGACCTGGTTGGTGGACTGGGCCGGCTTGCCCGGCTGCACGAAGGTGTCGTCGGCGTCGGTGTGGAACTTGCCGACCGACGGGTCGACCACCACCGGGTACGCCCGCGCCGGATCGGCCAGCCACTTCGCGTCCAGGTCCATCCGCAACGTCCACGCGGGGCCGTTCGGGGTCACCGTGTAGCGCACGCCGGTCGAGCGCGCCGTCGCCCCGTCGGTCATGTAGCCGGCCGGGACGACGCCGACGACCTGATCGCCGGCCAGCAGCGAGATCCCGCCGTCGCTGTCCACACGCGGCCGCAATCCCTTGAGCCGCAGGGTGAACTCCACGCTCGCGGTCGCCGCCGAGGCGAGGACGAGGTCCTCCTTCACGCCGGACGCCGTCGGGGACAGGACCAGGTCCACGCCCGGGCGGACCCCGCGATAGGTCACCTGCGAGCCCGCCACCTCGGCCTTGGCGGCCGACGCGCCGACCAGCCCGTAGCTCAGGCCGTGGTCGCCGTCGAAGTCCACCTGCGCCAGTACGGGATCGTCGGCGTGGCCGGCGAAACTCGTAGCGATCGGCGACAGCTTCGGCCGGGCCCGTCCGTCATTTCCCATGGCCAGCGCCAGGTCGACCGGCTGCCACGAGCCGTCCGGCGTCCGCACGTTGGACTGACCGGCGTGTAGCCGAAGCGTGCGCGATCCGTCCGGGTTGTCGAACGTCTCCGTGGTCGCCGTGCGATCGCCGACCCGTTCGCGCGCATCCGGCGGTAGCACGGGACCGGTGCGCGGCTGCGAAACCGTGGGCTTGGTCTGCCGCTGGTCGACGCCGGGTTGGTGCACGGCCGGCGCCGGCGAGGCGGTGTCGGGCACCGCGTTGGCCGGACGTGGCTGCTCATGCGGCGAGCTGGCCAGGGACGTCGTTGTCGCCGACGTCGAGGCGGCATGCCCGAGGCCGTCCGCCGATCCGGAGCTCTGCTCGGGCGCGGTGGTGGCGGCACCCAACGGCAGGGCCTGCCTGGTCACGGCGGTCGGCGGGCTGGACATCGTCAACAGCGGCAAGGCCAGTGCCACGACCATCGCGAGTGCGGTCAGTCTGAAAGCCACGCGTGATCTCCGTGCACGTTGCACTGAGCCTCCCCACCCAGAGCCCGGGCGGCGACGCGAGCGCCGCCTCTGGTCGTGCGTGGTGACGAGCGTAGGGATCCGGCCGGCCGACCGGACGACTCGGAAAATCGCAGCTCAGGGCCGTGGTTACCGGCAATATTGCCGTTCGGGACTTGTCACCCGTGTGACCGGCAATGCGACAATTCCCAGAAACGGGCTCACTGGGGGGCACGGAGATGGAGTTGACTCCGTCGGCACTGTCGGCGCTGCTGCGGCAACGGCGCGTGGAGCTGGGCATAACTCAGGCCGAGCTGGCTCGCCGAGCCGGCCTCGGCATCCGCACCGTGCGCTATCTGGAGCAGGGCCAGATCCGACGGCCCCGCACCGCGTCCGTCCGCCAGTTGCTCGCCGTGCTGGCATCCGACGGGCAGTCGGCGGCGCCGACCGCGGACTTGTGGATCGGCGTGCTCGGCCCCCTGATGATCGTCCGCGACGGTCGGACGATCGA
The DNA here is from genome assembly GCF_044547355.1 of Kutzneria sp. NPDC052558. NCBI lineage: Bacteria > Bacillati > Actinomycetota > Actinomycetes > Pseudonocardiales > Pseudonocardiaceae > Kutzneria > Kutzneria sp. NPDC052558. Next base: position 665,171 of record NZ_JBIUAG010000001.1, read on the forward strand.
ACTCGGCGAGACGCGGCCGGCCTGCCTGCTCGGGTTGCTGGCGTTGAACCCGAACCGGCCCCTGCCCTTGGACGACGTGGCCGAGACGCTGTGGTCCGGTCGGCCGCCCGCGTCGTGTGCCGGTCTGGTCAACCGATACGTCCGCCAACTGCGACGATTGCTCGGCCCACGGCTGTGCCTGGTCCGGATCGGCCATGGCGGCTACCAGCTGGACGCCGAACCGTCCCAACTGGACATGCTGGAGTTCGGCGCGCTGGCAGCGCGGGCTCGATCCGAGCAGACTCCGGACGCCGCTTGCGAGACCTACGCGCAGGCGCTCGCTTGTTGGCGTGGGCCGGTTCTCGCCGGCAAGGAACAGCTGGCGTGGCATCCGGCGGCGGTGGCCCTGTCGCAGCAGCGCCTGTCGGCCGCCCTAGCGCACGCCGACGTCAGCTGCCGGCTCGGCCGGCACGAGCAGATCGTCACTCAGCTGGAACCGGTACGCGCGGATGAGCCACTGCACGAGGGACTGCACGCCCGACTCATGGTCGCGCTGGCAGGAGCCGGACAGCGGCCGGCCGCCATCGACCTGTTCGACGACCTGGCGGCCAGGTTGCGCACCGAGCTCGGCATCGAGCCGGGCCCGGAGCTCCAGGCCGCGCAGTTGCAGGTGCTGCGGGACGAGCCGATCCCACGGGCCAGCGACAACTTCCTGCCGCGCACGGTGGACGACTTCGTCGGCCGTGCGGCCGAGATCGAGGCGCTGGCGGCCCGAAGCACCGTGGTGTGCGCCCTCAACGGCATGGCCGGCGTCGGCAAGACGACGCTGGCTGTCCACATCGGACACCGGCTGGCCGATCGATTCCCGGACGGGCAGCTCTATGTCGATCTACGGACGCACAGCGCGGAACGGGGGCCGCTGACCGCCCAGGGCGCGTTGGACGCCCTGCTCCGGCAACTCGGCGTGGACGGGCATCGCATCCCTGAGCAGGTCGACCACAGCGCCGCGTTATGGCGGTCACTGCTGGTCGGCCGCCGCCTGCTGGTCGTGCTCGACGACGTCGCCGATGCCGCCCAGGTTCGTCCGCTACTGCCCGGCGGCGGCACGGAATGCGGGGTCGTCATCACCAGCCGGGCCCGGCTGACGAGCCTGGAAGCAGTGCGGATGATGGCGTTGGATGTGCTCGGCGAACACGAGGCGGTCGAGCTGTTCACCCGGATCGTCGGCGAGCGGCGGGTCGCGGACTGCCACGAAGGCGTCCAGGAGCTGGTCCGGTTGTGCGGCCTGCTGCCCCTGGCGATCCGGATCGCCGCCGGCCGCCTCCGTGATCGCCCGTTGTGGACGATGGAACACCTGTTGACGTCACTGCGGGACGAGCATCGAAGACTCCCCGCGCTCAGCGCCGGCGACCGCAGCGTCGACGCGGCGCTGGCGCTGTCCTGCCGGCACCTGACCGACCGGCAGCGGCGGCTGTTCCAGGGGCTCGGCGACTTCCTCGGCGTGGACATCACCGCCGACGCGGCGACGGCGATCACCGGCCACGGCCCGGCCGAGACCGCTTCGCTGCTGGAAGGTCTGCTCGACGTCCACCTACTGCACCAGTCCACGCTCGACCGGTACCGCATGCACGACCTGGTGCGCGATCACGCCCGCACGATCGGCGACGCCGATCCCGCGATCGCCGGGCGGGTTCTCGACCACTACATCCACATGGCCGGGCAGGCGGCCGACGTGCTCGAACCGACCAGGAAACGATTCCCCGCCTCGAGCCCGCCGCCGGCGCACCTGCGTGGGCTGGCCACCACCGAGCACGCGCTGTCCTGGTTCGAGGCCGAACGCGTCAACCTCGTCTCGCTCGCTGCCGGCGCCGCCACGCACGGTCAGCACGAGCGCTGCTGGCGGCTGGTCCAGACCCTGTGGCGGTACTTCTTCATCCGTGGCCACCTCCACGACCTCATCGAGACCCACCGCACCGCCCTCGCCTGCACGCAGCGGCTGGGCGACACCGCCGCCGAGGCGGAAATCCGCAAGAGCCTCGGCCTCGGCTACTGGCGGATGGGCCGGCCGGCCGAAGCAATCGAGCAGCATGACCTCGCACTGGCCCTCGACCGTGCCAACCGGGACCCCTGGGACGAGGCCAAGACCCACAACCACCTCGGCTTCATCCACGCTCGTGACGGCGACCCAGCCCGGGCCCTCGTGCATCACCACCGTTCGGCCGAGCTCTACCACCAGACCGGCGACCACTGCGGCGCTGCGCGGGCGTACGTCGGCCTCGGCGACCTGCACTACCACGCCGGCCGGATCGACGAGAGCGCCGCCTGGTTCCGCAAGGCCCTCGCTCTGGCCCAAGAAGTCGGTGACCGCTGGAGCGAGAGCCTCGCCCGGATCGGCCTCGGCTTCACCAGTCCTCCCCCGCAGGCCCGCGCCCACCTGGAACTCGCCCTCGAACTCACCCGGGCCACCGGCGACCGCTGGGGCGAAAGCATGGCCCTGACCGGGCTCGGCGCGATCCTCGCCGGCACCGACAACGTCGCCGAGGCGATCAACCTCTACCGCCAGGCCGTCGCCCTGTCGCAGCAGATCGGCGACCGATGGTGGGAGCAACTCGCCACCGCCGGCCTCGCCGGGTTGCAAGACCCCTGAGTGACGTCGGTAGCTGCTCATCCGCATCTCGGATCCGCAGCTCTCCGAGCAGCCAGACGTCCACCAGATCGTCGGCGTCGAACCGTAGCCTCGGGCCGGCGAAGGCCGCTCGGAGAACATCCAAGCGACCGCCTGAGGTTTGCACCGGTCAACTCCAGGTCCGGTCGGTCCAGCAGCCTTCGCAGGGCATCGCACAGCCGGCGGCGAGCCGACACCTGGAGCATTCGGAACACCTTGTGCACATGGTGCTCGACGGTGCTGGGGCTCAGGAACAGCAGCAGGTCGTGGAGACGGCGCCGCGCCTCTCGACCAGCATCACCGTGTTCTGGTGGAAGATCAGTGGGTTTCGGTGGTGAAGCCGCCGTCGATGGTCATGTTGGCGCCGGTGACGTTGCCGGCGACGCGGTCGCTCGCCAGGAACAGCGCGAGGTCAGCGACCTCGGTCGGCGTGGTGAACCGGCCGGTGACGGCCTGGGCCGCTGCGGTGGCGGCGACGGAGTCCGCGGTCGCGTCTGCGGTGGCAGCCAGGGTCTCGGCCACCCCGCCGGCACCGAGCCAGAGGTCGGTCGCGACCGGGCCCGGACTGATCGCGTTGACCCGGATGCCGTGCGGGCCGAACTCCTTGGACAACGCGTTGGTGAGGTTGACCAGCGCCGCTTTCGCCGCGCCGTAGTCGATCACAGTCGGATCGATGTTGCCCCGGCCGGCGGTCAGGCGGCCTCAGCGGGGCAAAAGGTAGCGGAACATCGACTACATTTGTCTCAGAGGCATTGGAAAATTACGGATACTTCTCCGGCAGGATTGACTGCCAGCACTCCAACCTGCCCTCGTAGCGTATGCCCCGCTTGCGCGAGCAGCTCGCCGCCTTCCCGATTGACGAACAGACCGTGTCCGCATTCTGCGGTGACGATCAGCCTACTCCGCGCCTCCGATGATGGAAATGGAGAGCCCTATCGCCAAACACCGACGCGACAAACTCGGTTGAGGTGACAACGGAGCCGGCACGAACCAATTCGCCGTCCGCCGCGTACCGCACCCAGACCTCGTAGATCTCACTCGAAGCCGGAATCGTCGCCAACGCTCGACGAAAGTCGCCTTCCATCCGGGGCCGGCCCGCGAGCCTCGGCCGAAAGATGACCTGGTGGTGCGGCTTTCCGTCGTAGCAGATCGCACCCGACCGATCCCTGAATGCAAGGTGGTCGACGTCCATCCGAAAAGGGTCCTCTTGGCGGATAATCCAAGCCAGCACAGGGCGAGAAAGCTTACCCGCGGGAGAGGAAGGCGGGGGAAGAATGTTCGTCAACGGGTCCCGAAAGAAGTCATGGTAACGCTGCTGGCCGTCGATCGAGGTGGTGAGGTGCAGATTCACCGAGGGAAACCCGCTGATCAGGAACTTGACGGCAGCAGATGGCGAGAACCCGCCCTCCTCTGGATGGCCACTGATGGAGAGCCGGAGCAGGATCGGAGCGCCGTCGAGGACCCCGCCGGCCCGGGCGCCGGGATCGGCACGGAACTCCGCGGCCGCGACCACCCCGAACGGGTGCGAGAGCTTGGTGCGCGGCTCGAGGACATCGGCGCGTGCGGAGAACGTCCGTCGCCCGCGCCGGAGGAGGCCGCCCACGAGCTTCAGCGCCGGGAGAAGGCCGGCGGAGCGGCGTAGGTCGGGTAGCGCGGAGTAGCGTGTCGAGGCGACCTTCTGCCAGAGAATCGCGAGCTTCTCCGCAGCCTCACGGGACTCATAGTCGTGGGGCAGAAAAGTGCTCGGCGCCGACGGTCGGGCGATCATCAGGGCGACCCTCCTTCATGCGAAGCGCTGGAGCGCACGTAGATTCGACGACTCCGGATGAAGCCGGCTGACGACCTTCATCGCCGACCGGAGGCCGCTCTCGTGGGTGTCCACGTCCTCCAGGTAGCTGCCGGCTAACCACAGCCCGCCCGAGCCGGAGTCGAGTGCCGCGAGCCGCGCCTGGACGCGGTAGTACTCCGGCGTCATCCTGGGATGGAAATAGCGATACATCGCGTACAGGTCCTGAGGGACGCTCGAACCGAGCGTCACCCAGCTCCGGAAGACGCCCACCCCCTCCCGCATGCCGCACCAAAACGTCTTCTCACATTCGCCGCGGTCGTCGACGGACATGTTGACGTAGGACCAAGCCCCCCGCGGCTCGGGCATATAGGCATGGTCGGCGTGGACCGCGATGGCCGTCTCGTAGTATTCGATCCGCCGGAGCAGGCGGCACAACGATTCGGTGTCAGGCAGGGACGAGAGAAGCTTCTGGGCTTTGTAGGCGGGCGCGGCGATGACGACCTGGTCAAAGGCGTGCTGCTCGCCCTCTCGCCCCAGCAAGAGGAAGCGCCCCGCATCCTTCCGAATCGCTTTGATCTCCGAGCCCAGCCTGACCGTCACGGTCCGCAGCGATTCGAGCAGGGTGTTGACGTAGGCGCTCGCGCCACCATCGACCCGCAGCGCCTCCAGCGACAGGTGCGTCCCTTCGATTCGGGGACAGACGAGGAACTTCATGGCTGCCCGTGCCGAGAAGTTCATCGCCTCCTCACGGGACGTTCCCAGTATGGCGGCGAGTAACGGATGCATGACCCTCGACGCGAAGGCGGTCGGGAGCTGGGCGAGATAGTCCCGCACCGGCATGGTCCAATCGCCGTTCACTTCGAGGGGGACAGCGATGTCGATCGCCCGACCGAACGCCACAAGACGCTGCAGGATCGACGGACGTAAGGCGGATGCGAGATGCGCGGGCCGGGTCGACGGCACCACCATGAGATTCCGTCGATCGACCCGCGAGCAGAGTGCGAACGTGGCCAGCGACCGTTCGCAGCCGATCTTCAAACGTGCGAGGAGCCCCTTGAAGACCGGGTGGGTCGCGCTCGTGAGGTTCGAGAACGCGGTATCCACCTGCACATCCACCCCGCCGCGGCGGACAGTCAGGGTATGGGCGTGACCACCGGCAATGGCGTTCTCCTCGAAGAGGACGACTTCGTGGCCGGTGCCGTCCAGCATCCACGCCGTGGCGAGGCCGGTAATTCCGGCTCCAACGATGGCGATTCTCATCTCAGGCGTCCCCGGTCAGCACCCTTGACACACTCGTCCGGGCACGCACGGTCACGGTGACCGACTGCGGTCCGAGGGTGGCGGCGGCAATGGGTTTCGGGGCGCTGCCCGAAGGTAGATCCAAGTGCCAGCGCGCGGCTATGCTGGCGGTGAGCAGGGTGAGCTCCGCGAAAGCGAAATCTCCGCCGGGGCATCCATGCACACCCGCGGCGAAGGGGATGTAGGCCCCTCGAGGCAGGTGGTTGTGGCAGCCGGGATTCCATCGGTCGGGATCGAACGACTCGGGCTGGTGATACCAGCGGGAGTCGCGATGCATGGAATAGGGGCTGTAGAAGACCTGGGCGCCTTTCCTGATGGAGTACTGCCTGAGTTGGAGATCGGCGACGGCCCGTCGCGGAAACAGCCAGATGGGCGGATAGAGCCGTAGGGTCTCCTGGACGATCTGGCGGGTGTAGACCAGTTCGGGGAGGTCCGCGGGACTGGCGGGACGGCCGCCGAGAACACGGTCGACTTCCTGCTGAAGGCGTTCGCGGATCTCTGGATGCTGACCGAGGAGAATGAACTGCCAGGCCGCCGCCGCGGTGCTGGTGTGCGATCCGCCGATCATCATGGACACCACGTCATCGTGCAGCTGCCGCTCATCGACGCCGTCGGCCAAGCGGGTGATCGCCGGGCTGTGTCGATTGGCCGAGATGAGCGAGCCCACCGCCTCGTGGATGCTGCCCAGGGCGTTGTGGTAGTTCCGTCGTTCGGAACTCGGCAGCCAGTCGAGAAACGCGGCCACCGGCCCATAGGTTCGACGAGCGAGGCCGGCGACGACGACCGGCAGGGCGCGGTGCACGACCGCGCCGAACCCGGCCGGCAGTTGCTGTTCGAAGATGGTCGCGGCGACGACGTTCATGGTGAGGTCGGCCATCTCGGCACTCAGGTCGATGTCCTGGCCGTCACGCCAGGAAGCGGCCTTGGCCGCGGCCAGGTCGGCCATGGTGTCCAGATAGGTCGTCAGCCGGGCCGCGTTCAGCAGTGGTTGGACGGCGCGCCTGCGGTCGCGGTGATGCCTGCCGTCGGCCACTGCCACGCCGTCGCCGAACAGCGGGCGCGCCTTGGCAAAGATCTCACCACGGTCGAAGCGTTGCGTTGATCCGGTCAGCATGGCCTGAACCAGGTCCGGGTGGTTGAGGATGTAGGCGGCTTGCCGTCCGATGCGGAATTCGACGATGTCGCCGTGTTGGCGTTGCTTGTCCAGGAACGCCAACGGATCCCCTACCAGGCTCAGCGCATGCCCCACCAGGGGGAGGCCGTTGGGCATGCGGGGTATCCGCTGTGTTCCGTGGTCGATGAGCGCCGTCATGTCGGCTCTACCTTCCCTCTCCGACGAGCGCCGACTGGTATCGCGGTGTCTGGTATCCCCACTCCAGGTGGCCGCGGATCCAGACTCCGAGGGCCGCGCTGCAGTGGTCGACATGGCTGCGGTCGGCATCCGGCAGGCCCAGCGTCGCGGTGAGTCCGGTGAGTTCCTGGCATCCGGCCAGGTAGGTGTGGATTCGCTGTTCGCACGCGGTCGACACCGTCGCCGTCGCCGCCTGCCGGTCCTCACCGTGGTGGTGGGCGGTGACCAGCACGAGGTTGTGCAGGTCGCCTTGCTCGGCTTCCTTGTCCACAGTCAGCAGGTCGTTGGTCCAGCAGACGATGTCGGCCGCGGCGATCAGGAGGTCCTGATAGGGGCGTGAGTAGTAGACGGACGAGGACAGCGCGCCGCCGTCGGTCTTCTCGATCAGATCGAATGACGGCATGATCGCCCCGAACGCCCGGCGCCAGTGCGCGAACGCGTCGGGCTTGGGGACCTGGCCGGACTGCCGATGGGCGGCCTGCCAGACACAGCCGGACAGGTATTCGCTCACGTGCCGGCGGAACCGCAGCTGCCAGGCGTCGGTCATGCCGACCGACGCCCGCGCGATGATCGCCTCCAACGCGAGGCTCAACGGCCATGTGGCAGCGTGAGTCCCCATGGTCACGCCTTGGAGATTGTGCAGCTGCTCCTCCAGCGGGTCGGCCGCGCGGCCCAGGTCGCTCTCGTCGATCCGGTCGTCGAGCAGGAAGAGCCAGGCCATCCACTGCGCGATCAGCGTGACGTCGGCTTCCGTGGCGTCGGGGTGGCAGTAGGCGGCCAACAGGCCCGGTCGGATGCGAGTCAGATTTCGTCGCTCCGCCGAGTCCTCGCAGAGCTCGTGTGAGTCCACCCAGGCGTAGGTCGCGATATCAGCCGCCGCCGCGTGCGGACTACGTCGGGCGGGAATGCCCCAGATCGCTGATCCTTCAACGATTCTGATCACCGACTCGCCTTTCGTTCCGTCCACCGGATGGCATGACGCCCCACATGCCGATCATCGCGTGAGCCACGTCGACGAACTCGGGGCGCGTCATATGGGCAAGAATTGCGGTCGTATCAGTTTCCTGCAGGACGCCGAGCCGGTGCATCACCGGCATCAACTCGGCCACGGAAAGCTGCCACGCCGCTCCCGCGGCATTGTTCGAGGTCAGCGTGGAGCAGTGCACGCGGAGTCCGACCTCGACGGCGCCGTGCCTGAGCAGCGGGGCCGGAAACGAGCGGGCCCATGTCTCGACATCGCTGCCGAGTGTCTTGGCCAGCGTCGTGATGACCGCGCCGCCGATGCGTCGCACGGCCGGATCGACGGAGGACGCGGCCAGGAAGAAGGACGGGTCCTCGATGTAGATCCGTCCGCCCGGCGCCAGCCACGTCATCATCTTGGCCAGCACCGTCTCCCGCTCTCGCAGGTGACACAGCACGCTCCGGGCGACGATGAGGTCGAACGTCCCGGTCGGAAAGTCCTCGGTCCGGACGTCGTGTCGAACAACGCGCAGTCGAGGGTGCCGCAGACCCGCCATGAACCGGATGTCGGTGTCGGTCGCCGTGACCTCGCCGCCCTCGCACCGCTCGGCGAGCCACCGCGCCACCGTCCCGCCGCCGGCCCCGACTTCCAGGCACCGCGCCCCTGGCCGCAGCGGCCAGCTCGAGAGAGCGGCCATCGTCGCCGGATCACAGTCAGCGGCCAGCGCGGCCAGCCGATCCTGCTGCGCGGGATGCTCGAAGGCGAAGACCTCGTCGCCGTAGTCCGGGCGTTCGACGCTAACCGAGGACGCTGTGCTCATGCCGGCGCCTCCCCTGCTCGACGCCGGTCCGGTTGATGATGCGATGAGCGGCTCGCTCACCGGTCGCCAAGGACGCATTCGTGGTGCTGTAGGAGAAGTAGTCGCCGGCGAGCTGGATCGGTGAATTCGGGTCGAGGCTTTCGGTGAACCGAGCGAGATCCTGGTATCCGCCGGAAGGGCGGACGACGATGGCCTTCTCCAACCGCTTGACGGCCGCCACCTCGCGGTACTTGTCCACGTGAGCGGCAAGCTCCGGGAGGGCCTCGCGGAAAGCGATGAGGGCGTCATCGATGACCTTGTCGTCGTCCAGGCCGATCCGCTCGGTGCTCCACGGGTGGCGGAAGATGAGAGAAGTCATGCCCGTGCCCGCGTTTTCCCGGCCCGAGCGAAGGTTGTGCTCGAACAGCACCATGCACAGTTCGGGATGCTCGTGCTCCGGCACGGCGATGCCGAAGGACGTCTCGCCGGGCGGCGGCGCGCTGAGTCCGAAGGTGACGTGCACGTCGGTGGCGTACTGCACGCCGGCGAGGTATTCACGCTGGTCGTCGGTGAGCGACGTGACGATCCCCGCGGCGGCCGGTCCGGGAACGGCCACGACACACGAGTCGCCGCGTTCGACATGGCGGACGCCGTCGCGCTCCCAGGTGACCTGGACGCCGTCGCCGTCCGGCCTGACGTCGGTCACCTGTGCGTTCAGCTCGACGTTCATGCGTTCCGAACGCATGAGGGGCAGGCCGAGGATGGTGGCCGGAAGCGTGCCGACACCGCCGTCCAGCGTGAGGCTCGGCGCGCCGAACGTGCCCCAGAGCAGGATGAGGATCGATACGGCCGACACGTCGGCGGCCTTGTTGAGGAACTGGGTGTTGCACAGCGGGTCGATCAGGTAGTCGAGCAGGGTCTGGTCGAGCCGGCGCAGGGAATAGTCGTGGGCGCTCTCCACATCGATCGCGGCGGCGGCGGACATGTCCTCCCAGTGCAGCCTGCGGCGCGCCGCCCCGAGATCAAGCATGAGACGCAGCGCCTTCAGCTTGGACCGCCAACCGAAAAGGCCCGTGCGGAGCAGGTCCAGGGGCTTCACGAGCGAAAGACGGTGAATCTTGCCGTCACGGAGAATGCCCAGCTCATTCGAGCACGGCAGCATCCCCGCCGCCAGTCCCGCGTCCTTCAGCAGTTTGATCATGGGCTTGTAGTTGTGCGACAGCCACACCGCGCCACGGTCGACACGGTACGTGCTGCGTCCGTCCTCGCTGGTCTCCGTCAACGATGACATACGGCCGCCGACGTAATTCGACCGTTCCAGCATCGTCACATCGAAACCCGCCTGCCGCAGGCGGAATGCGGCAGCTGTGCCCGCAATGCCGGAGCCGACGACGATCACTTTCTTCGCGTCGCTATTCCCCACCATCTGACGCCTCCTCGGGTGACCCCGCACTCGTTGAGCATTCTCCTGTGGACTGCCCGGCCCGAGTGAAGTCCTCGGTGAGCCGAGTTCCGACTGCCCTGTGGTAGCGACTGCGACCAGCCTGCCCTGGATGACTTCAATGGACACAGTTCGCGTGCCACAGCGCGGAACAAACAGGCTCGCACCAGCGCGGATGGCGGCCACACGTATCGACCGATCAACACGAGTCGTCGAGAATTCCGCGTATCGGAACGTCCGCTATACCGGCACATGGCGCAGGCGCATAGTTCGGCCATCGTCACGAACAGCAAGGGATGGTGATCATCATGGCCGGCGTCGAACTCAGCCATAGAGCGCGGGCCGTCCTGCGCGCCGTGCGGGCCGGACGGGCCGAGGTGTCCTGCAGCGCAATGCCCGACCTGCGGGTGGACGGCCTGCCGTGCTGCGACCAGATGACCGTGCACGACCTCGTGCTGGCCGGGCTGATCACGGCCCCGACAGTGGTCCTGGTCGACACCTGGGTGCCGGCCAGCCTGACCGCCACCGGCACCGAGGCACTGGCCGGCGCGGCATGAACGACGAACGTCTGGCCACAATGCTCCTGCGCGAGGACTTCGCCGAGGAGAGCGGTTCGCTGGACCCGATGGACCGGGTCACCTGCCGACTGCACGGCCGGTGGCTGCACACCTGCGTGGGCTCCGCCTCACATGCCAATGCCGCGACCGGGCACCGCTGGTGCCGGCGATGCGGGCAGATCGCGCTGACCGCCGTGGACGAGTTGACCTCCGAGATCACCATCAGGTGCGACCGCTGCGGCCGTGAACCCGGCGGGCGGGCCAATCGTCAGCTGGTGGAGCTGTGCCGGCGCAGCATGCTGCTGTCCCGATCACCGGCGAGCGTCTAGCGCGAGGGCCGCCCGACGTCGCCTACGGTGCTCTCACGTGTGCTGCGTAGGCTGCTCGCGGGTGGCATCCGTCGGTGTGGAACCACCTTCGACCTGGTTGCCGTACGTGGTCACGTATTCGGCGACCTCCGCGAGCACGCGGTGGGAGATGCCAGGTTCGCGGGCCTCAGCTTCGGCGACTGCCCGCCACTTGACCAGGAGCACGGACAGGCTCACGTAGCTCGACGCCTTCCCGGTCTCCGCCAACACAATGTCGCGCTCGCGCTCGAACTCGAACCGGAGCGACAACGGCAGGCTGGCCCCGATCTCCTCGAGTCGGGCCAGCGCATCGGCAGGAATATCCACGATCACCTGTCCTGTGGTGGGCGGGTCACTCGGCCGCGACGGCGATGGCCGACGCCAGCAATCGCGTCGAGGTGCTCGCCCCCGGGTTGACCAGGGCATCCACCTCGTGCTCGGTCAACAACGCCGCCAACTCCCCGGCGTCGACCACCAGCCATGCCTGCGCCCGGACGCGCCCGCGATGCGCCGGCGCCGTGGTCACCAGCAGCGACGGCACGTCGTCGGGCGCCGGCGCGATCACCGGCTGCTGGTGCTCGTCCAGCGCCACCCCGAACTGTTGTTCACGGATCACCGCGCACAGCAGGTCCGTGTCCACCTCGCCGTCCGCGGCCAACCGCAGCACCGCGTCCACCGGGTCAGTCGGCGAATCCGGTGTCGCCGGCTCGTAGTCCGGGTTCGGTTCGAACCGGCCGATCTCCTCACCCGCCACCAGCCATCCGCCGACCACCGCCTGCACCGGCGGATTGTCGTCGGCCGCCGTCGGCTGCCACGCCGGGTCGACAAGGAACACCCACTGATCATCGGACATCTCGCGCACTCCCCTTCCGGTAAAACGATTCGGCCAGCGCCGTCGCGGCCGTCTCTCCCTCGTCCACCCACGCGCGGGCCACGGCGTCCACCACGTGGTTGAGCATGAGACCGGCCGTCACCGGGTCGCCGGCCTCGCGCACGTACAGGTCGATCACGCCCGCGCTCTCCAGCGCCTGCACCGCCCCCGGCACTGCCGCGGCCAACCGGTCCGCCGACTGTCGTCCCTCCGCCACCCGGGTGTTGTCGACGGTCTCGTCGACCATGGACAACACGAGATCGACGGTTTCGCGGTGGGCATGGTGCTCGCTGAGCGTCGCCGCCACTGCCGGCCGGTCAACCGTGCCATGGTCCACATACATCGTGATCACGGCCTCGCGCGGGTTGGCGCGCCCGGCCTCGTGCAGGCCGATGACGGCGGACTCCGGGATCAGCCGCCGCACGTCGAACTCGACGGAGTCCGGCGACGACAACAGATCCAGCTTCTGCCGCACCTTCGCCACCAGATAGTCACGCACCTGATTGGCACGCTTGAAACCGGTGGCCTCCCCGGTTGCCCTCGGGTCCCCCAGGGTCGATCCCTTGCCGTAACCCACGACCGCCGCGATCGGCAGGGGAAGGCCACTGGCCTGCCGCTCCAGCGCCACCGCCACGAACCGGTCCGCGAACCGGTCCACGTCGGGGAGTTCAGCCGCCTCCGGCAGCTGGGTCCGGCCGCGACCGAACGACACGGAGACCGAGTCCGCCCGGGTCGGCTCAGGGGACGGAACCTGCCTCACCGGGACGTCGCCGACCTCGTGGACCACTGACCGCACCAACCGTGCGGTGACCGGGTCGGTCGTGATGCGCGACATCACGACCGCGGCGACGATGTCGGGCCGCTCGTGCGCTTCGGCCTTCCTGAGCACATCGGCGAGATCCAGCCGGCCGCCGGCCGGCGGCCGCGCCGCGATGTCGTTCACCAGGGTACTGGCCAGCGCCAGGGTCTTGGCCCGGTCGGCGAGGCCGATCTTGCCGTCCGGCTGCGGCGCCGGCCGAACCTCGTACCGCCAGTTGTACCGCATGGCCTGGACCAGCTCGTCCACGATCGCGGCTTCGTGGCTGGGCAACATGTCCCCGAAGACGTTCCAGTTGCCGCCGTCCGACAGCACAGCGGTCCGCCCACCGTCCCTTGCGATCGGAGTCGCCTGGGTGCTCGGGGCGAAGACACGGTCGGAGACACCTTCGTGCCGCAGCGCGAGACGCAGATCGTGCGCGAAACTACCCGGGCCGGTGTGCACGCCCGCCATGCACGCCAACAGCATCACGGTGCGCCGGCCGCTCGCCACCGCCGTCTTGAACCCCTCGGTGCGCATCGCGATGGCGGCCAGCGTGCGTGAATCGACCACCACCGGTCCGACACCGCGAACGACCACGGCGGCGTGGCGATCATCGGAGTGGACCATCAGGACCGCGGACTCGTCGCTGATGCCGGGCACCGTCGTCCGCAGCTCGAAGTCACGTCGTCCGCCCCGATCGACCTCGCGCAGATAGAGCTGGTCGCTGCTGGCGCTCCTGGCCCAGCGTCGGGACTCTTCGATCTCCATCGCGTTGCTGTCGAAGGACACGCCGATCAGTCGGTCGGAGCCATCACGCAGGTCGGTATGCGTCACGCGCTCCAACGGGAACACGCGCTCATGGCCGGCGTCATCGCGGCCGGTGAACCAGTCGTGCCGCTCCTCGATGCGGATCGCCGAGTACGGCAGCGGTTCCGGGCTCGTCCTGAGCTGCAACTGTCGCAGGTGGTCCGCGGTCAGCCGCTCGTGACCCTCATGGTCGCCGAGGCCGAGCAGCTTGCCGACCTTCTGCGCGAGATCGAAGTCGAAGTCGATCATGCTCCACTCCTCATGGCTCTCCGCCATGGGGTCGGACACGATCTCGACGCTCGCGTGGGCATCCCCCGGATCATCGACCGGCACGACACGCACCCAGAGCTGGTCGCCGTTCGGCAGCCGCTTGCGGTTGAACATCTCCTCCACGCCGATGTCCACCAACGCCAAGACCTGGCGGACGTCTATGGCCTCAACGGCGCGCCCGTCGACATGGACATTGAGCGTGGCCTCGTGCACCCAAGCTCCCGGCCTGGCTTCGATCCGCCGAACGTCATAGCTGAACCGGCCATGCTCGCTCACCCCATCGACCCTGCTCACCGGCGCGTCGTCTCGCACCAGGTCGAGGTCGGCCACTGTCAGGTGCTCGTGCGGCGCCGGGTCATCGGCGAGGACCGGCAGGTTCGGCTCGACCGTGCTCCGCACGTTGTCGACATCGCCGTCCGAGGGTCGCCGCCCCGGCGGCGGGTAGCTTCCGGGCGCTGGCTCGGGCAGGTGGAAGTCCACCACCACTCGCCGACGAGCCTCCTGCACCGAGCCGGCGACCGCACCCACGTCCCGGCCGGCCGAGCGATCCGTGATCCTGATGTCCCGCACCGTGATCGGCCGGTCGTCGCCGAGCCGCGCGGCCAACTCGGCCCGCAACCGGTCGCCGACTGCCCTTGCCCGCTCCAGGCCGGTCCGGTTGGCCGCGCCCACAGAAAAAGGACGGCCATTGCCGTAGCCGGTCACCGTCACCTCGGGCAGCGGGAGCCCGTTGTCGTGACGCCACACCGCGATTCTGGCGAGGTTCTCGGCAAGACCGGCCAGCCTGAACTGGTCGTCGTCGCGGGGCGCATGCGAGCCCTCGTCGAAGCCGAAGACCGTCGTCGTAGGCAGCTGGTGGCCGCCTCCCGCCATCTCGGCCAGCGCCTCCCGACCCACGCCGCCGTGCTGGACGTTGTCCGTCGTGGAGTCCTGAGCGTGCCCCGGCGAACCCTCGAACCATGGATTCGGGATGAACTGGACCGCCACGCCATCACGGAGTTCATGAACACCCCTGATGTACCGCCGGTGAACACCACCGGGGAACACAACCTCCCGCTCGTGCTCGTACAACGGCGAGTGCGCAAGCGCGGTCTCGTTGACATCGATGCCGTGGGGGGCCCGGATCTCGTATCGGTATCCGCTCCTCGCATAGACGCCACCGGGGTGGTGCTGATGCAACTCCGAATCACGCGTGGTCGACACGAAGACCGTGTCGTGGTCCGCTTCCACCCTAATCATCAAATCGTAGTCCGTGCGGCTCCTCGGCGCGAACCCGTGCTCGAAGATCTCGTCCGGCCGCCGGGAGTCGTAGCGATACAGCGGGTCGTCGTCGGTTCGCCATGTCGGGTCGTAGAGCTCCAATTGGTCCAGATCCACATCGACAATTGCCGCCGTAAGAACGTTGGACGATTCCTCATCGGGCGCGGGTCGGGTCTGCGACTCCTCGACCGCGGCCGGCGCGGGACGGCTCGATGGCTCGTGAAGTCCCGGTGCCGGACGCGTCTCGCCGTCCGAGGACGATGGGAAGATCGCCCACAATTCGTCGTAGCGGCTGTACGGAAGCGCGGCCAGCAGACGCTCCGTGTGCTGCCGGTTCTCCGGACGCGCCAGGAAGCCCGCCGCCTGTCGGTTGCCGTCGGCCAGGCGCCGCAGTTCGTGCAGCGTCTCGTCCGGCGACAGCGCGCGGTCGAGCACGTCCCGCGCGCCGCGCTGAAGCTGACGTTCCATGTCAGCGAAGGAATGCTCGGCCAGGATGTCGTCCTCGGTCCGCGCCTCCCGATCGGCATCGCGAAGGTTGCCGTACACGGAGCTTTCGAGATACGGGAAGTCGAGCGCGTGCACGTCCGTGATGAAGGAGAGGGGGTCCAGCGGGTACCGGATCACACCGGAACCGGTCCACGACCTGGGGTCGTCCGCCATGTCCTCCCGCATGGACTCGTGCATCTCCCGCAATGAGCCGGTGAACAGCTCCGGCTCCCACGCGGCGCCGGCGCGGGTGGCCCATTCCTCAGGAGTCAGCAGGCCGGCGCGCATGACCGGGTCGAATACCAGCCACCCGTCGTCCCCGGTCTCCTTGCGCACCCACACGACCGGTGCCACGTGGTAATCCCAGTTGACCGCGACCGGGTGATCCTTGGTCGCCCCGTCGGCGGTTTCCGACAGCATCTCCAGTTGGGGGTCGGCCTGCGCCAAGAAGATCTTGCGCACCGGCGCCCCGAGCTGCGTCAACCGCAGGGCCCACATGTGCGCCCGCAGATAGCAGCCCTGCTCCGGATAACCGATCGGGACGGGCAGTCTGCCGTGCTCCGCATGCTCGAAGGTGGTGTGGTCCAACTCGGCAAACCATTGGCGAGCCACATGTTCGGGCACCGCCTCGGCGCTGACCCCGCCCAGCAGGTGATCCACATACGCCCGGTGCTCAGCCGGCAGTCGAGTCTGCAGATCGTGGTTGAGCGGCGACCAGTACATGTCGAGGTAGGCGTCGTTCACGGCCCAGATGGTCCGCGCGTCACGATCGACGCCACGGAGCAGCGTCAGCACCTCGTCGTGCCGACCGAGCTGCATGTTCTGCCGCAACGCGATCGCCAGCATCTGCACCGAGGCATGCGAACTCGGATTCGGGCCGGCGGTGGCGGTCGCCCGCAGGTCATGCGCCGGGTCGCCGAACATGGTCTGCCGATAGCCGAGCAACTGCAGAGCCTGCTCGTACTGGGCGTCACTGAGGCGACCGCTCTCCCGAGCGTCGGACAACGCGTCAGGCAGCGACGTGCCCTGGTGCTCCGACCGGAAGGCATGCTCCAGGGCGCGCACCGATTCGTGTTCCACGCCATTGCGGTGCAGATGCCTGAACAGTTCGACGCCACCGCCGTCCCTGGCCAGCGCCCCGCCGACGGCCCGGGCGATGCCCCGGCGCGCATCCACCTGCCACGGCGGCGCCGTGTCGTCCGGGTGCTGTTCTCCCAGGCTCCAGTCGTGTTCCTGGGCGTCTACATGATGGAAACTCCCATCGGAACTGCTCACCGACATCGCATCGTCGTCGGGCTCACGCGGCCGCGTGGGCTCCACGACCGTCCGCTCGACTCGCGGATTCACCTGGCCCAGCTTCAGACCATCGTACTTCTCGTTCAGCCGGGTCTCCGGCACCTCGACCTGATCCCGCGCAACCCGCTCCACGAACCACAAGTTCCGCGGCTTCAACTCCACGTCAGCGCGGCGAAGCCCCGCACCCAACAACCCGTTATCAGCCACCACAGCCGACTTCCACGCCTTGTCGAGGAACACTCGACTCCGGTCAAGATACTCATCACCCGGACCCAGATAGTGCAACACCTCATGCGCCAGCACCTTTGGATCCTCACCCACCCGCCAATGCGTCTGATCCGTTGGCCTCCCACCAACCTCCACCGTCGCATGCGCATCCCGCGCCGAATCAGGAAACTCCAACCGAACATGGAACTGATCACCCGACGGCAACCGATAACCCTTGTTCAACAACAACTCCACCGCATCAGCGGCATCCCGCCTGGCTTGCGCCACCTGCTCCGCGTCACCCGACAGATGCAACCGCACCGTGTGCTCACGCACAAACCGACCCGGCTCCACCTCGATCCGACGCACGTCATACCGCACCAAACCTCGGTACTGTTCGAACTCGGGCCGGCCCCGCTCGTCAACCCGACTCGACGTCTTCACATCCGCGATCTCGGTCTGCACCGTCCGCACCAAATCGTTGCGGCGCAGATGCTCCCACTGCTCCACACGCAACGGCCGATCCGGCTCAAACCACGGCGCCGACCGCTCACGACTGTGCCGCCACGACTCATCATCAACAACAGACCTGACCGGATCATGCGCACCCGGGTCATGAGGCAACGAACCATGGCGGTCGGCAGCGGGTGGGACCTCGGCGACAACTGTCGCGGGGCGTCGCGTGTCGCCGCGGTCGTACCGTTCCTCCGTCGAGGAGATGTCCAGCAGCGAACGGACCGACTCCGGCAGCGCCACATCGTGGTGCACACCGCCAACCGTCCGTCGGTCGGTCACCGAGGTGATCTGACGCGACAGGTCCGGATGCGAAGTCAGGTAGGACAACGCGGCGTGCCAAACCAGATCCGGGTTCGGATGCCGGCGCACTGCCGGTTCCACCGCGGTCAGGTGCAGGTCGCCGCCTCGGTTGTGGATACCGCGGACCAGTGTCTGGACGACCTTCTTCGTCAGCTCGAACGTCGAACGGCGGTCATGCGGCAGCGGGGAGTTCCCCTCCGGTGGCGGCTTCAACCAGCTGGCGTCGCTGTTCATCACAACGTCGCGCATACCGGGCAGGAACGTGTGGTCCTGGTAACCGATGCGTTTCGCCACGCTCCTGATGACCTCGGGACCGGTTCGGTACATGACCGAGTTGCGGCGCACGAAACCCCTCGGCGCGTCGAGGAATTCAGGATCCGCGTGCGGCATCAGCTCGTCCTGGGACTTACCGTAGTTCTCCCGCAGCTGATCGAGGTACTCCTTGGCGAACGGATGACCCTTCGACATCACGAACGCCGAGTTGCTGAACTCCTTGAACTTGGCCTTGTAGCCCTTGTCCATCACCTTCTGGATCGCGTAGCCCTCGTCGGACCGGGCAACCCGATGCAGGTCCTTCAGGCCGAGAATCACGTTGTCGCCGTCGGAGTACATGCCGCCGAAGCGGTGCATGACCTCCATCCGCAGGATGTCGCTCGCCGCCGCGTAGCCGGGGCCGACCTGCTTGGTGACTTCGGAGTTGTAGAACTCCTGCAGCCGCATCGGGTGCTCGCTGGTGAACACCTCGCCCACGTTGACCAGTCGAACCCTGTTCGACCTGGCCCAGTGGGCCATGTCCCGCACATCGGCCAGCGGGTCCGGCGCGCCGTCCGCGGGCGGCTCCGTGCGCAGCGCCTGATCGAACTGCTCGCGGGGCACGTCGGTCCACAGCACCGGCACGGCACCCTTGCGGAACTTGTTACCGAACCCGCCGAAGTTCTGCCGGAAGGCCGCCTGGGTGCCGGCGTCGCGCAACGGACCGCCCAGCCAGATCGCGTGCACCAGCAGCGGCGTCACGGTCTTCCGGTCCAGCGGCGGGAGGTGCTCGCCGGGCGCCCAAGCCGTCGACGCGCCGTCCGCACGCTCGTGCTCGATCGTCCAAGCGGCCTTGTCCGACAGGAATTCGCCGTGGGGATCCAGCTGCTCACGAGTCAACGTGGAGCCCTTGGCCAGGTCGAGCATCTCCATCAGTGACACCGACTGCCCGGCGGTGATGTCCCGATAGTCGTGTCCCGCCATGAACGGCGGGGGCTCCGGCGCCTGGTACAGGCCGAAAAGATCGGGGCCCAACAAGCTGGACCCGTCGGCAGCGTCCGGGTGGCCGGCCGAGACGTCTTGGAGGTCTCGCAGCAGTTCGTCCGAAGAACCGTAGGGCTCGTCGCGCGGCGGGGCCGGTCGGGACGACGGCCCAGCCTGCCCGGCGCCGTCCTCGACGGGCCCGGTGCCCAGATAGTGGCCACCGGCGTCATCCAGCCGCAACAGCGTGATCTGCCGGCCGCTGGGGACGCCGAACGAGTCTCCCATCGGCTGGCCGTCGGGCCCGAGCACAGTCACCCACACCCCGGCCGCCCTTGCCACCGCAAGAGGCATGAAATCAGCCGCGTCCCGCATGTAGACGCCCGACTCCCGCAGCTCTCGCACTGCCGCGAAGTAGTTCTCCTTCCGCTGCTGCGCTTCGAGGTCCACGAGATCGCCTATCGCGATGAAGTAGTTCTCGTCGCCGCGGTAGAAAGGCAGGTAGACCTCCGAGTTGCGAGTCATGTCGTCGACGGCGGCCGCTCGCAAGTGTTGCGGGGTCGGGAACCGAGCACCCAACTCGGGCGCGGAAAGCAGCACCGCCTCGAGCAGGCAGTCCCCGTTGGGGTCAGTCGGACGCGGCCGCGTCCGCTCGGGCAGGGCGTCCAGCTGCTGCCGGGTGGGCTCGAACATCCGACGACCAGGCCCCACGTCAAGCGCGGTGCCGGCCAGATCAGACCGCACTCGCTTGTTCCGGGAGGTCTGCCCGCCGGAACTGCCGTTCTCATCGTCCGCGGTCCGCTTGCCCGACCAACGAGTCGACGGCTCAGCATGCGCACCGGTGCCTGCCGACTCGGACGCCTCCTGCCTCCGCTCTCCGAGCGCGATCGCCTCGGAGGCGATGACGCGCAAGAGCTCATTGCCCCCGGTTACCGCCTTTCCGTCACGCTCCTTGTCCCGAAAATGCCCAACGATCTCCTTCACATTGGGGTATTTGTTCCTCTTCTCCCGGACTTGCCGCATGTAGTCACGGGCGATGTCAACGATCTCGCGTCGATCATTGTCACTATCCGCCCTCAGTGTCCCGGACTTCCGGGCATCCACCTCGGCGCGCCCGAGCCCCTGCCGGGCGATCTCCTGGAGAAGATTCCCCTGTCCCGTCACCTTCTTTCCGCCGCGAGTCCGCATACGCTTGACAACCTCGTTCAGACTCGGCGCGACCGGGTCCGCATCGGGGTTCCGCTCCCGGATCTCGTCGAGGATCTCCTGTTCGGCGGCACGGGCCAGCTCCTGCAACTCGGCACGGTGGGCCGGGTTCCCCGCACTTAGGTCGCCGGGCCGCCGCGTGCCCCGTCCCGCGCGACCGAGCCCTTCCCGCACGATGTCCCGCAGAGCCGTGGATTGTCCCGTCACCTTCTGTCCATCGCGGCTCTTCATGCGCTTGGTGACATCGTCGATGCTCGGCTTCTTGACCGTGCCCTTGCCAGGATTCTTCGCCTGGTTCTCCTGGATCATCTCCCGTTCGACGATGCGCGCCAACTCCTGGATGCCGGCACGATGGGCCGCCTTCGCCGCACTCAGATCCCCCCGCGGCAGTCCGGCACGGCCGAGCGCGTCCCGCACGATCTCCCGCAGGACCTTGGACTGTCCGGTCACCGTCCGTCCGTCGTGGCTCCGCATGCGCGTGAGGATCTCGTCGACGGTCGGGTTCCTGACCGGGCCGTCGTCAGGGTTCCCCGACTGGTTCTCCTGGATCATCTCCCGCTCGACCCTGCGGGCCAACTCCTGGATCTCGGCGCGATGACCGTCATTCGACGCACTCAGATCATCAAACCGCGGCGCCTCCAGCAAGAAGAGGTCGTGCAGCCGGTCGAGCTCATTAGCGTGCAACTCGCCACGATGCTCGTGATACACATGCCGCCACACATCAGCGTTCGTGACCACACGCCCCTGCGCCTGCTGCTCCCGCACCCGTTCGAACACCGACTCCCGCTCATTGGCGTTCAACACCGCGAAGCCCGTCTCGTCCTGGCCGCGCTCCCACGGCGGCCGACGTTCGCCGCTTCCCCACGGCAGATTCAGCCGGTCACGCAGCACTGCCTGCGCACGCTGCTGGGCGTCCCAGGCGTCGACATCGAGCACGCTGGGCTCGCGGGCGGGTTCGGCTGCCGGCCGCCCGTCCCACGGCAGAGCCAACCCGCTCAGCGCGGGCCCCGACTCCTCGTGCTCCTCGTCGAAGTCCCCGAACAGATCGTCGCCTTCCGCAAGCTCCTCCTCGTCGGTGTCCCGCTCGGCCGCGGACGGCCGATGCTCCACCGAGGTGAGGTCAGGATGCGTGGTGGTCCAAGGATCCTCGACATCACCACGGCCCCTGCCCGGAGACACCTGACCAGCCAATGGGTGATCGTGCCGCACCCCGCTGGCCGACTCCACGTCCAGAATCTGCCGCAGATGAGCCTCGGTCAGCGACGGCGGCTTCTCCCACGCCTCACGACCCATCACACCACGCACATCAGCATCGGCGACATCGGCCCGGAAAACCGCGTTCTCGTCCCGATACTCGTCCCTCAACCCGAGGTTGTGCAGCACCTCATGCACCAACACCGCATCCGCAGCCCCGGTCGACCACCGAGCCTGATTGCTTTCCTCTCCATTATGGACAGTCACGCGACCGTGTAGCGGCCCGTCGCCACCGAACTCGACCCGTAGATGGAACTGGTCGCCGTTCGCGAACCGGTAACGGCCGTTGAGATGATCGTCGATCGACGCCACCACACGATCCCCCACCGCCGCCAGCTCGTGCGGACCGACCCCCGGACCGGCCTGCACAGCCAACCGAACCGTGAACTCACGCACCCACCTACCCCCGGCAACCTCCAACCGCCGCGACTCATAAGCAATCCTCGTCTTCCAACCATCCAAAATATGGCCGCCAGCGCGCACATCCGCCCGCACACTCGGCTCAAACCGCTCAGTGTCAACCTGAGCGACATGCGCATCCCCCCGCACACCCGCCCAGTCAGCCGGCGACAAGAACGCCGGAACCCTGTCAGGAACCGGAAAGTCACCGACCCGACCACGTTCCCCGGTCGGAGCGGACGCAGGCTCCTGCCGCTGCGCGGTCACCGCGGGCTCGCCCGGTGGCGGCTCGACGTGGACCGTCGGCGCGGGCTCCCCGGCGCCGGTGTCACGGTGGGCTGCCGCCACACGGTCGACCTTGTCCAGGTCGAAGCCGAGGTCGCGCAGGCCGGCTCGGTTGACGACGAGTCGGATATCGCCCTCCGGCCGGGACTTCCGGCTGAGGTTCCACTCCTCCGGTGCCTTGCCGTCCGAGAATTCCGGCGTGACGCGGGACAACAGCTGCGCGCGGACGAGGAACCAGGAGTCGCCGGGATTGTCGCCGGTGTGCCGCTCGGTGGTCACGGCATCGCGTTCGCGCTCGGCGACGATCTCCCGCGTCACCGCCGGTGGGCCCTCCTGGAACACCAGACCGGCCTGGCCCTTGAAGTCCGAGCGGCGTCCGCTGTGGTCGGCGCTGGCCACCTCGCTTTCCAGTGTCGTATGGTCGAGCTTCCGGACCAGCGTCATGAGGTTGAGGTCCAGCTCCACCTTGAGCGCCTTGAGAGTGGGACCGTTGAGCTCGATCCGGTGTCCCCCGGGACTCAGCGCCTTGCGGAAGTTGCGGACGAGCTCGCCGGCGGAGACAGCCGAACGCAGCGCGTGCGAGCGGTGAGCGCTGAGCATCGGTGTGCGGCCGGCCGGCGTCTCGAGGCCGACGGCGACCTCGTCGACGAGATTGTGCAGCTGGTTGGCTCGGAAGGGCTGCACGTGGAACACGGCGTCGTCGGAGAACTCGGCGGCGCCAGGATCCCGGCCCACCCGCTGGGCCCTCACGCTCGCGTTGACCTGTACGGGCCTGCCGTCGAGGGTGGCGACTTCCTGGCGGTCGGACAGGTGGTCGTCCTCGCCGACGGTCACGCGGACCGCTGACGGCACCGTGAACGGTTCCGACACCCACGGCTGCTGGAGCCGACGTCGGTCGCTGCCGAACATGTCCCGCACGTACTGGGCCGTCAGACCGTCACGCAGCCACGGGAACACCCGCACCCGGGCGTTGAGCCCGTACGAGAAGCGATATGCCGGCCCGGATTGGCGGACGGTCACCGTATCCAACTCGTGCCGGTGCTGCCCCGTGGTGCGATCCCACGATGCCTCGCCCGACACCGCGGGATGGACCAGGTCGGTGACGAGGCCGACCGCATCCCCGAGGGCGGTGTCCACTGGCTCGACGCGCGTCGACGGCAGGGTGACCGAGGCGCCGGTGTCCGCGGCCACAGAGCCGGACAGGATGTTGCCCTTCTTCGTGGTGTGGTCCGATGTGCTGGCATAGGTGACCGTGGAGCTGTAGTCCTCGATCTTGTCGCGGTACTTGCCGCCGGTCAGGCTCGCCTCGATCACCACCAGCATTTCCGATCGGCCGGACTCGCCGGTGGTGCGCCGCTGCAGGGACAGCAGGCCGCCCTTGACCGCGTCCTCCACCTTGAATCCGAATCCGTCGGTCAGCGAGCCGCGGAGGTCCTTCATGACGTCCTCGGTGAGCTGCTTCGCCTCGGTGGCCTTGTCGGGAACGAGCTCGTTCTCGATCGACTCATGCCATTCGTCCAGCTTCTCCTGCACCTTGGCCAGCAGCTCCGTGAGGGCGCCGGCCCGGTCGAGCGCGAACGTGCCCACTCCGGCCAGACGATCACTCGGCAAGGCGACATCCGGCCGAGCAGGTGGCGGCTCGATGTCCGCCCATAGCGCCGGGGCGTGCTGGAGCTCCGGGTGATCGTCCACATAGGCCGCACGGTCGATCGCCTCGAGATGGACGATCTCCGTGACCGGCAGGTCGATCGTGCGGAGGTCGGCAGCGTCGATCCACACGGTCACGGCGTCCGGTTGCTCCTTGACCAATGTGACCCTGCCGGCGGCCGCATCGTGCCGTCCCCCGAACAGGCCCGTCCGCGAGTTGTGGGCCGACGCCGTCAACTCGTGCACGGCGTCGTACTCGACGAGGTATCCCCGCGCGCGGTAGGTGGTGGTGCTGTCGACCTCGACCTTGTGGTCCGCGTTGGCCACGGTGTCGTGGCGCAGCCCGCCGGTCGCCTTGGCGTTGAAGGCGAACGACGGCTTGAGCACGGTCGGCACGGTGGCCGACATGCCGGCCTTGAAAACGCCGTCCACTCCGAGGCTGCGCCGATCCTCGCTGGACTGCGTGGTCTGCCGGCGATGGCTGTCGGTGAACGCGTGGTTGGGATCCATGTGCACGATCCGCGGGTTGTGCAGCGTCGTGCGCAGGATGAGCTCGCCAAGCACGTCGCGGCCGCCGGCGCCGAGGAAGCCGCCCTCGTTGTGCCGCTCCAGACTCAGCCGGTCGTGGGCGCCGGACGTCGCGAGTGTCGTGCGGGCCAGTCGGGCCTCCCGCGTTGCCCACTGGCTCACCGCTCGTCCACCGCTCAGGCCGTCCTGGGCTTCGGTCAGCGACGCGGCCTTCGACCCGGCCGCGACCCAGTCCACCGCCTCCCGGGCGAGGGCCCGCACCCCGCTGCCGGCCGGCAGCGCGTCGGTCAACGCCTTGACCGAGGCCGACCGCAGCCCGGTGATCGGCTTCATCGACTCGACCTCGTACCGCGCAGGGGCCCGGCTCTCGGGCCGCGGCCGCGCCGGGTCGGGTGCTCCCCATTCCGACTCGGGACGGGCCAGCTCGGCCGGGCCACCGAGCCGGTGCCCCTGCCGCTCGGGCACGGTGACGGTGACGGTGTCCTGGTGCGCCGACTCCCCCAGCACCAACGCCGTGGCTTCGTCGAGGCTGTCTCCGTGCAGGGCCTCGATCTCGAACCCGTACTTGTACCGGTGCAGGTCGCCGCTGCTGCGCCAGGTCTGCTCCGCCTGCTCGGCGGTGCTCAGCTTGTGCTCGTGGCCGGTCTGCGACGACAGACCGAGCGTGCCGGTGAGATCGACCGGTCCGACGCCGGCGTTGGCGGTCACGCTCAGCCGCGCCTGCGTGGTCCGCGATCGATCGCTGCCTCGCGAGTGGCCCGATGTGACGGTGTCCTCGAACCGCCGATGGCTGTCCCGGCCCCGGTAGACGCCGCTGTGGCGCAGCACGTGGCCGCGTAGGAACAGATAGGGGGCGCTGTTGTTCTCGCCAAGGGGAAGCGGTCGGCCGTCCCCAGGGTTCGCTTCAGTGCCGTCGAGAATGTCGCGTGCGTTGTCGCGGAGGAACCCGACCAGGCGCTGCTTGGTCAACGCGCGGTCGAACGTGCCGCCGTCCTGCCGGGCGATGTTCTCGAGCCCCATCAGGATCCGGCCGGACAGGTCCTGCACCGTGGCGTCGTCCATCGTGTAGCGGGCGTGCACCCCATCGAGCACGTCAGTGTGGCGCATGCCGGTCGGCGAATTCATCCGGGAGATGTCGGGCGGCGTGGCCGCCTGCTGCGCCATCGTCAGCTGAGCGGCCCCGGGCACCAGCAGGGTCTCGTCGCCGACCTGCACCACGTAGGTCAGGTCCAGCTGATGCGTGTCGGCCTGGCCGTGGTAGGTGTCGCTCTGCGTGACCCCGTAGTCCTCGCCGTCCCGGCTGGCCTCGACGGAGGAACGGCCCAGCGACATCTCGACCGACAGCTTTGGACCGATGATCGCGGCGAGCGCGTCACTTTCCACGGACAAGGCGCCGCCGACGCCGTGGCTGCCGCTGCGCGCCACCGATTCGCTGGTCGTGCTGGTCTGGGTGTGCGTGATGGCCACTTCGCCCCGGCCGAGGAAATTCGCCATCAGCTGCGGGGTCTCGCTGCCGCCCGCCTGTTCCTGCGGCCGCAGCCTGATCAGCACTTCCTTGCGGGACGTGGTGCCCAACGGCCCCTTGAACGCGAAGGTCTCGCGCACGGTGTCCTCGCCGAACAGCGCCTGCGCCCGGTCCTTCTCGCCGAGGCCGCGCAACCACTGCTCGAACCGCGTGCGCTCGTCCCGGGTCCGGAACTCCCCGATGTCCCGGACGACCGCGTCGGTGATCGCGGTGGTGTCGAGCTCGGCGTGCTCGATCGAGTTGATCGCGTCCGCGATGTCCTTGTACTGCTGCGCGCGCTCGTCGGCAGTGGCTGCCTCGGACCGCCTCGGATAGTCCAGATTCCGCCCGCCGCTTCCCTCGGCATGCTTCGGCGCGGACAGCTGCATGTCCATCGCCACCACGACGGCGCGGTCGTGGCCGGTGCGGCGGACCTCGTAGGACACCCGATAGCTGTCGACAGTTCGCTCCACGAAATGCCTGAGCTCGGTGGAATCTGATTGGACGTGCCGGTGCGAGCGGCGCGACTCGGTCGAGCTGGGCAGCACGCGCCCGGTCACCGTGACCGCGGGCGTCGGTGCTTTGAGCAGCGCCGAGAGGTCGCTCTGGGTGCGCGTGGCCACTTCGGTGACTTCCCGTGTGTCGGCGTCCGTCTCGTGCCGACGGGTCTCCTCGGCGCCGGTCGTGACTCCCCCAGGGCCGTCCAGCGCTTTGATGGCGACGATCTTCAGCTGCAAGCCCTGCCCACCGAGGGCAATGGTCTGGCCCTCGGGATTGTGTAGGGCGACGGGGAATCCCTCCGTCAGCGCCGCCTCAGTGATCTCGCGGTCGAACAGCTCCGGCGGCACGCCGCGCCAGTCCAGCAACGTGCGCGCGGCGTCACGGACCACCGTGACATCAGGAGCGTTTGCAGCGATCCAGTGATTCACCCGCGCATCGCTGACCTGGTTCGCCCCGCGGCGGCTGGCCGGGCCAAGGCCATGCTGGTCCACGGACGGCCCCGGCGCGGCCCGCACCCCGGCGACGTCAT
Organism: Kutzneria sp. NPDC052558; assembly: GCF_044547355.1. NCBI lineage: Bacteria > Bacillati > Actinomycetota > Actinomycetes > Pseudonocardiales > Pseudonocardiaceae > Kutzneria > Kutzneria sp. NPDC052558. The sequence goes on from NZ_JBIUAG010000001.1 coordinate 692,257, forward strand.
GGCCCTTGGGGATTCGTGCGTCGGTCCGCACGGGATGACCTGTCGCGGCACTATCGGCATGCGGATGCTGCTCTCCAAGACCCCAATCATGCGCCCGCACGCTCTCGTGGTGGAAGCTCTCGTCGGAGCTGCCTTCCGACATGGAGACGTCGGAGTCCTGGCTTCGTGAGGGCGCCGGCGCCGGGCGATGCGACGGCCCAGCCTGCCCATCATCACCCTGCGCCGGCGCCGGCCGGCGCTCGGCCACCGGAGCCCCGCGATCCGTGGTCGTCCAGGGGTTCTCCGCAGCACGTCGTCCGATCTCAGGACCGGAATGACCGCCCGCCAGCGGACGATCATGCTGCACCGCGCTGGCAGCGCTCACTTCCAGAATCTGCCGCAGATGATCGGGGGTCAGCGACGGCGGCTTGGTCCACGCCTCGCCACCCATCGCGCCACGCACCGCGTGGTTATCGATATTCGCCCGGAAAATCGCGTTCTCGTCCTGATACTCGTCCCGCAGGCCGAGGTTGTGCAGCACCTCGTGCACCAACACCGAATCCGCGGCCCTGGTCGACCATCGAGCCTGATCACTGCCCTCTCCGCCATGTACCGTCACGCTGCCGTGCCGAGGTCCGTCACCACCGAACTCCACCCGCAAGTGGAACCGGTCACCGTTCTCGAACCGGTAACGGTTGTTCAGGTGATCATCGATCGACGCCACCACACGGTCCTGAACGGCGCGCACATCGCTGTCAGTGACACCGTCGGCCCTGGTGTCCAAGCGAACCGTGAACTCACGAACCCACTCACCCTCGGCAAACTCCATGCGCCGCGACTCATAGGCGATCTTCGTCGACCAACCGTCCAGAATCCCATTGCGACTGCGCGCGTCGCCGCGCACGCTCGGATCGAACCGCTCGGTGTCGACATGCGCGACCGGTGCATCGCCTCGCAAATCCGCCCAGGGCAGTTCCGCCCAGGGCGTGCCCTTAGCCGGCGCCAACGCGTGGGTGTCACCGCTCACCGGCGGTGCGGGGGCCGGCTCGCGACGCTGCACAGCGACTGGGCGCTGCGTCTCACCGAGGTGCCCCTTTCCTTCGTCGGCGGAAACTCGCAGAAAGGACCGCACCGAGTCCGGCAACACGACATGGTGCGATTCACCGTCGATTATGCGGGTGTCGGTCACAGTCCGGATCATGCCCGACAATTCGGGGTGCGACGCGACGTAGGACAACGCAGCATGCCATACCAAATCAGGATCCGAGTGTTTACGCACTGCCGGCTCGATGGCGGTCAGGTGCAGATCGCCGTCCCGGTTGTGCAGGCTGCGCACGAGGGTCTGCACAACACTCTTGGTCAGATTCAGAGTGTCGGCCCGGCTGCGCAGGGGTGGCCCGGACGCTCCCGCTGGCGGCGGCTTCATCCAACTCATGTCACTGTTCGTGGTGATGTGGCCAATGCCCGGCAGTTTGGTCTGATTTCGGTAGCCGATGCGTCTCGCGACCAAGTCCTGGGCTACCGGCCCCGTCCGTATCGTCACCGAGTTGCGGCGCTCTCTGCCCAGCTGCGTGTCGAAGAAGTCCTGTCCGAGGCTGTTGATGCCCTGAGGCATCGTCTCTTCCTGACTCTTGCCGTAGTTCTCGCGCAGTTGGTCGAGGTAGGCCTGGGCGAACGGGTGTCCTTTCGACATGACGAACGCCGAGTTGCCGGTCGCGTTAACCGTTTTATTGACCGCGAAGCCCTTGTCGGACTCGGCCGTCACGTACACGTCATCCACACCATGGATGACATTGTCACCGTCGGAGTACATGCCGCCGAAGCGGTGCATGATCTCGATGCGGAGAATGTCGCTCGCCGCCGCGTAGCCCGGACCGATCTTCTTGTGCATCTCGGAGTTGTAGAACTCCTGCAACTGCATCGGGTGCTCGCGGTTGAACACCTCGTTCACGTTGACCAGCCGGATGTTGTGATCGGTGGCCCACTGGTCCATCTCCCGGACGTCCGCCAGCGGATCGGGAGATCCGTCCGCCGACGGCGGCGTCGCCCGCGCTTCCTCGAACGTCGACCGCGGCACATCGGTCCACAGCACCGGCACCATCGACTCGCCCAGCCGCTGGCCGGCGTCGCCGAAGTTGTGCCGGAACGCCGACATCGTGCCGGCGTCCCGCAGTGGACTGCCCAACCAGATCGCGTGCAGCAACAACGGCGTCGACGTCGTCTTCTCCAGCGGCGGAACATCGCCCGGAGCCCACGCGGCCAGCTTGTCATCCGACCGCTCGTGGTCGATCGTCCATTCCGCGTAATCGTCGAACAGGCCGCCGTTCGGGTCCATGTGCTCATGGGCCAACTGGTATTTCTTGGACATGTCGAGCAGGTCCAAGAACGACACCGACTTCGCGGCCGTCAGGCCGCGATAGTCATGGCCCGCCAGGAAATGCGGCGCGGCCGGCGCCTGGTACAGACCGAACAGGTCCGGGCCGAGCAGCGGCGAATGCTCCGCGGCCGCCGGATGACCGGCGGAATCCTCGCGTAGATCGTGTAGGAGCTCGGTCACGGACCCGTAGGGCTCGTGGGGCGACCTTGACGGAGCCGGCGCGGGCCGGTGCTCCGCGGGCCCCTGCACCTCGCCGAACTTCGCGACATCCGCGGCGAGGTCCTGGTCATGATGTTCGCGGAACTGCCGCTGCGCCGGGGCATCGGCGTCGGTCCTGCCCCCGTGCGGCACCTGTCGATGGTCGTCCCTGAGACCTTCAGTCTCGCTGTGGACATCGTCCGTGAGGTCGGGGCCCATGCTCGCCAGGCGGAACTCGTCGGCTCCGCCACGGGCCGGCAGAACTTCGTCCTCGGCGCTCAGCTTGACGACGTCCGCGGTCAGCCTCTCGAACTCCTGTTTGCGCTCCTCGTGCCGCTGCACAAGCTGGTCCCGCTGCTCCGGACGCATCTTGCCGAGCACCTTCTCCGACGGCAGCTTCGGCAGATAATGGCCGGCCTGGCCGACGAGCTCGCCGGATGCGCCGAGCCGTAGGTCGAGCTGGTCAATCGCCTTCGCGGGTCGATGATCGCCGACCGGCACGCGGTCTTCGGGTCGAGTGCTGACGTCGTGGCTCGTGGGCGGCAACTGCGGCTCGTTCGACCGGGCCACCGATTCCCTTGGTGGCAGCGGCTCGTGGACGCCCGGCGCGCCGCGATCCGTGGTGATCCTCGGCGCGTCGGCCGTGGTGAACGCCGGCGGCCTTTCCCCACCGCCGTGCGTCGGCAAGGATGTCGGCTGCTGCGTGGTGGTCCGCGTGGGGGCCGGTGCGGCGGTCTGCTTGTCACCGCCGATCGCGTTGCGGGAGTCGTTGGCAGACGGGCGGTCCGGCGCGGCGCCGTGATGTGTCTCCGAAGGTGTCGGAACGGGTTGGCCAACGGGCAGGCCATCCGGCCGCGTCGACACGTCTTGGTGCGCCGGGGTGTGGGACTGCTCGACGGGTAGGTGACCGCCGCGCTCGATCGGCTGACCAAGGTGCCCAGCCGACGCCGGAGCGTCTTGGTGGGACACAGGAAGGGGTTGTTCCGTCGTCGTCGACGTCCGTGTCGGGGCAGAAACGTCCTGGTGGGCCACGAGATGGGGCTGCGCGGTCGGCATCGATATCCGTGCCGGCGACTGAACGTCTTGATGGGACAAGGGATGGGGCTGCTCACCCGGCGCCGGCAACCGCGCGGGATTCGAAGCTCCCTGCCGCAGAGGGGAATGTGCTTGCGGTATCGGCATCGACCCCCTTGCCGGAGTCGGAGCCTCTTGCTCCGTCTGCGGACGCGGTGCCTCCCCATGCACACCGGGCGTAGACGCGTCGCCCGGCCGGCTGCTCGACAGCCCCGGCGGCGACCCCACCGGCATGCCGCTGCGATCGCCGGCCGGCCTGAGGTTCGTGGCGAACGGATCTCCCCTGCCCTCGCCCGAGTCTCCGACACCCGCCGGCCGCGGCGTCGGCATCTGATTCGGGGCGCCGTCCAGCCCGGGAAGACCCTCGTAATCACCACGCTGATACGGGGGCGGCGTAGCCGAATCGGATTTCGACCCCTCGCCAAGGTCGTACGGCGGCGGCACGTCCTGGCTGAGGTCCGAGGCATCGAAGTGGACCTTGTCAACATCACCGACATGGATCTCACCCATCTTCGGCACACCACCGCCATGACCGCGCCGCCCACCCCCAGAACCGATCGCGCCCGCCAGGCCCGACGTGAGACCATACCCCAGACTGCCGTCATCCTTGTTCATCACGTTGCTGATACCCGTGACGGTCACCCCGGTAACGCCGCCATTGATCATCATGCCCGAGAACGTGTCCCCGAAACCCTCCGGCCGCAGCTTGTTCATACCCAAATGCAGACCCCCGCCGATCGCGCCACCGATCGCGCCCATCTCAACCATGCCAAGGGTGTTCTGCCAATTCCACGAGAAATCATCACCCTTGAGCTTGGCCTTGATCGCCATAATCGCCTGCACCGCGACGTCCAACCCGAACTGCGAGACCACACCGAACAACACCGCCATCGCCAACCGCTTCAAGATCTGCATCACAGTCAACCGACTGGCCGCGATCAGCCCCGGGACCAACGCCATCGTGCCACCAGCCGTCAACGGCGCATTCGCCACACACCACGCGATCTCCGCCGCCAGCAACGCCGACTGCGCGATGATCATGTACTTGGAATACTCCAACTGCTGCGCCGTCTTCGAAGACAGCTCCGCCAACTGCTCCCCGGCCTCGCCCAACGCCGGCAACTGCTGATGCATCTGCGTGACAAACTTCCCGAACTGCTCAGCCGGCTGCCCGCTGATGTTGTCCATCACCTGCCGGAACACCGGCTCGAACTCACCAGTGACACCACTGAGCTGCCCGGCGAACGCCTTCCACTCACGACCGAGGGCCCGCATCCTGTCCTCGTCACCCTTCGGCCACCCCTGACCAGCGGTGATCTTCACCAGCCAATCGAGATCCGGGGGAATCTGAAGACTCATCGCCGGCCCTCCGTGTCTAGTACGTACCGGTCGTCACTCGTCCGCCGGCACGCTCGGCGTCTGCGGCGTCACCAGCTCCCCGCCGCGCGGCAGAAACGCCACCGGCTCAACCGGCACATCACCGTTCGCCGGAACCTCCGGCGTCGTCGGCATCAGAGCCGTGCCCTCCCTCGGAATGAAGGCCATCGGCTCACCCGGCACCACATCACTCGCCGGCACCTCCGGCAACAACGGCGACAACGCCGTACCCTCCCGCAGCGTGAACGCCAACGGCTCACCCGGCACGTCCGAGCCATTGCCGGGCACCCACTGCACATCACCGTCCGCCGGCACAGCAGGCGTCTGCGGAGTCAACGGCTCCCCTCCGCGCGGCATGAAGGCCATCGGCTCGCCGGGAACATCCGAGCCACCACCAGGAACCCACTGCACATCACCGTTTGCCGGCACCTCCGGCAACAACGGCGACAACGCCGTACCCTCCCGCGACGTGAACACCACCGGCTCACCCGGCACCACATCACTCGCCGGCACCTCCGGCAACAACGGCGACAACGCCGTGCCTTCTCGTAGCGTGAAGGCCGCTGGCTCGCCCGGAGTGTCGTTCGAGCTCACGGTGCCGACGCGGGGGCGCAGCGCGGTGCCCTCGGGATCGAGGGCCAGGCGGTTCGAGGCCTCGACGATGTCCTGCTCGGTCTTTTCGAATCCCTTGCGCATGGTGTCGATACCGTCGGCGACGCCGAAGACGGACTCGGCCATCGACTGCAGACCCTCCAGCACCTGCTCTCGCGCGGGGTTGTACTGCTTGAGGAATTGCTTGCCGCTCTTGTCCTCGCCCCACGGCTGCCCCAGCCCGTCCAAACTGGACTGCATGTGCTTGAGCAGCGCGTCCAGGCGGGAACCGAGCTCCCGCATGTTCGCCGCGGGGGCGACCAGCCCGTCGGGGTTGACCTCGAAACTGTTGCCCGCCATGGAAACCTCCGAGTGGTGCGGGACGGACTACTGACCGTCCTCGATGTACGCGCGGACGGCGTCGGGCATGATCGGCTCGCGGGGCAACACCTTGCCGATGTCGGCGTCAGGGCCGTACAGAGCGGAGAGGTCGAAGCCAGCGGGGACGTTGGCCTGCATCAGCTCCATCAGCTGCGCCTGCACCTGCTGCTGCGCTGCGGTGAAGGTCTCGGTGATCACGTTGGCCAACTCCACCGGCGCCATGCGCTTGTACGCATCGTTCGGAAACTTGAATTCGACCAACCGGCCCTGCGCGCCGACCGTGATCGACACCGACTTGCGCGGCGATGTCGCGGTGGCAGTGATCTCCTGCATCCGTTGGTTGGTCTCGTTGAGCTGATCCAACTGTTGATGGAACTCGCCCATCAGCTCCTTGATGGACTCGTCGTACGGCGAGGACATGGTCAGGCACCTCTCACTGGGTCGTGGCGGTCAGCCGAGCACGCCGGGCAGGTCGGAACCACGGGATTCCCACTGGTCGGACCGGCGGTCGAGCAGGTCGGCGAAGGTACGCTCGGCCGGCTCGACGGCGTCGATCTCGACAGGCTGCTCCGCGGCGGGCTCGGGCGCCGGGTCGGGCGCGCCGAACGAGCTGCGCACCTCGGGTGGCACGCTCGGGATCTGCGTGCCGGGCAGGCCTTTGTCAGGACGCCAGGTCGCCATCTGCTGTTCGGCCGGGGGCGACGGGTCGATGGCGTCCGAACCGTGGTGGCGGGCGAGCGCCCACGGCAGCCCGGAGGAGGTCGAATTCGTGACGTCCCACGCGCCGAAGTCCTCGTCGCCGTCGCGCACCACGGCGATCCGGTCCGGCCGCGACGGCGGGATCGGCGAGTGCGACGGCGCGACGGCGTTGTCGGTCCACGGCTCATGCGCCGGAGTCATCGGGCCGGGCGCCTCGGACGTCGGGTCCTGAGGGGATGGCAGTGTGGCCGGGGCGGCGGCCAGGGCCTCCAGACCCACCGGCGATCCACTGGGAACACCGCCGGTGTCCAGCACACCGTCGGCCGGCAGACCGAGCGGATCTCCATCGGGAAACGACTCCGGCATCAGCAGACCGCTCGTGTCGGACTTCTCGAAAAGGTTAGGCTGGTTGCCCCCGCCCATACCCGGCGGCATCATCGGCATGCCGCCCATCGGCTGGCCGGCCGGAACCTGCTGCGACCCACTGGGCACAGCCGGATCGACGAGGTCGGTGACGGCGGGCGGGGCGGCCGGCTCGTCCTCAAGCCCGGTCAGACCGCCAAAACCACCGGTCGTGCCGTTGGTGCTGTCGAGCACGCCGGACGGTCCGGGGCCGCCGAGGCTGAGATCGTCGGGGAACGGCGTGGGCGCCAGCAGACCGCTGGTGTCGGACCGGTCGTCGCCCCTGGGCTGGCCTCCGGCACCCATGCCGCCCATGCCCGGCGGCATCATCGGCATGCCGCCCGTCGGCTGGTTGGTCGTAGTGCTCAGCCCGCCGTCGCTGACCGGCACGCCGTCGGGCGCACCGGGGAATCCGGCCACCTCGGGCGGCGCCGAGGTCTCCAGGTCGTTGAGGCCGAGCCCGCTGTCGAGTGTGCCGTCGGCGCTCGGACCGCCGAGCCCGTCCGCGCCGCCGCCACCGGGGAAGGACTCCACGGGTGGGGCAAGGTCGTCCGCGCCGCCGGAGCCGGTCGTGTCCAGCCCCGTCGTGTCCAGGCCACTGGTGTCCAGGCCGCTGGTGTCGTCGAACGGATTGCTGTCGCTGAGCAAGCTGTCGGGACTTGCAAGGCTGTCAAGGCTGCTCGGCGAGCTGCCGCTGTCACTGGTCCGGAACGGCGTGATCGCCGGCGGCACAAAAGCGCTGGGGCCGCCGGCACCCGGGTCACTGGTGCCGGGGAACGGACTGACCGAAGGCGGCGCGAGGTCATTGGCGCCACCGAGACCGTCGACACTGTTGCCGCCCAAGGCCGGGTCGGTGGGGAAGGCGGTCGGATCGCCGGGGCCGTTGACACCGGTCGGCAGATCGGTCGGCAGAGCAGTCGAATCACCGCTGCCATTGCCACCCAGAGCCAGGTCCGTCGGGAAAGCCGTCGGATCACCGCTGCCGTTGCCACCAGTCGACATATCAGTGAGGGAATCCGCCGGTGGCGGGATGTTGGTGCTGTCGCCGTACGGATTGCCGCCGCCGTAGGGATCGCCGCCACCGTAGGGGTCGCCGGTGACACCGTACGGATAGTTGGCGGCGCCGGTGTCGTCGGTGGGCCCGTTGGGGTCGGTGGTGTTCGGTGGGGTGAAGCCGTCGTTGGTCACCGTGTAGTGGCTGGACAGAGTGGTGATGACCTGCCGCATGTCGTGCGTCATCATCTCCACGATCTTCGGCTTCTCGTGCACCATGACGAGGCCGTTGACCACGGACGCCCCCTGCTTGACGGCCTCGTTGGCGTACCAGATGTCGATGTCGTGGATGGTCTTGATCGCCGTAGCGAGCTGCTGGCCGTTGTGGTTGACCTGGTTCGGGATGTCGTCCGCGCTGACGTCGCCCATCAGGACCTGGGCGTTCGCCTTGACGTTCTGGGCCAGCGTGTCCATCATCAGGCGGAACGCCTGCGACGCCGGCCCCTTCCACGGCGCGTGGTCCCCGTTGGCCAGCGCGTCGGTCTGCTCGGAGATGCTGGTGTGCACCATCTGCAGCGTCTGCTTGACGTACTCGAGCGTGTTCGCCGCCTCGTAGAGCGTCTGCGGGTCAGACACCAGCTGGGCGTCCTGAAAGCCCTGCGTGTCACCGGAGTGCGCGGCCGCGATGCCAGTGATCGCCGCCTCGATCTGTTTCCAGCTCCAGGAGCCGAAGTCGTCGGGCGCCCCGCTGCCCTTGTACTTGCTGATGACCGCGCCGTCGTTGCCGGTGCCGAAATTCGGGTTGTTACCGCTGTCCGTTGCCTCGTCGCCCATCTTCTGCCCACCTCCTCCTTCACCGACAACCTTTATGTGACAGGGAAATCACTGGTGGCACGGCCGCCTGCGCGAGCACGCACGCGACCGTGCGACACCAGCGGTTACTGGCCGGAGCCGAACTTCGTGCCCGCCGAGCCGACCGCGTTGATGTCCGTGGTGACGTCGGACATCACCCGGTTCAGCGTGGTCAGGTCGATCTTGTTCTGTTCCTCGGTCGAGTCATAGTCCGTGGCCAGCTTCAGCATCGCGTCGTGGACGTCGGTCAGCGCCTTCATCAGCTTCTTCAGGACTGTCTCGAAGCCGCTCTGCATCATGCCCTCGCCGGAGTTCCCGGTGAGCAGGCTGCGCATGGCGCTGCCCTGGTAGAACCCGCCGGCGGCTACCGGCTTCATGTTCTCCAGCATCGACAGCGCGCTGTTGAGCGAGGGCACCAGCTGCATGATGTTCTGCGCGTACAGCTTCATCGACGCGGTGTCGACCGACGTCTCCGAGCCGTCGCCACTGTTCGACGGAACATGCGGCGGCACGATCGGCGGCGACCCCACGGGGAGTTGCGGGCCACCATTGTTGTCGGGCGTGACATTGTTAGGATCCCACTGCTGCACTGGGCCCGGATCCTCATAGTTCGCGGCGTTGTTGGCGCCGCGACCAATTTTCTCAGCCATGTGTCACCTCCATGCGGCTAGCGGTTCCACAGCTGGGATCCGCGGTTCTCGGCCCCGGTGTAGCTCTCGTCGATGTGGTTGAGCACGCCGGTCGCCGCGCTCAGCGACTGGGACAGCTGGCCGTGCGCCTGCTCGTACTTCTGTTGGGCCAGCATGAAGTCGTTCTTCGTGTTGCCCTCGAACTCGATCGTGCCCGCCTGGACCTGCTGCTGCAGGTCCTCGCCGATCTGGGTGAGGCGCTGGTAGACAGCCTGCAGGCCCTGCGACGCCTCCTGCATGGTGCCGAACTGCACGGAATAGGTGCTCATCGTGTTCTCTCCTTCGTTCGCGCCGAGGACGGGGTGAGGGTCAGAAGCCGGGCAGGCCGGGCTGCTGGGAGAGCAGGTTGTTGGCCTGGTTGGCCAGGTCGACGGTGTTCTGGTGGGTCTGGGAGAACACGTCGTGGGTGCCCATCATGGCGTTGTGCATCTCCTGCAACGCCTTGAGCACGGCCTGGCCGTTTTCGTTGAACTGGCTGAGCGCCTGCTGGAAAGCCTGGGACGCCTCGCCCCGCCAGCCGGAGGCCAGCGACTCGGCATGCTGCACCGCGGTGTTCAGCTGCGTCATGCCGTCCTGCAGGGCCTGTTCCTGACCCTGCGCGGTCTTGAGCAGGCCGGCGAGATCAACACCGGAAGTGGTCATGTCAGCTCCTCATGGTTCGGTGGTGCGCTCGGTCACCACGTGGGGTTGTCTCGGTCGTCCGTGCCGCTTCAGGCCGGCACGGGCACCGCCTTGCGTTCCTCGGTCGACGGCGCGGCGCCGTCGAGGTCGGCCGTGGTGACCGTCCTTGAGGTGGTGTTCGCGGCGGCCGCCGCCGCGAACCGGTGCGCCTCGCGCACGCCGCCGGCCGTTGCCCCGGCCGCCAACGCCGCCACGACGCCTTCCCCCGCCTGCCAGCCGTTCTCGGCCCACCAGCGGTGGACCAGTTCGGACTTCTCGGCCGGCGAGTAGTCGGTGAAGCGCACGTGCTCGGCGAAACGACCGGCCAGTTCGGACCGGCCGCCGAGCAATGCGCTGATCAGCTGCTGCTGCCCGGACAGCAGCAGCACGAGTTCCGCCGGGGCCGCAGCGAGCACAGCACGCACGGCCGCGACCACGCGGGTCTTCTCGGTGTCCGAGCGCCGCAGGAACGGCAGATCGATGTCCACCAGCAGCGCTCCGCCGGCCGCGGCCTCGACCACGGCCCGAAGTCGAGTCTCGGCTTGGCCGTCGAACCTGCACGGCACCGCGGACAGCGGAAGTTCCGTGACCACACCGGAAGCCAGCAGCCCGAGCTCGGAAAGCGAGCGGGTGAACAGCCGGGCCACGGTACGGCGGCCGGTGTCCAACGGGCCGTCCAGCACCAGGTTGGCCAGTCCGCCGAGCGGCTGCCGACGCCGGCTCAGCGCCAGCAGACCGGTCAGCCGGGCCAGCAGGGCCTCCTTGACCGCCGTCTGACCGACCAAAGTGGACAGTCGGCGGGCGCTCGGCCCGGGCGGCAGGTTGTCCTCGGGCGTGTCCGAGCCGTCGTCGCCCTCGGCCAGCGGCACGTCGCTGACGGCGAAGCGGGACAGCTCGTTGTCCGCGCCGCCGGTCATCGCCAACCGCGAGGCCTGGGTGGAGATCATCGACTCGAACAGCTGCCGCGCCACGCGGCCGTTGCCGAAGGTCTTGCCCTTGGGCGTCTTGTCGAAGAACCGGTGCAGCGCGTTGAGCACGTCGTCGTCGAGCTCGTAGTAGTGCTTGGCCGCCATCCCCCGCACGATGGTCACCAGCTCGTCGACCGTGTAGTTGGGGAATTCCACGGTCTTGGTGAACCGGGAGGCCATACCGGGGTTGGAGGCCAGGAACTGCTCCATCTGGTCGGTGTAGCCGGCCACGATGACCACGATGTCGGACCGGTGGTCCTCCATCAGCTTCATCACCGTGTCCACGGCCTCCTGGCCGAAGTCCGGCCCGGAGCCGCCGGACTGGCTGGTCAGCGTGTACGCCTCGTCGATGAACAGCACGCCGCCCAGGGCCTTCTCGAACACCTCGGTGGTCTTGATCGCGGTCGCGCCGATGTACTGGGCGACCAGGTCGGCCCGCGCCACCTCGATCATGTGGCCTTCCCGGAGAATGCCCAACTCCGCCAACACCGAGCCGTACAGGCGGGCGACCGTGGTCTTACCGGTGCCGGGTGGGCCCGCGAAGACCAGGTGCCGGCTCACCGACGGCATCGGCAGACCCAACTGCTCACGCCGCTGAGCCATCCGGTTCAGGTTGATCAGACCGGTGACCTCGGCCTTCACCGAGTCCAGGCCGACCAGGCTGTGCAGCTCGGCCAACGGGCCATCACCATGCTGCTGCACCGGTTCGGGCGCTGGCTCCGCCGATTCGCCGCCGGCCGTCGTCCGCGGGCTGGGTGCCGGCGCCGACGTTGGGGGCGCCGGCGCCGGCGTGGGGCGGGCACTCGGCACAGTGCCCTCGTTGTCGAAGATCTCGCAGTCGTCCAGTTCGGACACTCCGCTGCCACGGACATCGATGCCCGGCCCGGAGTTGTGGTGCACACGGCAGCGGGTGGCCCGCAACGTGCCGCCGTCGGCGACGACGATGCCAGCGCCCTTGACATCCTGCACCTCGCTGCCGTCAAGGGAAAGCTGGCAGCCCGCGCCGATCTCGATCGAGCATCCCGTCGACATCACCGAGGAGAAGCTGGCCTTCGTCGTGCCCGCCAGAACCAGCTTCGCCTCCACCGCGGTCCGCACCCGAATGTCGTGCACCCGTCCGGCCGAGGTCCCTTCGAGGGTCAGCAGGTTGCCGCTGTCGGCGGTGAGCGTGGCGTCGGAAAGGCTGATTGTGGAGTCGACCACCCGGACTCCGCCGTCGGTGACGGTCAGCCCGTCGATACGGGGCTTTCCCCCGCCAGTGGCCAAAACAGCCACCTGTTCAGCCTTCGTGACAGTCAGGTTCGTGACTATCGGCTCGGCGCCGGCGTCGACCAGCAGGCCGATCGGGCTCTCCGTGATGGTGCAGTTCTCGATCCGCGGCCTGGCCCCACCGGTCACGTGCACGGCTTGCCGAGCCACGTCGCTGAACGTGCAACCGCTCAAGGTCGGCCGCACGCCGTTGGCCACATGCACTGACTGGCCACCGGAACCGACGAACGTGCAGTCGGCCACCACAACCGTGCCGGTGCTGGTGAGGTAGGCGTCCAGGCTGGTGCTGTCACGAACCTCCACCCGGGTCAGCTCGGCCCGGCCGTCCTGCTCGATCACGATGGCCGGCTTGCCGGTACCGACGATCTTGGTGTCCTCCATCCGGCCGACGGCGGAACCGTTGACACACAGCCCATTGCCCTTCACATGGTCGAACAGGCAACCGCGGACCTGCACCCGGCCCTGCTCGGCGACCACCATCGCCGACGAGCCGACCTCGGCGATCGTGGTCTCCTCAACAGAGCTGCCACCTGGAGACGTGACGACGATGCCCGCACCCGACAGGTTCTCCACCCGGCACTGCCGGGTGGCCAGCACACTGGAATTCCTGGCCAGCACGGCGGTCCACGCCGCGCCACTGACCCGGCAGTTGTCCAGTGCCGCCTCGCCGTGCCGGACGTCCAGCACGGGCAGCTCGGCATCGTCACCGCTGATGTCCAAACCGGACAGCTGCACCGCACCGCCGGCGACGACGACCGTGCTGCCGGTGGCGGAATGCAACTGGACCGTGCCCGGACCGCGCTCCGCACTGATGCTGACCACTCGGGTGATCGTCAGCGTCTCCTCGTACCGACCGGCGGCTACGTTGATCACCGAGCCGTCGCGCGCCCGAGCCAGCGCCTCGGAGATGGTCCGGAACGCGCCCGGCACCTGCAGGACCTGGCGAGTCATGCGCTTGTCCTCTCCGAAGCGAGGGAAACCAGCCCGGGCGGGGCGGTCGCGGTGAGCCGCGGCGCGGTCGTGTCCGGCCGTGCGGCCCACTCCTGGGCGGCCTGGTCCAGTCCGTTCAGCGCGAGGTCGTCGAACATGCTACGACCGGCGTTGACCTGGCCGTCCTCACCGATCTCGGCGCTGGACAGCTCCCGCAGCAGCACCACCGGAGTGGGCTCGTCACGCACGTCCAGCACCTTGAAGCCGGTGCCCGGCACGAACAGCACGCGGTCGGCCACCCGGGCGTCGATCAGCTGGGTCCGGCGAGCGGTCATGGCCCAGATCCGGAACTCGATCTCGCCCTCCCGTGGCGGCCGGCTGGATGTGGACGCCGTGAGGAAAGCCCACTCGCTGACCAGCGCGCGATCGCGGTACCAGTCCAGTTCGGACGGTCCGGCGGCCGCCCACAGCTGGGTCGCGCCACGGAAGGACGGCAGTCGCCGCAGCCCGGAGGACACACAACGCGCCATCGGCACGTGCGGCCCAGGCGTCGCGCCGCGCACCGCGCGGTCCACGCTCTCGGTGTCGCCGGTCAGGTAGAGCCGCACCGCGACCAGGTCGGCCAGCACCTCGTCGGCTTCCATTCCCACGCGCAGGCCGGGCACCTCGGACAGCATGCGGGACACCGTGCTGGCGGCCACGTCGTACTGGTCGTTGAGCGCTTTGCGCAACCAGGCCCGCTCCTCGGCAAGACCTCGAGTCGGCGGCACGGCGCTCGCGGCCGCCGCCGGCACGGGCTGTGCCGCGAAGGCCAGCCGAATGTTGCCTGTGGGCACCGGATTCGCCGGCACTGCCACGGGTTCGGCCACCACCTGTGCAGCCACGACTGCCGGCGCCACCTCGCGTGCCGCGTCGCGCCCGGCCTCCAGCCCGGGTGCCGGCGATTCCAGTCGCAGTCCGGCCGGCAGAGCCGGTGCCACAACGTCTTCGTTGACCGGTGGCGGCGTGCGGAGTATCTCGGTGCCCGGGGCATCGTCGTCGAACGGGGTCACGGGCGGTGTGGGAGCGGCCGCCGCGATGGTCGCGGCCGAGATGACCGTGGTTCGCTCCGCCGCCAGCGCGGGCTGGGGAGGTGTGGCCACATCCACCACCAGCGGCGGCATTGCCGGTGCGGCCGCGGCTTGCAGCGGAACGACGTGTCGGGGCGGGGCGGGCGCGGCGACTTCCTTGCGGGTGTCGACCATGCTCCGCCCCGGCAACAGCGGCGTGTTCGTCGACGGGTTGGGCCGACTCTGGATCGTGGCGGCATTCGCAGTGCTCGTCGCGGCGACACGGCGCCCGGCCGCCACCACGGCGTCGGCCGGCAGCACCCGGAACATGCGGCGGACCGCGGGATCGAGTAGGTGGACCAACTCGCGGGCCAGTGTCTGCATCCGGTCGGCGCTGCCCGGGCTCCCCGTGTCGAAGACGACGTTGCCGTGGGTGGGATCGACCGGGGCCGACCGCACCATGTCGGCCTCGACGGGGACCGACGGCGGGCGCATCCACAGTCCACTCTGGACGACCTCGACCACGGCGTCCGACGAGTACCAGAACACACCCGGCGACATCTCCGCCGCGCCCGGCACCGGGCTGTCGCAGGCCACCACCTCCGGTGGCAGGATTCGGCCCCCACCGGCGATCCGGGGCCGGTACTGCAGCTCGCGGGCGAAGGAGCGCCAGCCCGGCCGGCCGTCGAGGCCGATGACCCGCAGGTCGCCTTCCGCCGTCGGCGCACCGCCGTAGCACGTCACCGGCAGGCCCAGGTGGTCGGCGAGCGCCTGTCCCACCGACGGCCGTGGCGCGGCCACCGGGCCGTACTGGAGGAAACGCAGCCGGTCGCGGCTCTCCGGCGGCACCGAACGGCAGAACTGGGCGATTTCCGCCAACGGCACCGGCCGGGCCCGCGGCGCGCCGAGCACGACCGTCAGCAGCTCACGATCCGTGGGCAGGCTCGAGACCAGCAGGGGCCGGCTGTCGTCCGGGGAGTCGGCGGCCCGCACCCACACTCCCGCGGGCAGCGGCTCGACCAGGCTGACCGGCCCCGGCCGCCAGATGTGCTCCACACCAGCGAAAACCCAGGCGGGCTCGGGAAAGCGGCGCGCCTCACGCCTCGGTGGGAACGCCTTCTCGAAGCGGAACCAGCCGGCTCCGCCGAGCGGCGGGCTGAACAACGTGCCGCCCGCGCCCATCACGACGTCGCCGTCGGGCACCACCACCGCCCGCCCAAGGCGTTCGGCCAGCCACTGGGCGGTCATCATCGCCGTCTCGCGCGTGTGCTCGCCCAGCACGATCCGGAAGCTGCCGCGCCGTTTGCGCAGTATCGACTCGATCGCCTGCCACAGCGCGACCGGCCCGTCGGTCGGCACGTCGATGACCACCACGGTGTGGTCGGGATCCTTGGCGATCGCCCGGGCGAAGGTCAGCGCCGACTGGCTCAGTCGTTGTTCGAGATGAACCAGCAGGGAGTGCCCCGCTTCGACGCAGACGACCTTCGGCAGCACGCCGCTGACCTCGCCGGCCCACGCAAGCAGCTTTGACCCGAGCGCCATGTCACTGCCCTCCCGCTGGACTCGCGGCGAGCACGGCAGGTCCCGTCACCAGATTCGGGCCGGCCGTGATGGCCGCGAGCACCTGTGCGGGCACCCTCACGACCGTGTCCGGCAGCTGAAGCGCCTGGGTCGCCTCCTTGGACAGCGCGAACTTCACCCCCACGTCGGTGATCAGGTACTCCTGGGCCGTGCTGGTGCCGCTGGCCGGCGCCGAAGCGAGCATTCCCTTGCCGGCGGGCACTTTCACGGTCGTGCCGGTGGGCACGCTCAGCTGCTCGGTGACCAGCGTGCTCGGGCTGACGACGCTGCCGGACGAGGACTGCTGCGCGCACACCGCCGACTGGCCGGCCCGGTAGAGGGGCATGGTGGCCAGGTCGGGCACGGCTCGCAACAACGCGTTCTGCGCCGACACGGGCAGGCCGGCGAGTGCGGCAGCGCTGATCCCCCGCAGCTGAGACGCCGGCGCCAAAGCCGCCAGCAGCGCGAACGTGGTGGCGTTGAGCGGCGCGACGCCGTCCCCGAACAGAACGTAGTACTGCGTGTGGCCGTTGATGACCGTGGAGATCAGCTGACCGATCGTGATGGGCTGGCCCTCGATCACCGGGCCGGCTCCGCCGGCGCCGGGGATCGCCGGGATGTCGATCGTACCGCCCGATGTGACGGTCTTGATCCAGCTCGGCGGCACGACCGTCGCCTGCACGTCGCCCAGGCCGAGCGCGACCTGCACGGTCCGGGAGGCAATGCCGTAGGCAGTGCCGTGCCACAGCACGTACTCGGCGCCGTCCGGTGTGACGACGAGCATCTTGTCGTCCGGGGGCATCGGCGCGGTGCCGACGCCGCCCAGGTCAACCACCATCGACGGCGCGCTCTGCTCCGGTGCGACGCACACGGCCCATCGGGCCGGCAGGAGGTTCTTCGCCGCGGGCAACGAGTCCGGCGCGCCAGGGATGCCGACCGCGCGGCCGTGGGGGACGCCCGCGAGTGAAGCCTCTGACACGGTTCGAAAGACCGGCTGGGCCTTGCCGCCGGCGTAGTAGAGCATCGCCGACGTGGTGTTGAGCGTCGGCAGCAGCGTGCCGTTGAGAAACAGGTACCGGTTTCCCGTCTCCTTCTCGATGATGATCGATCCCGGCAACTTCCAGTCGGTGGCCGCGCCGGGGCTGATGAGTCCGATCACCGCGAAGACGCCGCACACCAGCGCCGCGACGACGGCGCCGAAAACGAAGCCCATGCCCGAGCGGCGCATCGGCTGCTCCGAGGTGCTGGCCTCGCCCGTGACCAGCGCGGTGGCCAGTCTGGTGGTGGCGAACTGGTAGGCCTGGACATGGTCGCGTCGGCTCTGCATCGCGGCTCAGCCCCCCAACGCCTGGAAAAAGGTGTACGTGCCGGTGAGCACGAGCAGCAACGGAAGCAGGGCCAGCGCGCTCCACAGCTCGGCCATGTCCGCGAGCTGCCCCCAGATCGGACGCAGTCGCGCGGTCGGTTGCCGCCAGGCGCTGAACAGCAGCAGGAGACAGGCCGCCATCAGGATCACCAGCGCGGCCACCCGTCCGAACATCGACGCAGAGGTGACTGACGACACCAGCACGATCGACAACACGAGTGCGCCCGCCCAGATCGTCCCGCCACGCTGCCACACCGATCGCAGGGAGCGCCCTCGCAGCAGCGCGACGGCGCCGACGAGCAGTGGTAGCACGACGCCGAGCCAACCCGGCGTTTGGACGAGCAGCACCGCGTCGACTACGGCGGCGACGGAGCTGGCGAGGATCATCGCGGTCAGGTGCCCGTCCGCGACCGCCACGCGTCCGGCGAGCACCGACGCCGGCTCGGGATCGACGCTCTGTTGAAGTTCTTCGGCCGTACGGGGCAGGTTCGGCGCTCGCAGTTGCGCGTAGCGGATGGCCAGCCGGGGCCCGAACGCGCCAAGCAGGAACAGCACGAGCGTGACCACGCTCACCGCACCCGGAACGTCCAGCACTGTGGTCAAGATGAGCACCGAGGCGCCGACCACCGCAGCGCTCAGCGCGCCGATCGTCGCGTAGACGGCGGTCGCACGCGGGGTGGTGAAGCCCAGCGCCGCGGCGACGACGCCGGCTGCGAGCCCGGCGAACAACAGATTCGACGGGGTCGCCGGGCCGGGGGGAATCAGCACACCGGCCAGCCCGGCGAATCCGCAGGCGGCAGCGCCGGCCACGACCGACAGCGTGGTGTCGGCCACGAACCGCTCGATCGCGGCGGCGACACCCCCGAGCACGAGCGCGATCAGTCCACAATAGACAGATGATGGTCCGATGGATCCGCCTGACAGCGCCACCACCGCGCCCAGTGCGAGTGCGGCCACCGCGGTCAGTCCCAGCAGAACCCGCCGGGTGGACCGCGTCTGCCAGCGATCGGCGCGGGCGGCGATGGACTCGGCGATGCCGTCGGCCAGATCGTCGTAGGTCAGCTCCGGCAGCGGATCCTCAGCCGGTCGCAGGTAGAGCACGTCGCCGTCGCGGAGATCGGCGAGCTCGGGCGTGGCGTCGTACGGCAGCGGCGACTCACCGAGGCGCTGAAGCACCCAGGACCGGCCCTCCTCGGACTGGCGCGTGACGTGCCGGACCACCACCGGCACCAGCAGGCCGATGGTGGCCGTGGTGGGGACGGCCAGGTCGGCGCGGCCGTCCGGGCCGTGCACGGTGACGCGGCACTGGTCGGCGGAACCCGAACCGGGAACCACGTTCTGGCCCGGTTCGGCAAGTGCTGAGCTGTTCATGTCGGTCCTTGTCATCACACGGCTCCGGTCTGGAGCAGGCGGATGTCACGTCGGGTCACCAGCTGGGCGCGGCCCGGCGGCAGCGTGCGCGGCTTGGCCTCGCCGAGGAACTTGCCCTCTTCCTTGGGGTAGCTCAGCAGCACGCCCGGGTTGCCCAGCTCCCACATGCGGCGCAGCAGCGGGTCCATCATCGCCCGCATCGCGCCGGAGCTGCTGCGCGCGATCACCACGTGCAGCCCGATGCTCGATCCGTGGGCCAGCAACGGGATCAGGGGCTGCATCGGCGAGGCCATGCCGCCGCCGGACACGAACAGGTCGTAGTCGTCGACCAGCACGAACAGCTGCGGCCCGGTCCACCAGTCCCGTTTGGACAGTCGGTCCGGGGTGATCTCCGGTCCGGGCATCCGCCGCGCCATCGACGCCCCGGCGTTGCCGATCAGGTCGGTCAGCGCGTCCGGGTCGACGGCGTAGCCCACCCGATAGGCCTCCGGCACCTCCTCGTGCAGCTGGCGCCGGGTGTCGGCGAGCAGGATCTTGGCCTCGCCGGGCTGGTACCGGCTGATGACGTTGCGGGCGATCAGCCGCAGCACGTTGGTCTTGCCGGTCTCGTTGTCGCCGAACACCGACAGGTGCGGCGACTGGTCGAAGTCGTGCCACACCGGGGCCAGCCGCTGCTCGTCGATGCCCAGGCAGAACCGCGCCTCCTCCGGGGCCGGCAGGTCCGCCATCGGCAGCCGGCCCGGCAGCAGTCGCACCTCGGGCGCGCGCTGGCCGGTCCAGAAGGTGGCGATCTCCTCGCAGGCCGCCTTGGTCGCGGTGGTCAGGTCGTCGGTGGCCGACGAGCTGTCCGTGCGGGGCAGGCCGGCCAGGAAGTGGAACTTGGTGTTGGTCAGGCCGCGGCCGGCCTGCTCCGGCACCCGGGCCGCGACCCTGGCGCCCAGCTCGGACTCCATCGGGTCGCCCAGCCGCAGCTCCAGCTTGGTGCCCAGCAGGTCCCGAATGGACGGTCGGATCTCCGACCACTTGTTCGCGGCCACCACCACGTGCACGCCGAAGGCCAGGCCGCGGGAGGCGAGCTCGGTGACCCGCGGCTCCAGGTCGGCGAAATCCGAGCGCAGGGTCTGCCAGCCGTCCACGACCAGGAACACGTCGCCGTTGGGGTCCTTGATCGCCCCCGACGCCCGGCCCGACCGGTAGCCCACCATCGAGTCGATGCCCATCGAGGTGAAGACCTGCTCTCGGCGCTCCAGCAGCTGGGCCAGCTCCTCCACCGTGCGCAGCACGCGATCGCGCTCCATCCGGGTGGCCACCGAGCCCAGGTGCGGCAGGCCGGCCGTGGACACCAGGCCGCCGCCGGCCAGGTCGAGGCAGTAGAACTGGACCTCGTCCGGCGTGTGGGTCAGGGCCAGCGACAACATCAACGTCCGCAGCAATGTCGACTTGCCCGACTGCGGCGCGCCGACCAGGCCGACGTGGCCGTTGGCCCCGGAAAGATCCGCGACCAGCAGCTCACGGGTCTGCTCGTACGGGCGGTCGACGATGCCCAGCGGCACCCGCAGCGAGCGGGTGGCCGGGTGGTCCAGCGCGGTCATGCCACGCACCGGGTCCGGCACGATGCCGGGCAGCAGCTCGTCCAGGCTGGGCGACTCCGACAGCGGCGGCAGCCACACCTGGCGGGCCGGCGGGCCCTGGTCCACCAGCTTGTTGATGATCACGTCCAGCAGGCTGTCCTCGTCGTCGTTGGCGGAGTCCGCGCGCGACTCGGCCACCTGCTCCGGCTCGTCGTCCTCGGGACGCCTGATCCGCCCGGGCCGCAGGCCGAACGAGGTGATGTCGGCGATCGCCTTGGTCTGGGTCGAAGTGGCCGCGCCGGCGGGGCCGTCCGGGCACGGCCCGGAGACGTAGGCGGCCTTGAACCGCACCAGGTTGGTCGTGTCGATCTTCAGGTAGCCGTGGCCAGGCGCCGAAGGGAGCTCGTACGCGCCAGCGACGCCGATCACGCTGCGGGACTCGATGGCCGAGAAGGTGCGCAGCGCGATCCGGTAGGACAGGTGGCCCTCGACCCGGTGGATGCGGCCCTCGTCCAGACGCTGCGAGGCCAGCAGCAGGTGCACGCCCAGCGACCGGCCCAACCGGCCGATCTGCACGAACAGGTCCATGAACTCCGGCTTGGACGACAACAGCTCGGAGAACTCGTCCACCACCACGAACAACACCGGGAACGGGGACAGCTGCGCGCCGCCGGCGCGAGCCTTCTCGTAGTCGTAGAGCGAGGAATACCCGTGCTGGCGCAGGAACTCCTGGCGGCGGTTCATCTCGCCGCTGATCGAGTCCTGCATGCGGTCGACCAGCGGCAGCTCGTCCTGGAGGTTGGTGATCACGGCGCTGGTGTGCGGCAGCTTGTCCATGCCCATGAACGTGGCGCCGCCCTTAAAGTCGACCAGCACCATGTTCAGCACCTCGGACGAGTGCGTCGCGGCCAGGCCGATCACCAGCGTGCGCAGGAACTCCGACTTGCCCGAGCCGGTCGCGCCGATCAGCACCCCGTGCGGGCCCATGCCGCCCTGCGCCGACTCCTTGATGTCCAGCTCGACGACCTCGCCGCTCTCGGTGACGCCGACCGGCACGGTCAGCCGCGCCTTCTGATTGCGCCGCGGCCGCCACTGCGTCTGCACGTCGAAGCCGCGCGCGTCGCGGATGCCCAGCAGCGCGGTCAGGTCGAAGTTGCTCTCCAGCGGCTGCTCGATCAGGTCGACGGTGCCGCTGGTGCGCATCGGGGCCAGCTGGCGGGCCACGTTCTCGGCGTCGGTGACGCTGACCGCGTCGACAACGGCCTTGCCGGTGCTCTCGCCGGCCGGGAACTCCACCTCGGCGCCGGACACGGTCAGCCGCAACACGTCCGGGCCGCCGTGCATGCCGCCGGTCACGTCCAGCAGCACCACGTTGCGCAGCCCGGTGTCCAGCAGCCGCGAGTGCTCGGGGATCTGCACCCGGTGCGCCACCACGACGTGGAACGGCTCGTTCGGACCTGGCGGCACGGTGCGGTCGAAGTCGGGGCGGTCGGTGACGGCCGCGCCGAGCAGGTCCATCAGCGAATCGTGATCATCGGACAGCAAACGCAGCGGCCCGGCATCGTCACGAGCGGTCGGGTGCGTCGCGTGCGGCAGCCACTTGCACCAGTCCCACTCGGCGCTGCCGGACTCGTCGGTCAGGATGGCGATCTTCAGGTCGTCCGGCGAGTGCAGCACGGCCAGCTGCAGCAGCATGGCCCGGACCAGGGCCAGCACCGGACCGGCCTCACCGGCGAACTCCACGCTGGTGAAGCTGCGCAGGCCGACCGCGATCGGCAGGTCGTCGACCGTGCGGAAGGCGCGGATGAAGCGACGCAACGCGATCGCGGTCAGCGGCTCGAGCTCCTCGATCGGACGAGTGCGCGGCGGCACGAACTCCAACGCCGCCCGCTGCGCGCCCAAGCCGATACGGACCCGCCCGAAGTCCTCGTGACCGACGCGGCGCTCCCACAGCCGCGGACCCGAGATCAAGAACGACAGCGCAGCCGGTTCGGGATTGTCCCAGCGCGAGGCCGCGCGCTGCTGGTCGGCGGCGGCGCGGGCCTGTCCCCGCAGCTGCGCCAGGTAACGCAGGTAGTCGCGGCGCTCGGCGCGCATCTTGCGCTTGCGCTCCATGCCCTGGCGCCCGATCTGGGTGACGCTCATGGACACCATGGACACGCCCATCATTCCCGAGCTCATGAAACTCATGGGCGAGCCGCCGCCGGAGGAGAACATCATGGCCATCGCACCAGCGCCCAACCCCATGGGCAGATAGGTCAGGACGGAGCCGAAGTCGAGACCGGCCGGCTCGCCGATCACCGGCGGCTCGGCCAGCTCCACCTCCCCGGTCGGCAGGGCCGGGCCGGCGACGCGCTGCGATCGTTTCACGATCACGATGCCCATCAGTCTCTCCAGACCATAGTCGGAAAGGACCGGGATTCGTCACACCCGGCCTTGTCTCGCAACAGTTCGCCAATTTCCCGGCACCGCATTGTTCGGTTCTGTTGGCCACACTGACACAGTCGGGAAGGGCCGGACAAAAGTTCGTTCCTCCTGACAGAACACTCAAGATCTACCTGCGCAGGGACTGCAAAGTGGCCGCCGACAAGGGCGGAACCAAGCGACTGCACTTTTGACCGCGGCAATTCAGACTTTCGTGCGCCGCGCGGCCGGAACCGGCTGATCTAGTCGGCCGCGGTTGCCCGATAGAGCACGCGGGGCCCGCCCGCCGGCCCGCGCAGGGCATGCACCACCCGGCAACGGCCGGTGGCCGCGAGCCGCTCGGCGACACCGGCGGCGTGCTCCTCGTCGACGCAGAGGAAGGCGCAGGAGGGGCCGGAGCCCGAGACGATGCCGGCGAGGGCGCCGGCATCGACCCCCGCGTCCAACGTGTGCCTCAGGTCGGGCCGCAACGCCAGCGCGGCTTCCTGCAAGTCGTTGACCAGCGCCGGGGCCAGCCTGACCGGGTCGCCGTCCTCGAGCGCGTCGAGCACTGCCTCGGGCGTGGACACGCGCCGGCGCGGTCGCAGCGCGCGAAGTCGGTCGAACTCGTGGAATACCTCAGGGGTCGACAGGCCGCCCTGATCGACCCCGACCACCCAGTGGAAAGCGTGGGCCACCGGCACCTCGGTGATCACCTCGCCGCGCCCCGTGCCCAGCGCGCAGCCGCCGTACAGCTGAAACGGCACGTCGCTGCCCAGCCGGGCGGCCACCTCGGCCAGTTCGTACCGACGCAGCCGCAGGTTCCACAGCGAGCACAGGCCCAGCAGGGTCGCTGCGGCGTCGGCGCTGCCACCGGCCATGCCGCCGGCGACCGGGATCCGCTTGCACAGCGTGATGTGCACGCGGTCAACCGCCTCCGCCGGCATGCCGATGTGGTCGGCGAGCGCCTCGACGGCACGCACCGCCAGGTTGTCCCGGCCGGTCTCCAGGACGTCGTGGCCCTCGCCGACGATCTCGATCCCGCCTCGCGCGGCCTCACTGAGCACGACCTCGTCGGTCAGGGACAGCGTCTGGAACACCGTGACCAGGTCGTGGAATCCATCGGGACGCAACCCACCCACGGACAGGAAGAGATTGACCTTCGCCGGAGCGACCACAGCGACGGACCGCATTCCCGATGCGCGCACGGCCGGACCGTACGGCAGTGACCCACCGGGACAAACAAACATTTCCGTCAGGCGGAACGCCGCGACGCGAGTTCCGCGCCGACACCGCACCTGCGAGGCCCGAGGTCAGGTCTACCTCGGGACGATCGGCAGGAGGAGTGCTGTCACTTTCGACCGCACCTCTTACCCTTCCGTACCACACTTCGACGCTTCGTTCTGCCAGACGGAACAAAATTCCAACCCGAGAGCCCCTTCTCATGAACAGCGGCTTCCATGGACACAACCAACCAAGGAAGGTGAACATGGAGCCCATAGCAGTTGTCGTATATTCGACCGATCCGATCATCTACACGGGTTTGTCGGCCATCCTTCACTCGAATGCGAACGTTCACGTACTAGGAGATCAGCACATCGCCGACGCCGACGTGGCGGTCGTAGCGGCCAATGTTGTCGACAACGAGACGATGACGACACTACGAGAGGTGGCCGGTCGATCCTCGGCGCGAAGTGTACTGATCAGCAATGAGATCCCTCTCGCAGAGCTGTCAACGCTCGCGAAGTACGGAATCGTGACGATCCTGCCACGATGTTCGGCGACCACCGAAGGTCGATTGATAAAAGCCGTACTCACGGCAGCACAGGAGTCAAGGCTTCCCGCGTCGAGAAACCTCCCCAGACTACAAGCACAGCTCAGACAGAAGCGGCGCGGAGCCCTGTGGCCGAACGAACTCGACGCGGTAAATCTGGATCGCCAGGAGAAGATCCTGCTCCGCCTGATCTCTGAAGGGCACACAACGGACGAGATCGCAAGCAAAATGGACTGCAGCAAGAGCGCGATATACCTGGGAATACGAAGAATACTGTCGCAACTCGGCGTGCACAATCGATCGGAAGCCGTTGGCCACGCGATGCGAATCGGCCAGCTCGACCCGGACTAGGACGTCGACCCACTGCCCGTCGTGGTACGCACGGGCAGCGCCGCAACGAAGGACGGGTCGTCGCTGGTCTTGCCGATCTTCGCCGCGCCGCCGGGCGAGCCGAGCTCGTTGAAGAAGTCCGCGTTGGCCTTGGTGTAGTCCTTCCACTGGTCGGGGACGTCGTCCTCGTAGTAGATGGCCTCCACCGGGCAGACCGGCTCACAGGCGCCGCAGTCGACGCACTCGTCGGGGTGGATGTAGAGCATCCGGTCACCCTCGTAGATGCAGTCGACGGGGCACTCTTGGATGCACGCCTTGTCGAGTAGATCGACGCAGGCCTCGGTGATCACGTAGGTCATGGTCATCCTTCCAATTTCCCTTGGTAACGGAGACGGTTTCCGGCGTCACGCCGTCCAGGAATGCTGTCGGGGCATTTCGACACCGCGACTGGCGATCGGACCGGGAATCGGCGACCGCACCACCAGCGCCTGGCGGCAGTGCGCCTTCAATTCAAGAGTGGCGGCGACCTCTGCCGCGGCGGCCCGGCTCTCGCACAGAAAGAGGCAGGTGGGACCGGAGCCGGAGACCAGTCCGGCGACAGCTCCGGCGGCCTGCCCCACCGCGAGGGTGGTCGCCAGGCCCGGGTCCAGGCTGACGGCCGCCACCTGGAGATCGTTCTCCAGGTACGGGGCGATGTCCCTCGGTCCGCCATCGGCCAGCGCCTTGATCAGGCCGATGGGCGCCTCCGCACGAGGCAGCCGGGCATGGCGGCGAATTCGGTCAAGTTCCGCGAACACCGCCGGAGTCGATAGACCATGCCGGCTCAGCGCCACGACCCAGTGCAGAGTTGTCGCCGCAGGCAGGGGCATGAGGCGCTCACCGCGACCGGTGCCCAGAGCGGTCCCGCCCACCAGTGTGAACGGAACGTCGCAGCCCAGCGCCGTGGCGATGACCGCCAGTTCGGCATCGGGAATGTCGAGGTCCCACAGACGCGTGAGCGCGACCAGGGCGCCAGCGGCATCGGCGCTGCCGCCCGCCATACCGCCCGCCACTGGAATTTCCTTGTACAGCACCATTTGCAGGCTGGCGAGACGGTCCAAGCAGCCTGCATGCGCCGCCAACACCGTGGCCGCACGCCACGCGAGGTTGTCCGGACCGGTCGGCACAAGGCTGCCACCCTCGCCGAACAGTCGCAGGCCCGGTGCGCCGTCGTTGCTGACGACGACCTCGTCGTACAGCGAAACCGCCTGGTAGACGGTGGTCAGGTCGTGATAGCCGTCGGGCCGGCGCGGACCGACCGACAGGCTCAGGTTGATCTTCGCGGGCACCCGCACTCCGATGTCAGGCACGAGCTGCCGCCAGGATTTCGCCGGCCCGCGCTCGGGCCCAGTGCTCCGCCGCCAGGACTTCTTCGACCGTGTCGGGCTCGTGCCGCCAGCCGCCGGCGTCCTCGAGCACAGTGGCGACGGTGTCCACAATCGAGAGGAAACCGCCGGTGCCGCTGAGAAACGCGGCGACGGCCTGCTCGTTGGCCGCGTTGTAGATTGCCGGCAGGCAGCCGCCACCTTGGCCGGCGCTACGCGCCAGCTCCACCGCGGGGAACGTCTTGTCGTCCAGCGGCTCGAACGTCCAGCTCGTGAACTCGCTCCAGTCGCAGGCGGCGGCCGCGGCGGCGATGCGCTCCGGCCAGCCAAGGGCCAGCGAGATCGGCAGCCGCATGTCCGGCGGGCTGGCCTGGGCCAGCGTCGAGCCGTCCACGAAGGTCACCATCGAGTGAATGACGGACTGCGGGTGCACCACCACGTCGATGCGGTCGTAGGGCACGTCGAACAGCAAGTGGGCCTCGATCAGCTCCAAGCCCTTGTTGATCAGCGTGGCCGAGTTGACCGTGATCAACGGGCCCATCGACCAGGTCGGATGGGCCATCGCGTGCTCGACGGTGACCTGGGCCAGGTCCGCACGACGGCGCCCGCGGAACGGGCCGCCCGAGGCCGTGAGGACCAGGCGGGACACCTCATCGGCCCGGCCGCCGCGCAGACACTGGGCCAGCGCCGAGTGCTCGGAGTCCACCGACACCAGTTGTCCGGGCTTGGCCGCCTTCATGACCAGCGCGCCGCCCGCGATCAGGGATTCCTTGTTCGCCAAGGCCAATCGGGCGCCGGTGGCCAGGGCCGCGAGCGTGGGCCGGAGACCTTGTGAGCCCGGCAGGCCGTTGAGAACAACGTCGGCGGTCGTCGTTTCGATCAGTTCGCATGTCGCGTCGGGCCCGGTCAGGACCCGGCCGGTGTACCCGAGGTCGCGCAGCTGCTCGCCGGCTTCAGCACCGGCGACCGCGATGGCCGGCACACCGAACTGGGCCGCCTGCTTGACGAGCAGCGCCGGATTGCCGCCGCCCGCGGCGAGACCGGCCACCTGGAAGAGATCCGGGTTCGCGGCGATCACGTCGAGTGCTTGCAGACCGATGGAACCGGTTGAGCCCAGCACGAGCACGCTGGTCATGACGTGACCTCCCAGTTGTCCTTGCCGCGCAGCAGGGTTTCCAGCTGTCCGGTGGTGGTGATCTGCGCCCGGGCCAGGTCGTCATATGCCGGGCGGGCCACGGCTCGGAAGACTCCGGTGAACGTTGCGTCCACTCGGGACAGCGCGAAGGCCTGGGACGGATCCGGGATGGCGGGGTCGTGGATGACAGGGTCGCCGCCGGTGGTGAAAGCGAGACCGCCGTCGGGCTGCCGGGTGAGCATCGTGTCTCCGTGGCGGATGGATTCGCCGTGCCGCAACGAGATCGGGGCGTGTTTGGCGGCGTCGAACGCGCCGTCGTTGAAGATCGGGCAGTTCTGGTAGATCTCCACCAGCGCCGACCCGCGGTGCTCGGCCGCGGCCCGCAGCACCTCGGTCAGGCCCTTGCGGTCGGAGTCCAGCGCCCGGCCCACGAAGCTCGCCTCCGCCCCGAGGGCCAGCGACACCGGGTTGAAGGGGTGGTCGAGCGAGCCCATCGGCGTGGACTTGGTGACCTTGCCCTCTTCCGACGTCGGCGAGTACTGGCCCTTGGTCAGGCCGTAGATCCGGTTGTTGAACAGCAGGATCTTCAGGTTGACGTTGCGGCGCAGCGCGTGGATGAGGTGGTTGCCGCCGATGGACAGCGCGTCGCCGTCGCCGGTGACGACCCACACCGACAGGTCCTCACGGGAGGTGGCCAGGCCGGTGGCGATGGCCGGGGCGCGCCCGTGGATGGAGT
>NZ_JBIUAG010000002.1:0-194421 GCF_044547355.1 Kutzneria sp. NPDC052558
AGGGAACGGGTGGCGAACGAGGTGATCTTGCGGCGGGTGTCGGCGTTGCCGCCGCGGAGCCGGGTCGCGACGATCACCGGGGCGGCGGTGGGGGTGGACAGGGTCGCGGCCAGGAAGTCCAGGCCGCGGATCTTCTTGTGGCCGAAGCGAGCGCCCTGTTTCTTACGGCCGTGGACCCGGGTGGTTGTGGAGTCCAGATCGAGGAACGCCAGTTGTGGTAGGCCGGGTAGCAGCGGGGTCTGGGCGGTCAGCCGGGTCAGGCAGGTCGCGGCCAGTTTCTCGAGTTGGGCGTTGTGTCTGACGGTGAACCAGCGCAGGAACGTGCCGATGGTGGACGGGGCCCGGATGCTGGTGAACAGCCTGTGCGTCGCGCCGTGGCGGAGCTGGTCGAGATCGTCGATGCTGTCCGCGCCGGCGGCCATCCCGGCCAGGATCGTGGTGATTTTCGCGCCCGGGTTGGCCCCGGCCGGGCCGCCGAGCCGGACCAGGTCGTCGGCCAGGCCGGGCAGGTCGATGGTCTCGGTCAGCCGGATCAGGGGCACCAGTCCGGCGTGCGACACGAGGTTGGGGTCGTCAAAGGTCGCGGCGGTTCGGGCGGGGGTATGGGAGGATCGCATCCAGCAGATGCCCTCTCACTCGGGTCCGGTTGGTTCTGTCGCAAGAACAATCGTCCCAAGTCAGAGGGCATCTGTGTGTCTAGGACACGGTCACACCATCAAGATTTTCGGTGGATCCAGGTTGAACGTGAGGAAGGGGCCCTTCATGACGGTGGGGGTCAGGCCAGTCGGAGTTGGCGGGTGGAGAGGTACCGGCGGCGGTCGGTGACGAGGATCGTCGCCAACATGCCGACGATCAGCCACCCGAAGAGCTCGGCGATTCCGGTGTAGAGGCCGGCGTCGCCGGTGACGGCGGCGCGAAGGGCTAGCACGGCGCCGTGGGTCGGCAGGTAGTCGGCGAGGGCGTAGAACGGGCTCGGCAGCGTGGAGACGATGCCGGTGGCCGCGCCGAGGACAAGCACGGCAAGGGAAGCGAGCCGCCCGGCACGGCCGAAGATGGCGGTGACGGCCTGGTTCAGTGACACGAAGGCGAAGGCCGCCAGCAGGGCCACGCCGAGGAACTCGAACGAGCCACCAACTCCCAGCCCCAGCGCGGGAATGGCCATAGCGGTGATGGCCACCGCGGCCAGCGCGGCGGCGGTCGCGCCGGGCAGGGCGGCGCGGGCGATGATCTGCCACGTGGGCTCACGGGCGGTCAACACGGCGTCGGGGACGGCCCGGGTGACCAGGTAGGTGGCCAAAGCCAAGGCCCACAAGGCGAGGACGGCGAACAGCGTGATCGCCAACGCTCCGGACGAGGCGCTGTCGGCGGCGAGCGTGGTCGGGTCGGCGGCGATCGTCTTGAGGTGGCTGCGTTCCGCGTCGGTGTAGTTGGGCACCTGGTCGCGCCCCTTGTCCAAAGAGGACGAAAGCTGCTGGGCGCCGTCGTTCACCTTGCCGGCGCCGGCGCTGAGCTGCTGTGATCCGCTGGCCAGCTGCTGGGCGCCGGAATTGGCCTGTTGCACGCCGGTGTTCAGCTGCCGTGCCCCGTCGGCGGCGGTGGCGATGCCGGACGCCAGCGCGCCGGATTGCCTGGCCAGTTGGGCGTTTCCGTTGGCCACCTGCCGCGCCCCGCCGGCCAGCGCCTGGATGCCGTCGCGTACCTGCACGGCCTGGGCGCGAATGCCGGCCTTGGCTCCGTCGATCTGGTCGGCATCGGCGGTGAGACGGGCGGCGGCCTGTTTGAGGCTGTCGCAGAACTGGGCGTCGCCGCCGCATTGGTCGGCCAGCTTCTGGACATCGGCTGCTGCGGCAGCAGCCGAGGGCAGCGCGTCGATGGCGGCGATGATCTTGTTGGCCAGCGGCACGATGGCGCCGGCCAGTTTCTCGTTGCCCTGCGCCACTTGCTCGGCCCCGTCGGCGAGCTGCCTGGTCAGCGCCGGCAGCTGCGCGGTCTGCTGCTGGGCCTGGGTCAGGCCGCTGGACAGCTGGGCCGAGCCGGTGGCCAGCTGCGCGGTGCCGCTGGCCAGCCTGGCCGCGCCGTCGGCGACCTGTTGCGCGCCAGGCACCAGCTGCCGGGTGCCGTCGGCCAACTGACCGGCGCCGTCGGCGGCTTGGTTGATCTGGCCGTGGATGGTGGAGAACCCGACGTAGATGTTGTCCAGGTAGGTCTCGACGATCTGGTTGTTCAGCGTCTGTTGGGTGCCGTCGGCGATGCGTTGGGACAGCGCGGGATCGACGACGCCGGAGCTGGCCGAGGTCTTGATGTCGACCACGGCCCGACTGGCGTCCAGAGGCTTGCCACTGGCTGAAGACGTTGCCCGGGCGGAGAAGTCGGACGGGATCGTCACCACTGCGGCGTAGGTTCCGTTGTCCAGCCCCGAAGCGGCGTCGGAGGCGTCGGTGAGCACCCACTTGTAGGCCGAGTCGGAGCTGTGCGTGAGGTCGCCGGTGAGCTGGCGCCCCAACGGAATCAGCTGTCCGTTCACCTTGACCGGCTCGTCGTTGTTGACCACGGCCGCGGTGGCGGTGCCGTGATCGGTGTCCGGGGACCACAGCGCCCAGGTGAGCAGACCCATGATCAGCACCGGCACGGCGATCAGCCCGGTCCAGGTCTTCCAGGTGAGCGGACCGGCGGCCAGCGCACGCGCGGAGTTGGCGAACGGCTTGAACATCAGTGCACCTCAACGGGCTGGGCGAGGGAGAACAGGCGGGCGTCGGCCGGCAGCAGGTCGGCCAGGCGGTCCGGGTCCTGGCAGGTCAGCACGAACGTGGCCGGCCGGCCGGAAGCGGTGCGGCGACGGGAGATCAGGTCGCGCAGCACGTCGCGCTCATCGGTGCGCAACACCAGATCGGCGTCGTCGACCAACACCAGCTCGATGTCGTCGGCGAGCGCGGCGGCGACCTCGGCCGACGGCGCGGTGACGTCCCGGCAGCCGATCACCGTGACCTCGCGGCGCAGGGCGTGCACGTGCTGCGGCAGGACCCGGCCGAGCACCTTGAGATCGCCGGTGAGCTTGGTGACGCGGCCGCCGAGCGTATACAGCAGCGCGGTCTTTCCCTGACCGTGCACCACAAGCACGCCACCGCGCGGCAGGTGCAGCTCGATGTCGCGGTACACCGGCCGGCCCCGATCGTCCTCCACGCCGAGGCCGTGCGCGCTGATCGCCTCGTCCACGCCCGGCCAGTCGGCCAGCCGCAGCTCGTGCACCAGGGAGTCGCCCTCGGCGTCGAACACCGGCAGCATTCGGTCCAGCTTCGGCGGCAGGCCCCAGGCCCGATGTCCGAGCAGCGCCAACACGGCCGGCACCAACGTCATCCGCACCACGAAGGCGTCCACGAACACGCCGACGGCCAGGCTGAAGGCGATCGGCTTGATCGTCGCGCTGCCCTCCGGCACGAACGCGGCGAACACCGCGAACATGATCACCGCCGCCGAGACGACCACCCGGGACGCGGCGACGAAGCCCGACTCGATGGCCTCGTCCGGATCGCCGTTGTGCACGTAGTGCTCACGGATCCGGGACACCAGGAAGACCTCGTAGTCCATGGCCAGTCCAAAAAGGACACCCATCAGGATGATCGGCAGGAAGCTGATCACGCTGCCGGTGTGGGACACCCGCAGCGCGTCGGCCAGATGCCCCTGGTCGAAGACGAACGCCGTGGCGCCGAAGGCCGCGCCGACCGACAGCAGGTAGCCGACGGTCGCCTTGATCGGGACCCAGATCGACCGGAACACCATGGCCAGCAGGATCAGCGACAGGCCGACGACGAGAAGGCCGAACGGCAGCAGGGAACTGCCGAGCTGGGCCGACACGTCGATGCCGACCGCGGTGATGCCGGTGACTGCGGTCTGCGTGCCGTAGGCGGACAGGAAGTGGGCTTCGGCGTCGCGCAGCCGGTGCACGAGGTCGTCGGTCTGCGGTGAGTCCGGCGCGGTGGTCGGCACCACCTGGATGATGCCGGTGTCCCCCTTGGGGTTGGGCGTGGCCAGCGGCACGGCGGCGACCCCGGGCATCGCCTTGATCTCGTCGGCGATCTTGTTGACCAGCCCGATCGGGTCGGTGCTGGTGACGATGTCGGCGGTGACGATCAGCGGCCCGTTGTAGCCGGGGCCGAAGTGCTCGCTGACCACGTCGTAGGTGTCGCGGGCCGGGCTGCCCGGCTCCTCGGTGCCGTTGTCGGGCAGGGCCAGCCGCAGGTCGGCCGCCGGGAGCGTGGCCACGGCCAGCACGCCGACCACCAGAACCACCGTGAGCAAAGGAATCTTCGTCACGGTCCGGACCCACCACCGGGCGATCTGGGGCTTGGCCCGGCGCTTCTTCCGGCGGGAAACGCGTGGCCGCAATCGCTGCCCGGCCAACGCCATCAGCGCCGGCACCAACGTGATGGCGATGCAGACGGCCAGCGCGACCGCGACCGCGGCGGCGATGCCCATGGTGGTGAGGAAGGGAATCCCGGCCACCGCCAGGCCGATCAGGGCGATGACCACGGTCAGCCCGGCGAAGATCACGGCCGAGCCGGCGGTGGCGGTGGCGCGGGCGATGGACTCCTCGACGTCGAGCCCCTCGGCCAGCTGGTCGCGATGTCGTGACAACAGGAACAGGGCGTAGTCGATGCCAACGGCCAGCCCCAGCATCACCGCGAGCATCGGGGCGGTGGAGGAGATCGGCACGACCAGGGTGGCGGCGTAGACGAGGCTGATCGAGATGCCGACGCCGAGCACGGCGGTGAGCAGCGGCATGAACGCGGCGATGATCGACCGGAACATCAGCAGCAGCACCATGAGCGCGATGACCAGGCCGATGCCCTCGGTCGGGCTGAGCTTGGGCACACGGTTGGAGAAGGCGTCGCCGCCGGTGTAGACGTGCGTGCCGGTCTTGGCCGCGAGATCGTCGGCGATGGCGGTGAGCTGGGTCTTGGTCGACGGGTTGAGCTGAGCCTGTTGGACGGTCAGCGGCACGGCGATCAGTGCCGCCCGGCCGTCGCCGGAGACCCCGGCCGACTTGTCGAACGGGTCCACGGCCGTCGCGACCTGGTCCACCTTCGTGATCCGGTTGATCGCATCGGCCACGGCCTGCTTGGTCGTCGCGGTGTCGACCCGCTGCCCGGCCGGGGCCAGCACGACCAGCTGGGCCGAGACGCCGGCGGTCTGCGGGAAGACCCGCTTGAGGTGGTCGAGCGCGTCCTGCGACTGCGAGCCGGGAATGGCGAACGTGTCGTCGGTCCCCTGGTTGAGCAGCAGCGCACCGCCGCCGGCGGCGGCCAGCACCGCCAGCCACAGGGCCAACACCAGCACCCGGGCCCGGGCGGCGGCCCGGCCGAGGCGGTAGAGGAACGAGGACACGATCGGTTCTCCCGTCGGGTTGGATACGTGATGTATCGTAATACGCGGTGTATCCGATGCACTGTGTATCCTCAGTCACGCGATCGGGTGAGACAACATGGCAGGTGTGACCCGGAGACGGGCGCAGACACGGGAACGGCTGGTCGAGGCCGCGTACGAGGTGTTCGCCGAGTTCGGCATCCGGGACGCCCCGGTGGAGCTGATCTGCGAGCGGGCCGGCTTCACCCGCGGCGCCTTCTACTCCAACTTCGCCAGCAAGGAGCAGCTGTTCCTGGCCGTGCACGAGGTGCAGGCCCAGGAGCGCGTCGACCGGCTGCGCACGGCCGTGGCGTCGGCGATCAACAACGCCGACATCGCCGATCCCGACGTCGCCACCCGGGTGCTGCGGCACACCGGCGAGCTGTTCATGGCGGCGCTGGCCTCGGACCGCACGTGGTACCAGCTCAACGTCGAGTTCAGCGCCCAGGCCCTGCGCCAGGACGAGCTGCGCCCGCTGACCGCGGCCGCCGACGAGCGGTTCCAGGAGGCCCTGGCCGAGATCCTCGTCGACACGCTGGCCAAGCTGGGCCGGCGGTTGACCGTGGACGTGGACAGCGCCGTCCTGACGATCATCGCCCTGTACGAGGCCACCTTGAAGCGCGCCATCCTGCGGGGCGCCGACGACCGGCACTACGTGACCGAAGTGCTGCCGCGGCTGTTCGCCGCCCTGATCGTGCCCGCCGAGGAGGAAACCCGATGACCCGCGCCCGCCGCATCGACACCCACCAGCACGTGGTCCCGCCGCGTTACGCGGAATGGATGCGCGAGAAGGGAATCCGGCCCGGCAGCATCGACCTGCCGTCCTGGTCGGAGTCCGCGGCGCTGAAGTTCATGGACGGCCAGGACATCCAGACCGGGGTGCTGTCGCTGTCCACGCCCGGCGTCTACTTCGGCGACGTGCCCGAGGCCCGGTCCTGGGCCCGCGAGATCAACGAGTTCTGCGCCGCCCTGGTCACACGGCGGCCGGACCGGTTCGGGTTCTTCGCCACGCTGACGCTGCCCGATGTCGAGGGCGCGCTGGACGAGGCGGCGTACGCGCTGGACGAGCTGCACGCCGACGGAATCGTGTTGCTGGCCAACAACGACGGCCGCTATCTCGGCGACCCGGCGTTCGAGCCGCTGCTGGAATTCCTGAACCGCCGGCAGGCCGCGGTGTTCGTGCACCCGGGCGAACTGCCCGCGCCCGAGGTGCCAGGAATTCCCACCTTCACCGCGGACTTCCTGCTCGACACCACGCGGACGGCGATCAGCCTGATCCTGTCCGGGTCGATGGAGCGCTACCCGGACATCAAGTTCATCCTGGCTCACGCCGGCGGCTTCGTGCCCTACATCTCCTACCGGATCCTGCTGACCATGCTGAACGCCAAGAACAAGGCGCAGCAGCTGTGGACCCTGGTCGACCAGAAGCACCAGGTGCCCAAGCAGCTGGCGGTGATGCGGCAGTTCTACTACGACGTCGCCCTGTCGGCCACGCCGGCCGCGCTGCCCAGCCTGCTGGAGGTGGCCGACCCGGACCACATCACCTACGGCAGCGACTTCCCGTTCGCGCCGGCGCCGGCGATCGGGTTCATCACCAAGCAGTACGAGGACTTTCGCATGCACAGCTCACTGCGGGCGGCGATCGACCGCGGCAACTCGGAGGCGCTGTTCCCACGACTGAAGGTATGATGACCTGGTGACCTCGTCAGCGTGCCTGAACTGGTGGCGTCCCGCTTAGGGACGGCCACCTCGCACGCACACGCGCCGTCCGTCCGGACGGCGCGCCTCTCCTCGGAGCGGTTTGTCCGTCGGACGCCGATTCCGTTGGGAGACAAGACATGGACGCCATCACCCGCAGCGCCGAGCTGGAACTGGAGATCCAGGCCGACCCGGCCCGGTTCCGCGTGCTCACCGGGGACCGCCCGACCGGGCCGCTGCATCTCGGGCACCTGTTCGGCACGCTGCGCAACCGGGTCCGCATGCAGGACCTCGGCGTGGAGCTGTTCGTCATCGTCGCCGACTACCAGGTGCTGACCGATCGGGACGTGGCCGACCGGTTGGCCGAAACCGTCGAGGGGCTGGTGCTGGACTACCTGGCCGTCGGCATCGATCCCGAGCGGGCCACGGTGTTCACGCACAGCGCCGTGCCCGCGTTGAACCAGCTGCTGCTGCCGTTCCTCAGCCTGGTCACCGTGCCCGAGCTGCAACGGAATCCGACCGTGAAGGACGAGATCGCGCATTCGCGGCAGTCGTCGGTGAGCGGGCTGATGTTCACCTATCCCGTGCACCAGGCGGCGGACATCCTGTTCTGCAAGGGAAATCTCGTGCCGGTGGGCCTGGACCAGCTGCCGCACGTGGAGATCACGCGGACCATCGCACGCCGGTTCACCGAGCGCTACGGCCCGGTGTTCCCGGAGCCGGACGTGCTGTTGTCGGCCGCTCCGGTGCTGCTCGGCACTGACGGCACGAAGATGAGCAAGAGTCGGAACAACGCGATCACCCTTGGTGCCACCGCGGATGAGACCGCCCGCCTGCTCAAGGGCGCCCGCACCGACGCCGACCGGCACATCACCTACGACCCGGTCAACCGCCCCGAGGTGTCGAGCCTGGTGCTGCTGGCCGCCCTGTGCCAGGGTCGGGATCCGGTCGCGGTGGCCGCCGAGATCGGCGACGGCGCGGCGGCCCTGAAGCGCACGGTCATCGAGGCCGTCAACGAGTTCCTGGCCCCGATCCGCGCCCGCCGCGCCGCCTACGCCGCCGACCTGGCCTACGTGCGCAAGATCGTCCAGGTCGGCAACGAGCGGGCCAACGCCATCGCCGAGCAGACGCTTTCCGAGGTCCGCCGGGCGATGGGCACCGTCTACTAGACCGTGCTCCAGATCAGGGCCAAGTTGAGCCCGATCACGGTGGCGGCGATCGCCGAGGCCGCCACCGTGAGGCCGGCGCGGTTGGCCCAGCGGCCCATCAGCCGCCGCCGCGCCGCGAACACGATCAGCGGCACGAGGGCGAAGGGGATGCCGAACGAGAGAACCACCTGTGACCACAGCAATGCCTGGTCCGGATCGACGCCGGCGGCCAGCAACGCCACGGCCGGCAACGCGGTCAACGCCCGGCGGGCCAGCATCGGGAGGCGGTAGTCGAGCAGCCCGTCCATCGCGGCCGCCCCGGCGTAGCCGCGGTTTCGACCGGTTCGGAAAGCGCTTGCTCCTCCCGATCGTGTGACGAGAGCGGGCGGCGACCCTGCTGGCCATGACGACCACGCCGGTCGGTTCCGCCGCGGGACGGCCGTTAGCCCCGCCTGGGCCGCAGCGCGCCGAATCCGTTGCGGGCCAGCATGACCAGGGCCGCCCGGTGCCAGCTGCGCTCCGGATCGGGGTCGAGGCCACGGCCCATGCGGTGCAGCTGATCGGTGTGCCAGTTCAGGCTCAGGGCACCGTCCAAAGCGGACAGTTGCCCGAAGCGCCGCAGGATCGAACGGGCGCCGAACCGGACCGACGGGGCCTCCAGCCGTTCCCGGCCACGGTCGAGCAGTTCGACGGCCGCGTCGGGGTTGACCACCGTCGGCCGGCCGAGGCCGACCAGGTCGCAGTCGCGCTCGCCCACGGCGGCCGTCATCGCCTCCAGGGAACGGAAACCGCCGGTGACGGCGATGGGCACGGCGCCGGCCAGGCTCATGACCGTCCGCGCGTAGTCGAGGAAGTAGACCTCACGGGCGGCCGTGGACGCGCGGACGGCACCCATCATCGCCGGGGCCTCGTACGAGCCGCCGCTGATCTCGATCAGGTCGATGCCCTCCGCGACCAGGGCCCGGACCACGTCGCGCGATTCCTCTTCGGTGAAGCCACCGCGCTGGAAGTCGGCCGAGTTGAGCTTGATGCCGACCGCGAAGCCCGGCGAGACCCGGCGTCGGATGGCACGCAGGACCTCCAGCACGAAGCGGCGGCGGCGCTCGGCATCGCCGCCCCAGTCGTCGACGCGCCGGTTGGAGCGTGGGGAAAGGAACTGGGTCACCAGGTAACCGTGCGCGCCGTGGATCTGGACGCCGTCGAAGCCGGCCGCCTCGGCCACGGCCGCGGCGGTGCCGTAGCGCTCGATGATCTCCAGGATCTCCGGCTCGGTCAGGGCGCGCGGCCGGGCCATGCCGCGGATGTCGAGGGCCACCGCGCTCGGGGCCACCGGCCGGCTGCGACCGGCCAGCGGGTTCGCCTGCCGGCCCGGGTGGTTGATCTGCATCCACAGCGGCGAGCCCTGGTAGGCGTCGGCCCAGCGGCGCAGGCCGGCCAGGTGCCGGTCGTCTTCGATCACCACGTTGCCCGGCTCGCCCAGCTGCCGGCGGTCGACCATCACGTTGCCGGTGACGACCAGGCCGTAGCCGCCCGCGCCCCAGCGCCGGTAGAGCCGCTCAAGGCGGTCCGACGGGCCGTGGTCGCGGCCGGCGAGGGCCTCGCTCAAGGCCGACTTCATCAGCCGGTTGGGCAGGACCTGGCCGTTGGGGAGCGTGACGGCGTCGGCCAGTCGGCGGGTGGCGCTGAGCATGGGCACCCCTCCATAAACACCACAGTTTCCGATATAAACGGTACTGTTTCTGAACATGGAGGCAAAGTCAAGCTCTCCCCTCCGACCGAGGGTGTGGAGCCTGCCCGCCGGGCGGCACGGCCTGGCCCGCGAGCTCGTCAGCGGATCACAGCGCGAACGGCTGCTCTACGGCGTCATGATGGCCGCCGCCGAGCTTGGCTACGCCGCCACCACCGTCGCCGACGTCCTGGAACGCGCCGGCGTCTCGCGCAAGACCTTCTACCAGCACTTCACCGACAAGCTGGAGTGCTTCCTGGCCGCCCACGAGGTCGGCCGCGACGCCATGATGGCCGCCGTCTTCGCCGTCATCGAGCAGCCCCTGGCCGACCCCGTGGCCCAGCTCCGGGCCGTGAACCTCGCCTATCTCTGCGCCGTCGCCGACGAGCCGGCGTTCGCCAAGGCCTTCTTCATCGAGATCTACGCCGCCGGCCCCGAGGCCCGGGACCGCCGCGTCGAGTGCCGCCGCCAACTGGCCGACCTGCTCCGGCTCTGGCACTCCAGCCTGCCCGGCCGCCACCCCGAGTACCGCCCCGTCCCCGCCAGCGCCTTCGACGCCGCCATGGGCGCCGCCGACACCCTGGCCACCGACTACCTTCGCGCCCACCCGGCCGACGGCCTCGCCGCCCTCGAACCCGACATCAGCTACGCCATCCTGGCCGTCCTCGGCCTCCCCGAGGCCGCCGCCGCCCTGTGACCATCCCTATAGGAGCCCACCGATAAATCCCGACAACAAGCAAGGCCCCATCCATTGTGGATGGGGCCTCACCTGGTTAAACGCTCCTCCAGCTGGACTCGAACCAGCAACCCTGCGATTAACAGTCGCATGCTCTGCCAATTGAGCTATGGAGGAATGTTCTGTTGTTCTTCGCCTCGCGGTCTCCCGCTCGACTGGTGATAACTGTAGCGCATGCGGGCGAGGGGGTTTCACACACCCCCCTCCAGCGGGTACGCACAGGGGGTCAGGACGGCGGGCGGCGATGCGGAGGAACCGACCATGAAGACTTTCCTGCTGGGCGTTGCTGTCGGCTACGTGCTGGGGACTCGCGCTGGTCGGGAACGGTACGACGAGCTCGTGCGGGTCTACCGCCGGCTCAAGGACCACCCCGCGGTGCAGGGCGTCGCGGGGGTGGTCAGGGCCAAGCTCGGCGGCCAGGAGGCGTGATCAACGTCGCACCCGGGCCACGGCGAACACCCGCCGGAACGGGAACCAGGTGGCGCCGTCGGCCCGGGGCGGATACTGCTTGCGCAGCTCGACGGCGAGTTCGGCGCGGAATTCCGTCCACGCGTTCTCGTCGAGGGCTGCCCTGATCGGGCGAAGGGCCGTTCCCGTCACCCATTCGAGGACGGGATCGGGCCCGGACAGCCGCTGGAGATAGGTCGTCTCCCAGGCGTCGACCTCGCAGCCGGCCTCCACGAGCACGTCGGCGTAGCCGGCCGGGTCGAGCACCGCCAGAGGTTCGCGCAGCGCCAGCTCGGCCAGCTCGCGCTGCCACCTCGGCCGGCCCACGACCTCCCGGATGGTGGTGTGCGACGGCGACGAGAAGTTGCCCGGCACCTGCATCGCCAGCCAGGTCCCGTCCGGCAGCGCACGGGCCCACCGGCTCAGCAGCGCCGCGTGGCCCGGGACCCACTGGAGCACCGCATTGGTGACCACGACGTCGGTGTCGGGCTGCGGCGTCCAGTCGTTGACGTCGACGACCTCGGCGTCAATCCCCCGCTCACGCGCGGCCGCCACCATCTCCGGCGAGGAGTCCGAGGCCTCCACCACCGCCTCCGGCCAGCGCTGCCCCAGCGTCACGGTCAGATTGCCCGGCCCGCAGCCGAGATCGACCACCCGGCGCGGCTTCTCGGCCGCCACCCGGCCGACAAGATCGTGGAACGGACGCGCCCGGTGATCGCCGAACGCGAGGTACTTGGCGGGATCCCACATCGTCAGCCTCCCTGCAAACCGTACGTACGTCTTTTATAGCGCCTACGGGGGTGCGCCACCAGACCTCGTGCCCGTTGGTGCGGCCGGCCGGGCTCAGGACAGCCGGGCCGCCACCTTCTCGGCCAGCCTCGCCACCGCCGCCGGATCAGCCCCGACATCGGCCCTGACCTGGAGAATCGTGCCGTCCTGGCCGGGCACCCGGCGCCGCACGAACCACGCGCCGCCGCCCGCCAGCTCGTGCCGGTGCCGATCGACGATCGACTGCGTGACCCGCCGCTGCACCGCCTCGGGCAGCTTGCCCGGCTGCTCCAGCGGGTACCGGCGCGGCGGCTGGTCGGTCAGCAACACGGCCGCGCCGGCGGCGCCGCTCTCCACCGCCGCGATCACGGTCAGCGCCGCGCCGTCCCAGGTCGCCTTGCTGACGAGATGCCAGCCCAGCCGCTCCTCACCGGGCAGCCACAGCCCCAGCGACGTCGCCACCACCGGCTCGCCGCCGGAAGTGCAGCTCGCCGCCACGCTCTCGTTCTCGGCGAGCCGGCCGGCGAACCCCTCCGGGGCCCCGGTCAGCCGTCGGCGCAGCCAGCTCAAAAGCCACCGATCCCCTGCTCACGCAACGCCTTCTTGTACTGCTCCAACGCCACCAGGTCGCCGAACAGCTCCCGGTACTCGTCGGGCTGCTCCACCGGCGACAGCCGCTGCAACCGGGACTTGAGGTCGGCGACCTGCTTGCCCACCAACGTCTCCTGCAACCTCGCCACGATCACCTCGACGTAGCGGATGTCCACTTCGGACTTCACCTGGAGCGGCTCCACCGCGAGCTCGGTCAGCAGCGACTTGAGGCTCTGGTGCTGCAGCCCCTGCCCGACCGCGTCCACGAACGCCGGCCCGGAGATCCCGCAGGACGCCCCGCCGGCCGCGATCACCGCGCGGTGCAACTCCAGGTAGGCCGGATCGCTGAACGAGTCCTCGGGCAGCGAGTCGTAGTACGGCCCGGCCAGCGCCGGCGCCTGCAAGGCGACCTTGAGCGCCTCACGCTGCGTCCACAGCGCCGGGTCGTCCCGCCGCGGCCGTGCCGGCCCGGAGACGTCCAGGCCGAGGGCGCCCTGGCTCGGGTCGGCCTGCTGCACCCGACGGCCCCGCCGCGCGGGCTCACCGCCGCCGCCCGCGGACTCTCGCACCCGCCGCACGACGGTGTTGGTGTCCTCCCAGCCGACCCAGCCAGCCAGCTGCCGCGCGTACTCGTCCCGCAGCGAGACGTCCTTGATCTGGGCCACCATCGGCACCGCGCGGCGCAGCGCGTCCACCCGCCCCTCGGCCGTGTCCAGATCGTGCTCGGCGAGCAGGGCCTTGATGGCGAAGGTGAACAGCGGCTGTCGCCGCGCCACCAGATCGCGCACCGCCGTCTCGCCCTTGTTCTGCCGCAGCTCGCACGGATCCATGCCGTCCGGCGCGATGCAGACGAAGGTCTGCGCGGCGAACTTCTGCTCGTCCTCGAACGCTTTCAGCGCCGCCTTCTGTCCGGCCGCGTCGCCGTCGAAGGTGAAGATGACCTCGCCGCGGAACGCGTCGTCGTCCATCAACAGCCGCCGCAGCACCGAGATGTGGTCGCTGCCGAACGCCGTGCCGCACGCCGCCACCGCCGTCGGCACGCCCGCGGCGTGCATGGCCATCACGTCGGTGTAGCCCTCGACCACCACCACCTGGTGCCGCCGAGCGATCTCCCGCTTGGCCAGGTCGATGCCGAACAGCACCTGTGACTTCTTGAAGATCGGCGTCTCCGCCGTGTTGACGTACTTCGCCTCGATGCGGTCGTCGTCGAACAGCCGCCGCGCGCCGAAGCCCACCACGTCGCCGCCGAGATCCTTCAACGGCCACAGCAGCCTTCGGTGGAACCGGTCGATCGGCCCGCGCTGCCCCTCCCGGGACAGGCCCGCCTTGTACAGCTCCTCCAGCTCGAACCCGCGCCCGAGCAGATGCTTGGTCAGCAGATCCCAGCCGGCCGGCGCGAAGCCGCAGCCGAACGTGCTCGCCGTCGCCTCGTCGAAGTCCCGCTCGGCCAGGTACTCCCGCGCCTTGAGGGCGTCCGGCGTGCGCAACTGCTCCATGTAGAACTCCGACGCCGCCCGATGCGCGTCCAGCAGCCGGCTGCGCGTGCCGCGGTCGCGCTGCACGCTGGCGCCGCCGCCCTCGTAGGTCAACTGGATGCCCACCCGCTCGGCCAGCCGCTCCACCGACTCCACGAAGCTGAGGTGATCGATCTTCATCACGAAGGCGATCACGTCGCCGCCCTCGCCACAGCCGAAGCAGTGGAAGGTGCCGTGCGTCGACCGGACGTTGAACGACGGGGTCTTCTCGTCGTGGAACGGGCACAGCCCCTTCAGCGCGCCGCCGCCGGCCCTGCGCAGGGCGACGTACTCGCCGACCACCTCGTCGATCCGGTTGCGGTCGCGCACCTCGGCGATGTCACTGTCCCGGATGCGTCCTGCCACAACAGTCGAGTGTAGGCGGCCGTCCATGCGGCAGGATCGGCGCATGTCCGTCGACCTCGCCGCCGAGTTCAGCACGCACCGCACGCACCTGCTCGGCGTCGCCTACCGCATCACCGGGCGCTTCGGCGACGCCGAGGACGCCGTGCAGGAGGCGTGGCTGCGGCTGGCCGCGCACCCCGACGGCATCCGCGACCTGCGCGCCTGGCTGACCACCGTCGTCGGCCGGATCTGCCTGGACCAGCTCAAGTCCGCCGCCGCCCAGCGCGAGCGCTACGTCGGCTCCTGGCTGCCCGAGCCCCTCGTCACCCCGCTCGACGGCGGCGACCCCTTGGACCTCGTCGTGCGTGACGACGGCGTGCGGATGGCCGCCCTCGTGGTCCTGCACACCCTCACCCCTGAACAGCGCGTCGCCTTCGTCCTGCACGACGCCTTCGGCGTGCCCTTCCCCGAGATCGCCGCCACCCTCGGCTGCACCCCCGCCGCCGCCCGCCAGCACGCCTCACGGGCCCGCCGCATCGTCGAGGACGCCGACGTGCCCCCTCGGGCCGAGCTCGACACCCAACGCGCCGTGCTGACCGAGTTCATGGCCGCCGTCGCCTCCGGCGACATCGACCAGGTCCTGCGGGTCCTGCACCCCACCGCCATCGTCGTCGGCGACGGCGGTGGCCAGGCCCGCACCGCCATCAACGTCATCACCGGCCACGACAAGGTCGCCCGCTTCCTCCTCGGCCTGCGCACCATGTACGGCCCGCAGGCCCTCGCCGCCTTCCGCCTCTCACTCGTCAACGGCGACCTGGGCCTCGTCCTCCCCGCCGGCCACGGCCCCGCCGCCCGCGTCGCCACCTTCGCCCTCCGCGACGGCCGCATCGCCGCCTTCTACGACGTCGCCAACCCCGACAAGCTCACCCACCTCGCCCTGGACACCCCGCCCCAGCCCTGAACCCCTGCCGCCAGTTGCCCGACTTGTCCACAGCCCCCGAGTTGTCCACAGGCACCCCGCTATCAAGATCGACTAGCCCCCGCCTCGGGTAGGCTGGCGACGGGGCGGCCACCCCAGGGAGTGGCGGGGGATGCCTGGTCATAGGTGAGATATGCCTATTTGTGAGCAATCCTCACACGCGCGGCACCTGGCAGGCCTCGCCCGAGGTGAAGCCCTGGTCGACCAGGCCCAGGGCGTGGTTGAGGCGGCTGCGCTGGTTCTCCAGCGCGATCAGGTAGGTCAGCTCGATCACACCGGCGTGCCCCAGTTCGGCGTCGAGCTCCGCCACCTGCTCGTCGGTGACGGTGCCCGGCGTGGCCGTCATCGCGTCGGCGTAGGCCAGAGCCTTGCGCTCGAGGTCGGTGTACCGGGGCGACGTCGGGTAGTCGTCGATCTCCCGCAGCCGGTCGATGTCCAGCCCGTCCAGCCGCTGGAGCATGGTGCCGAAGTCCACGCACCACGAGCAGCCCAGCACCACGGCCACCCGGAACTGCACCAGATGCCGAAGGCTCACCGGCAGCTTCGTCGCGGTGCGCTCCACCGCCAGCTCGTGCACGCCGGCCGCCTTGAGCAGGCCTCGGTGCTGGGCGAAAACCGCGTAGGGCTCCGGCACCGCGCCATAGCGCCGCTTCGCGTACCAGTACATGCCCCGCACCAGCAGGCCGGCCTTGTCTTTGCTCACCACAGGAATCCTCGTCATGCCCATGGGACGAGCGAGCGGCCGCCGGTGTGACAGCTACGGGTGCACAACCCTCGCGACGAAGTACGGCACGCCCGTCTCACGGTGCAGCACGACCACCAGGAACGGCCGGTCCACGTCCACGACGACCGGCTCGGTCGGCGCCGCCATGGACATCATCCGCATCGTGACGGCGGTCGCCGCGGCCCCCTCAAGGCCCTCCTCGTCGAACTTGAGCACGGACTCGTGCAGCACGTCGTCCACGTACAGCCGCGGATCCGGGCACAGCCGGGTCAGCCCCGCATGCCCGGCCACGAACGGCGTCCGCACCCCGAGGTCCAGCAGCGGATGCTTGAAGCTGGCCCGCGTGCTGACGTTGATCTTCGGCATGGTCAGCTGCACCCGCTGCGAGGACGTGGTGTCCAGCAGCGCCCGCAGCTTGGCGGCGTTCAGCTCCGGCTCCGCCACGGTCAGCGGCTCGTCCGGCAGCAACACCACCGCGTCCACGCCGCCGGCCGCCGGCAGCGTCACGATCTGCCATCCGTCCCGGTGCGCATAGCCGAGGCGCTCGGTCTGCCGCATCGTCGCCGGCTTGTACGTGCCCGTCGGCGCGTGAAACGGCCGCGGCTCCGTCCCGCCCTCGGCGAACCGATGCCGCCACGCCACCTTCAGGTACAGCGCGTTCACCAGCGCCGCCACCGTCGTCGGCCGAATGCTTCCCGGCGGAATCAGCTCGGGGATCAGCCCCCTGGTCGTCTCGGCCACATCGGTGTTGATCAGCTTCCGGGCGTCCTCCGGGGCGTCGCCGAACGGCGCCCCCTTCACCGCGCCGTTGGGCCACCG
The DNA here is from genome assembly GCF_044547355.1 of Kutzneria sp. NPDC052558. Lineage (NCBI taxonomy): Bacteria > Bacillati > Actinomycetota > Actinomycetes > Pseudonocardiales > Pseudonocardiaceae > Kutzneria > Kutzneria sp. NPDC052558. Next base: position 16,896 of record NZ_JBIUAG010000002.1, read on the forward strand.
CCCGAGCTCGTCGGCGAACTCACGCCGGATCGGCAGCTCCTCGGCCGCCCACAGCGTGTTGGACACCGCCAGCACCGGCGCCTCGCCATGCCCGGTGTCGGCCAGTTCCGCGGCCGCCGCGAGCAGCGCGGCCTGCGACTTCAGCCGGCCGTCCCGATCGCCACCGACCGATGCGACGCCTTCCGCGCGTTCACTCCCGGGACTCCCACCCACCGCCGCCGCGCCACCCGCGACGACTGCCGGGCTCTCGCCGAGCAGCGCGCCGACGAGCTCGTCCCGGCTGGCGCCCTCGGCGCCCTCCGCGGTCAGCCCGAGCGCGCTCAGCACCGAGAACGGCGACCAGCACAGGTCGTTGTCCGGGTCCGGATCGACCGCGCGGTGCAGGGCGAGGGTGAACGCCAGGTCCACGACACCTCCTGGGGTGGGGGTGTCCCGAGTCTGCCATCCGCCCGCCGCTAACGCCGGGGGTCGCGCAATTTGACGTCCGCAGATTCCTCCGGAAGTGGACGCGCCCCGGCCCCGCGCGGCCCGTTCGGCAGCGGCACGCGCGGCTCACGCACGCCGGCGGCGCCACCACCGTCCGACCAGCCGTCCCCGCGGCCACCCCGTCGACCGACGCCGGCCGACACCCGGCGGCGGAACAGCCGCCGCAGTCCCTGTCGCACTGCTCCAGCTATGCCCATGGGACCGAGGGTCCCACCGGAAACACCGGCAACGCAGGCGGTTCACCCCAGGCAGAACCGGTCGTACCAAGCGACTGCTTGAGCATCGGTCAGCGAGGCCAACTGGTCGACAACCACCCGCAGCCGAGCGGCGTCGTCCCCGGCCGCCAGCCACGCGGGCCGGAACGCCGGGTCCAGCGCGTCCGGCGCGCCCGCCGACAGCACCTCGGCCAACTCGACGAGCTGCTGCCGCTGCACCCGCTGCAAGGCCAGCCGGTGCGGATCGCTCATCACGTAGTGCAGGGCGACGGCCTTGAGCAGCGCCACCTCGGCCGCCACCAGCGGCGGCACGGCGAGATCGGCGGCGTACCGGTTGAGCGGCCCGTAGCCGTGCAGCCGCCGGGTCTCGGTGATCGCAGCCGCGGCGAATCGGCCGACCAGCTCGCTGGTCAGCACCTTCAACGCCACCTGCGCACCCAGCGAGCCGTCGTAGTCGTGCTCGGCCAACTCGGCGACGGCCGGCAGCCGCAGCAGCTCGGTCGCGGCATCCTCCAACGCGCCGACCGGCTCGTCGGAGAAGTGCTTGGCGGCCAACTCGGCCACCGCGGCCCGCTCCACCGGGCTGGCCAGCTCGCTGAGCGAGATGCGCCCGGACAGCACGCCGTCCTCGACATCGTGCACCGAGTAGGCGACATCGTCGGCCCAGTCCATGACCTGCGCCTCGAGACAGCGCCGACGCTCCGGCGCTCCCTCGCGCACCCAGTCGAAGACGGCCAGGTCGTCGGCGTACACGCCGAACTTGACCATGCCGGCGGTCCGCGGCCACGGGTACTTGGTGGCAGCGTCCAGCGAAGCCCGGGTCAGGTTCAGCCCGTAGCCACGCCCGTCGGCCAGCACCTTCGGCTCCAACCGGGTCAGGATGCGCAGCGTCTGCGCATTGCCCTCGAAACCGCCACACGGCTCGGCGATCGAGTGCAGCGCCCGCTCCCCGTTGTGGCCGAAGGGCGGGTGCCCGATGTCGTGGGCTAGGCCGGCCGTGTCGACCACGTCCGGATCACAGCCCAGCTCGGCGCCGATGCCCCGGCCGATCTGCGCGACCTCCAGCGAGTGCGTCAGCCGCGTCCGCGGCACGTCGCCCTCGCCCGGCCCGACCACCTGCGTCTTACCGGCCAGCCGGCGCAGCGCCGCCGAGTGCAGCACGCGGGCCCGGTCCCGGGAGAAGGCACTGCGCTGCTCGGCCAGCGACCCCGGCAGGGCCGCGCGTTTCGGCGTGTCCGGCAGCAGCCGCGCGGTGTCGTGCCCGGTGTAGCCGCCGGTCAACTGGCGCTCGCCCCGAACTCGTCCGCGGGCGCCTTGGACAGCCGGTAGAACAGCAGCGCCCCGGTCTCCCGGACGATCTGGCTGAACTGCGTCTCCCTGGTGCGCACCATCGGACCGGTGTGCGTGGGCGACACCCCGGCGTCGATGCCGGTGTCCCGCGCCATGGTCTGGGCCCGGAACGAGTGCCACGGATCGCTCACCAGCACCGCCGAGGTCCAGCCGTGGTTGCGGTACACCGGGGCCACCGCGCGCAGACTCTCCAGCGTGTCGCTGCCGGTGCCCACGGAGACGATCCGATCCTGCGGAACCCCGTTGTCGGCCAACCACATCTGGCCCGACTCGGCCTCGGTGTAGTGGTCGCCCGGCTGCCGGCCGCCGACAGTGAGCACGTACTTCACCACACCGTCGTCGTACAGCGTCTTCGCGTGCTGGAGCCGGGCCTCGAGCGCGTCCGACGGCGTGCCGTCGTACTGCGCGGCGCCGAGCACGATCGCCACGTCCACCGGTGACCGGTCGTCCAGTCGCGCCACCTGCCAGACCCGCACGGCGGTGCCGCCGATCACCAGTCCGACCACTAGAAGCGCGCCCAGCACGACCCGCAGGAACATCCGGCGCACGGTCGACCCAGTCACGAGCCCCATCGTGTCACAGCCAGCCGCGGTCCTCCGCGAGACGGGCCGCCTCGGCCCGGGTCCTGGCCCCGGTCTTGCCGATGGCCGACGACAAGTGGTTGCGCACCGTGCCCTCGGACAGATGCAGGGTCCTGGCCACGTCCGACACCGTGCCGCCGTCGCTGGCGGCGAGCAACACCTCCCTCTCCCGTTCGGTCAGCGGGCTCGCCCCGCTGGCCAGCGATTCCGCGGCGAGCGCGGGATCGACCACCCGCAGCCCGGCGTGCACCCGCCGGACCGCTTCGACCAACTGCTCCGGCGGCGCGTCCTTGACCACGAAGCCGGCCGCGCCCGCGGCCATCGCCCGCGCCAGGTAGCCGGGCCGGCCGAACGTGGTGCACACCACCACCCGGCAACCGGGCATCGCCTTGCGCAACTCGGCCGCCGCGGTCAGCCCGTCCTTGCCGGGCATCTGCACGTCCAGCAGCGCGACATCCGGACTGGTGCGCCGCGCCGCCGGCACCACGTCGTCGCCCGAGCCGACCTCGGCGACCACCTCGATGTCCGACTCGATGCTGAGCATCGCGGCCAACGCGCCGCGCACCAGCGCCTGATCGTCGGCGAGCAGAACCCTGATCACGACGGCACCGCCACTCTCAACCGGAATCCCCCTTCGGCGCACGGCCCGGTGTCGATCCGACCACCGATGCCCGCAACCCGTTCGACCAGTCCACTGTCCATCGCACACCCGTCCGTCGACGGCCCGCCCACGGTGCCGTTGTCCCGGACTTCCAGCCAGGATTCCCCCAGCCGGACCTCGCACCGCGTCGCGCCGCTCGCGCGCCGCAGCACCGCCGTGACACCGTCGCGCAGCACGTACGCGAAGGTCTCGCGGTAAGCGGGGGCCACCCGGTCCACGGCGGCCGGCAGGTCGGCCATGATGCCGGCGGCATCCAGCGCGGCCCGTGCTCCGACGACCTCGGCGGCCAACGATGCCGTGCGGTAACCAGACACGGTCGCCCGCACCTGTGTCACCGCTTCGCGGGCCAGGTCCTCGACCTCGCGCACCTGCGCCACCGATGCGCCACCCCGCTCCAGCTCGGCGCACACCGTGCCGGCTCGCGCGGTGATCGCGGCCAGGCTGTAGCCGAGATCCTCGCGTAACTCCTCGGCCAGCCGCGCCCGCTCCTCGGCGGCGGCCAGCCGTGCGATCTCCTCCTGCGCCGTCGCCAGCGCGTAGTTGGCCCGGATCAACCGGCCCATGAACCAGGTCGCCGCGAACACCGAGGCGAGCACCACCCAGTCGCTGAACAACTGGTCGAGACCCTCGTACACGAGGATCAGCACGGCCGTCACGGCCAATGTCGGCAGCCCCACCGCGAACGTGATCGCGGTCGGCAGCATCATCGAGATCACCGACAGGCCGTAGACGAACACCCAGGTGGACGACAGCCCGAGCAGCAACACCAGCACCGTCGGCACCGCGAGCATCACCGCTGTCAGCACCAGCTTCGCCCGCAGGCCCAGCTCCCACATCCTGGTCGAGGCGAACACGTAGAGCGCGGCGTAGCCGGCGAACACCACCAGCCCGCTCGTGATCCGCCAGGTCGGCGCCCCGCTGGTGACCAGCTGATACAGGCTCGGCAACGCGAACAGCAGGAAGAAGCAGCTGACCTTCCAGCCCATCCGGCGGTCGAACTGGGGTCGGATCACGCCGCCACCTCCACCCGCAGCCGGAAACCCTGGCTGGGCAACGGTCCTGCCTCCAGGCGGGCGCCGATTCCGCCCAGCCGCTGGGAAAGTCCGCTCAGGCCGTTGCCACCGCCGTTCACCCGGGACGGCGCGGCCGCGGCCGGCCCCGGGTCGCCGTCGTCGCGCACCTCCAGCCAGCGGTCGCCGAGCCGAACCTCGCACCGGGTCGCGCCCGCGCTGTGCCGCAACACATTCGTGACGCCTTCCCGCAGCGCGAAGGCGAACGCTTCCTGATAGGCCGGCTCGACGTCGTCCACCGCGAGCGGGAAGTCGGCGTCGATGCCGGCGGAGCGCAGCGCCTCCTTGGCGCCGACGAGTTCGGCCGCCAGCGACACCGCCCGATCACCGGACACGGTGGCCGTGATGTCGGCCAGGGCCTGTCGGGACAACCGCTCCACGTCGCGCATCTCGGCCAGCACCCGATCGGTCGCCACCCCGGATTCGAGCATTCGTCGCGCCAGCCCGGCCTTGACGGTGACGGTGGTGAGGCTGTGTCCCAGCACGTCGTGCAGGTCCCGGGCGACGCGGCCGCGCTCGTCGGCCACCGCCAGCGCGGCGACCTGGTCGCGGACCAGCCTGAGGGCACGGTTGACGTCGATCATGTGCACCACCGACCGGCACAGCACGGCGACCGAGAGCAGGATGACCAACAGCCCCAGGTAGTCGCCAGTCAGCGCCGCCGCCAGCACCACGAACGCCGCGCCGTCGACCACGACGAACCACCAGCCCGGCACGGTCACCGCGCACAGCGCGAAGGCCCAGATGAAGACGTACGGCGTGCACACCGGCGACAGCGCCGCCGCAAGCCCCATGTAGGCGATGCCGCAACCCAGCTGCCAGGTCAGCGACGAACGCCACAGCATCACCGGCAGCGCGATGTAGCCGGCTCCGTAGACCACGATGCCGCCCACAGCCAGCGCCGTCGACCATCCCGGCCGGCCCGCGTCGAACTGCATGACCAGCATCGGCAGCATGAACAAGGCGAAGAAGGACGCCGAGAACACCCAGCCACGATGGATGATCCGGTTGATGTCGTCGGTCATGCCGGCACCGGCCTCGCCACGCTGGCTCTCAGCAGGAAACCGCCGCCCGGCACCGGACCCGCGTCGATCCGGCCACCGATCGCGGCCAGCCGGTCGGCCAGCCCGGTCAGGCCGGCGCCACCGCCGTTCGCCCGCGACTCCCCCGCGTCGCACGACGCCGAACCGTTGTCCCGCACCTCCAGCCAGGACTCCCCCAGCCGCACCTCGCAGCTGGTCGCACCGCTGTGCCGCAACACGTTGGTGACCCCCTCTCGCAGCACGTAGGCGAACGACTCCTGGTACTCGGGCAGCACGTTGTCCACCGCCCGGGGCAGGTCGGCGGCGATGCCGGCGGAAGCCAGCGCCGCCCGCGCCCCGGCGACCTCGGCGCTCAACGAGGCACTCCGATACCCGGACAGCGTGGCCCGCACCTCTGACAACGCCTGCCGTGACAACTGCTCGGCCTCCCCCACCTCGATGATCAACCGCTCCACCTCCCCCGGTTTCGTCTCCAGCAGCCTGCGGACCAACCCCAGCTTCAGGGTCACCGTGGTCAGGCTGTGCCCCAGCACGTCGTGCACGTCCCGGGCCACCCTGGCCCGCTCCTCGGCCACCGCGAGCCTGGCGACCTCCCGGTTGGCCGCCCGCAGGTCCCCTCCGACCTTGGCGAAGTTCGCGATCCCGACGGTCAGGATCACCATCAGCACCAGGTCGGCCCAGTCGGGGCCGGTCCGGGTGAGCCAGGAGGCGCCGAACGCCACGACCGTGACGCACCCGGCGAACACGAACGCGACGCGCCTGGTCAACATGATGGCACCGAGCGCGAGGACGTAGATCAACATGACGCTGGAGTCCGGTCCGTCCAGCCCCAGCACCGCCAGGCCGAGGGCCGTGACCACGGCCACATACCACACCTTCGGCCGGGGTCCGATCGCCGACGACAGCCAGATGCCGAACGGGTAGCTGAGCAGATAGGCGATCGTCACCGCGAGCTGCGCGACCTTCAGGCCGACGGGAGTGCTCGCCGAGACGATGTCCCCGAGGCCCGGCACCGCCCAGGCCAGGAAGATGCTGGCGAAGGCGGTCGCGCCCCAGCGCTGACGGCGTTCGGCCCGCTCGCCGTCCGCCCGCGTCGAAGTGCGTCCGTCCACCATGGCCATCACCGTAGGACAGGAACCTGGCAGTCCCCCATGACAACTGGCACGGGTGCGGCCGCGGCTGCCAGGATCCGGGCATGGCAGCCGATCAACCGACCATCGTGGCGACCTCGGGCGGGTGGGTCCGGGGCGAGCGGACCGAACTGGAGTTCGGGCCGCTGATCCGGCTCGCGCTGGACCTGTCCGGGGCGACCGGCCGACCCCGACTGTGCCACGTGGGCACGGCCAACGGGGACAACCGCACCATGAACGCGATGGTGACCGAGGCCGGGCGGGTCGCCGGCGTCGAGGTCACGCACCTGAACCTGTTCCCGATGCCGCCGGCCGCCGACCTGGCCGGCTTCGTGCTGGACCACGACGTGGTGTGGGTCAACGGCGGCTCCGTGGCCAACCTGCTCGCGGTCTGGCAGGTGCACGGCCTCGGCGAGGTCATGCGCGCCGCCTGGGAGGCCGGCGTCGTGCTCGGCGGCGTCTCGGCCGGGTCCATCTGCTGGTACACCAGCGGTGTCACCGACTCGTTCGGCCCGGAGCTGCGGGTCGTCGCCAACGGCCTGGGCCTGCTGCCCTACGCCAACGGCGTGCACCTGGACTCGGAGGAGCAGCGTCGGCCGACGATCCACGAGGCGGTGGCGGCCGGCAAGCTGTCGGAGACCCACTGCACCGACGACGGCGCCGGCCTCGTCTACCACGGCACGACGCTGGTCGAGGCAGTCTCGGAGCGGCGACGTGGCGGTGCCTATCTGATGCGGCGCGACGAGGCCGGCGAGGTGGTCGAGACGGCTCTCGACGTCCGCCGGCTCTGACTCAGGATCGTGCCGGCTCGGCGACCCGCTGCGCCGAGGCCGGCACGATCCGCTCCAACATCAGCATCCCGGCCAGCGCGGCCAGGTTGAGCGCGCCGAGCGCCAGCCAGGGCAGCGAGCGGTGCAGCGCGAACAGGATGGAGAAGAAGGCCGGCGCGATCATGTTGGCGATGGTGAAGGAGTACTGGAAAACCGCCAGGTAGCGGCCACGGGCGGCAGCCGGCGACAGCGCCGTGGCCAGCCCCATCGACACGGGCGCGTGCATCACGTCCGCCGCCGTGTACAGCAGAGTGGCCACGATCAGTGCCGGAATCACCCATCCGAGTTGATTCGGCGGCAGCAGCGCGAAGGCCAGGCACCAGGCGGCCCACAGGCCCCCGGCCGCGACGAGCACCCGGGTCCGCCGGTACGGCGCGACCCGCTTGATCACCGGCGCGCCCAGCAGGGCCAGCAGAATCGTGTTGCCGGCCAGCACCGGCGGCGTCAGCCACGTGGGGCCGCCGAGACCCTGAGTCACGAACAGCAGCAGCCCGAGCGAGAGCATGCCGGTCGAGACAGCGAAGACGGTATTGATTGCGGTGAACGCAACGAAGGGCCGATCTCGCAGCATGGTCGCGTAGCCGACGGCCTCGCCCGTCTCATGGGCGCGGCGCGGGGCCCGCACGAACACGGCGATCGCGACGGCGGCTGCCAGAAAGCACGCGCCGGAACTGTTGGAGATCACCCGATAGAGGGCGTCGCTGCCGCCGGCGACGGCCAGCGTCGTGATCAGGCCGCCGATGCCCAGTCCACCCGTTCGGGTCATGTTGGCCCAGGCGTACCAACTGTCCTTGCTCATCGTTGACGTGCTGCCGTCGGAGAAGTCGGCGATCGCGGTGAACACGGTCGACCAGAAGAACCGCACGCCGATCGAGACCAACGAGGACGACAGGAAGATGCCGACCGGGCCGTGCACCTGGCCGAATGTGAGGTAGCCGATGCCCTGCGCCACCTGCGACGCCACCACCAGCGGCAGCGGGCCCACCCGGTCGGCCAGCCACCCCGCCAACACCGGAACCGGGAGCGTCAACACGGTCGCCAGGCTGACCAGCACGCCGATCAGAGGCAGCGACACCGGCGTCAGCTTGAAGAAGTAGAAGAGCGACAGCGGCTGGAACATGCCGTTGCCCGTCGAGTCCAGGACCAGTGCGGACAGCAGCACAACGCCGCCACGGCTGCGGTTGACTGACACGAAATCCCCCTTGGTGGCGCCTCCGGCCACGAAGTCCGCCTTGACAGCCCACCATCGCGACAACGCCGAGCCAGCGTCAACTCGATTCCGGCGAACCCTCCAGAGTAGCGCGGCCTGTCCGGAAAACCGTCCGATGTGGATCTTCCAGACCCGAGTTGTCCACAGGGCCCGAGTTGTCCACAGGTGGGGCCGAATCGGCCCCCGCCGCGAGGGTGCATGGCGCAGGCTTGCCCCATGCGCACTTGCAGCCCGAGCGGGACACACATCCAGCTCGACAAGCTCAGCAACCTCTTCCCGCACCACGTCGCGCGGGCCGAGCAACTGGTCGAACTCGGTCTCTGCGGCAGCTCCGTCTACCGGAGATGCCAGCCCGGCGGCCCCTGGCAGCGATTCCTGCCCGGGGTGCTGGTGCTCGGCAGCTCGCCGCCGACACTGGCGCAACGCATGCAGGCCGCGCTGCGCTACGCCGAACCCGACGGCATGCTCACCGGGCGACATGCCCTGCTGCTGCACGGGATGAAGACCGTCCCGCCCATGCCGTACAGCCCCGTGCACCTGCTCGTCCCGAAAGGACGGTCGCTACAGGGCTCCCCCGAGGTGCGGGTCGAGCGCACCACGAGGATGCCGAAGCCCTTGATGCGCAAGGGTTTCCTCGTCGCACCGCTGGAGCGGGCGCTGCTGGACACGGTTCGCCACTTCCGCGTTGCCGAGCACGTCCGGGCCCTGGTGACCGAGGCGATCTGGGAGCACGGTCTATCGCCCGAACAGATCAAGGCCGAGCTCGTCGCCGGCAACGGCCGTGGCAGCGCGCTGCCGCGGCGGGTGCTGGCCGAGGTGGCGAACGGCATCCGCACCGAGGTCGAGGCGCTGGCCGCCTCGCTCATCGGCACCGCCCGACTGCCCAGGCCGAAGTGGAACATGCAGCTGGATGACGAGGAGAACGCCTACCTGGGGCCGGTCACCGCCTGGTGGGACGACGTGGCGATGGCCCTCGACATCGACATGGGCCAGGACCCGCTGGAGCACACCGCCGACCGACACGCCGCGCTCACCGCCGCCGGCGTGGTGGTCGTGCGCACCTCACCGCAGCGGCTGCGCGACCACCCCGGCCTGTTCGTCCAACGGCTCAAACAGGCCCACGTGTGTGCGGCCAAACGCGACCGCCCGCCGGTGACCGCGAACGCGCGGCACCCCGTGGTGGCTCAGCAGCCGAGGAGCTGCGGTGCCAGGTAGGCCTCCAGGCGGTCCATCGACACCCGCTCCTGGGTCATCGAGTCGCGCTCCCGCACCGTCACCGCGTGGTCGGTCAGGGAGTCGAAGTCCACCGTCACACAGAACGGCGTGCCGATCTCGTCCTGCCGACGGTAGCGGCGGCCGATGGCGCCCGCGTCGTCGAAGTCGATGTTCCAGTTGCGCCGCAGCGCCGCCGCGAGGTCCCGGGCCTTCGGCGACAGCTCGGCGTTGCGGGACAGCGGCAGCACCGCCACCTTGACCGGGGCGAGCCTGCGGTCCAGGCGCAGCACCAGCCGCTTGTCCACGCCACCCTTGGCGTTGGGCGCCTCGTCCTCGGTGTAGGCGTCCAGCAGGAACGCCATCATGGGACGGCCGACGCCGGCCGCCGGCTCGATCACGAACGGCCGGTAGCGGGAGTTGGTGGCCTGGTCGAAGTACGACAGGTCCACGCCGGAGTGGTTGGCGTGCGTGGTCAGGTCGAAGTCGGTGCGGTTGGCGATGCCCTCCAGCTCGCCCCACTCCTGGCCGGCGAAGAGGAACCGGTACTCGATGTCCACGGTCCGCTTGGAGTAGTGCGACAGCTTCTCCTGCGGGTGCTCGTACAGCCGCAGGTTGTCGCGGTTGACACCGAGGTCGGTGTACCAGCGCAGGCGCTCGTCGATCCAGTACTGGTGCCATTCCTCGTCGCTGCCCGGCTCGACGAAGAACTCCATCTCCATCTGCTCGAACTCGCGGGTGCGGAAGATGAAGTTGCCGGGGGTGATCTCGTTGCGGAACGACTTGCCGATCTGGCCGATGCCGAACGGCGGCTTCTTGCGGGAGGTGGTGATGACGTTGAGGAAGTTGACGAAGATGCCCTGCGCGGTCTCCGGCCGCAGGTAGTGCAGGCCCTCCGCCGACTCGACCGGGCCGAGGTGGGTCTTGAGCAGGCCGTTGAACATCTTCGGCTCGGTGTACTGGCCGCGGTTGCCGCAGTTGGGGCAGGGCACGTCGGACAGGTCGTTGTCGATCGCCGGCTTGCCGGTGCGCTCGGCGTACTCCTCGGCCAAGTGGTCCGCGCGGAACCGGCGGTGGCAGGAGTTGCACTCCACCAGCGGGTCCACGAACGCGTCGATGTGGCCGGACGCGGCCCACACCTCACGCGGCAGGATCACCGAGGAGTCCAGGCCGACCACGTCGTCCCGGCCCTGCACCATGGTGCGCCACCAGGCCCGTTTGATGTTGTCCTTGAGCTCCACGCCCAGCGGCCCGTAGTCCCACGCCGACTTTGTGCCCCCGTAGATCTCTCCGCACGGGTACACGAAACCCCTGCGCTTGCAGAGGCTGACGACGGCGTCGATGCGGTCCGCGGGCACGCCAAACTCCATCCGGCCGAGACTCGAACTGACAGGCAATTCCTGGGAAGGGAGCAAGAATAGTCGGTTCCGCCACCGCGCGGGCGAGGCAGGGCCACAACTGCCGCGGGATCCAGCCGGCGATCACGGCCCCGGTCGATGAGCGCCGCGGCGCCACGAGTCCCTGAGCCGCTGGCCTGTGCTCCTGTGGCAGGCCCTCAACAGCGGGCCACTCGCCAGGCGGTTGCCCTGGCGGCTATGGACGAGTGACCAGCGTGGCCACCGCGAAGCGGTTGTCGTCGTAGCCCTCCGTGCCGCCGACGAACTCGCCGCCGCAGGTGGCGAGGACCAGCCGGTGGTCGCCGTCCAGGCCGTAGAGCTGCTTGGCCCGGTTGGGCAGTTCGGCCTTGGGGACCGTCACCAACTGGGTGATCCGGTACACCCAGTCGCGGCCGGCGTTGTCCACCACGGTGACCTGCTGGCCGACCTGGTCCTGCCACAGTTCGGCGAACGGCCCGGTGCGGCCCTGCCAGTTCACGTGGCCGGCGAGCAGGGTGGCTCCTTGCGGGGCCCCGAGGGTGGCGCCCCACCAGGTGGCCTGGTCGAGCTGGTCCGGCACCGACATCGTGCCGTCCTTGCTCACCTGGGCCGCAATCAGCTGGGCCGTGCCGCCGTCAGGCAGGTGCACGGAGCCGGTGGTCGGCACGCCCGTGGGGTGCACCGCGGTCGTGGAGTCGGCCGCCAGTGGTGCGGAGCTCGCGGTCGCCGGCGCGGCCGTGGAGGTCGACGTTGTGTCCATGGGAACGAAGAACAGGAGGCCGACAAGGACTACGACAACGGCAGCGGCCGCGGAGGCGAGCAGAATGATCCGTCGTCTCGGCATGGTCCGTTCCCTTCGTGCCGGCTACCACCGATTGTCCCTCGGCGGGCGAAGGACGGCGGGCCAAGGGCGGGGCCAAGGCGGGCGGGGGCGGGGGCGGGGGCCAGTGTGATCTCTCGTCAGCGGGGGCTGGCGGCGGGGCCGGCGGCTTCGCCCAGGCGGACCGTGCCGGCGTCGCCGGCCAGCAGGCTCACGTGCGCGTCGGCGACGCCGTCGGCGGCAGAGACCGCCAGCTCGAAGGCGGCGGGCTCGTCGGCCAGCGCGCGGGACAGTAGCGGAACCACGACCTCGCGGACCGGGAAGGGCGACATGGCGCGTCGGTAGGCGACGACGGACTCGAACTCGATCACCAGGACCCAGCGGTCCGCCTCGTCGGTCGCCCGGCCGAGCCGGCCGGTGCGGCAGCCGGGCTGGGCGGTGAGCAGCTCCAGGGCATGGCGGGCGGTCGCGGTGAACTCGGCCGCCTCGGCCTCGGGCACCTCGAACCGGCAGACCAGCAGCACGGTCGGACTCCTCGGGTGGTTCCGGCGGTCGGTTATGGTGGCGCATCCTCGCACCAGCGGGGACCCGCCCGCCGCCGGGGTGCGGCTCGGGCGTCGGCGTCGGCGGATCGAGTGGGGACATGGCCGGAGGACAGCAACCGGGTCGCGGACGTGGTCGGCGCGACCTGAAGGCGCCGCTGCTGCCGGGCAACGGGCCGTTGGCCCGGGTGCCGGCGGCGGCCGTGTTCGGGCTGGTGCTGGTGCTGTTCGTGGTGGGCGTGGTGGTGCGCGGGCCGGTCGGCGCCGGTCTGCTCGGCGCCCTCGTGCTGATCGTTCTCGGGCTGCTCGGCGCCACCTGGCGGGTGCTGTCCTCGGCCGACCGGGTGGTTCGGATCGTGGTGCTGGCGGTCCTGGTCGCCGTGCTGGTCTCGGTGCTTCGCTAGCAGGTCCGATAGCATCTGCTTCGATAACCATTGTCAGGACCGCCGGCACCGGAGGACATCGTTCACCTACCATGGTGGTGACGACCGACTGTTCTTCCGCCCTGTTGCCTGCCGTGTCGGAGAGGACGATGCCCCAGTGAGCCCGGACGCCGCGAGTCCCGTCCCGGAGCGTCCGGACGGCCGGGCCGGTTCCGGCACCGCGCTGGCGGACTCCCCTGAGCACGCGCCGCGCGAGCTGGCGACCACCAGTGCCCCGCGCCGCACCGCCGGCACCCTGACCGCCGCCGGTGACCTGCTGCGGGCGCTGGCCGCGCCGGTGCGCATCGCCATCGTGCTCCAGCTGCGCGAGGGCGAGCGGTGCGTGCACGAGCTGGTGGACGCCCTAGCCGTAGCCCAGCCGCTGATCAGCCAGCATCTGCGGGTGCTCAAGTCGGCCGGGGTCGTGCACGGCGAACGACATGGCCGGGAGGTCATGTATCGGCTGGTCGACGAGCACTTGGCGCACATCGTGGTCGACGCCGTCACTCACGTCGAGGAGGGCGGCTCCGCCGCCCGGGCCGAGCACCGGGAGGAAGCGTGACCACCAGCGAGCGTCCCTCGGCGACCGTGCCCGGCCTTCGGGCCACCAAGCAGCGGGCTGCCGTGTCCAAACTGCTCGACCAGCTCGACGACTTCCGCTCCGCGCAGGACCTGCACGAGGAGCTGCGTCGGCGGGGCGAGGGCATCGGCCTCACCACCGTCTACCGGACCCTCCAGTCGCTGGCCGACGCCGGCGAGGTCGACGTGCTGCGCACCGACAGCGGCGAGGCCATCTACCGGCGCTGCTCCAGCCATCACCACCATCACCTGGTGTGCCGGGCTTGCGGCCGAACCGTCGAGGTCGAGGGCCCGGCCGTGGAGAAGTGGGCCGATCGCATCGCCGCCGAGAACGGCTTCAGCGAGGTCAGCCACACCGTGGAGATCTTCGGCACCTGCGCCGGCTGCACCGCCTGACCGCGCGCCCCCGCCGAGGCCGACCGGACAAGCGCCATCTGGATCGCATCGCCGAGCCGGGCCGCCTGGTGCAAGCCCACACGGCCCGCAGCAACCGGGATGAACCAGTCGGGTCGAGCAAGCGCGCGCAACCCACAGACCGCACGAACCACATTGGGTCGAGCAGGCGCACGCCCGCCTGGCAAACCGGAGGGGCCACCCTGGCCATGAGGACAGGGGAGGCGCGCCGGATCGGGCAGGCACGCGTCGACATGGGGAAGCGAGTGGGCCATGTCGGGCGTGCGGGCGATCTCACTCCATGATCGGGCGGACCTCCACCCGGCCGAAGCGGGCGTCGGGGAAGCGGGCGGCCAACTCGGTGGCGCGGTCGATATCGGCACAGTCGAGGACGAAGTAGCCGGCCATCTGCTCCTTGGATTCGGCGAACGGGCCGTCCGTGGTCACGGTGGCGCCGTCCTGCACGCGGACCACGCGGGTGGTGTCGGGGGCGGCGAGCGGGGTGCCGGAGACGAGTTCGCCGGAGGTCGACATCTCGCGCATCAGGTCGGCGAACTGGGCGTCCATTTCGGCGCGCTCGGCCGGGGACGCGTCGCGGTAGTAGTCGGTGTGCTCGAAGGTTGGGTGCGCCCAGCTGGTGGGATTGCTGTAGATCAGGACCAGGTACTTCACGGGAGCTCCTCGGCGAGATGGGCGTCAGGCTAGCGCCGGGTGGCGAGTCGCTGGCGATCGGCGATGTCGGGGACCAGGGGTGGCAGCTGGGCGAAGCATCGGTGGGCGTCGTCGTGGCGGGATCAGTGGCGGAGTTGGGCGAAGAACTGCTGGAGGTCGGCGACGTACAGGTCGGGGGCCTGCTGGGAGCCATAGTGGCCGCCACGGTCGAAGAGGTGCCAGGACACGATGTTGGCGTGGTCCCGGCGGGCGTAGGTCCGGATGGCCTGCGCGTCGTCGGGGAACTGGGCGAGCCCAAGGGGCACGGTGGTGGGCGTGGTGGGCACGGGGTGGCGGAAGTCCTCAAGGTAGATCCGGGGCGCGGTGCCGGCCGTGCCGGTGAGCCAGTGGATGGAGACGTGGGTGAGCAGCGCGTCGGGGTCCAGACCGCCCATGACCTGGCTGTTCCAGGCGAGCAGCCCGACCGGGGAGTCGCTGAGGGCGTAGGCGAGCGTCTGGGGCTGCTCGGCATGCACGTGGTGATACGAGGCCATGGTGCGCTGAAAGTGGCGCAGGCCTTCGACCAGGGCGCGTTCGTCGGGAGGCAGGGCGGCGACGCTGGCGGGCTCGACGGTGGGCGGATGGAAGGGCACGTCGCCCTCGGGGCCGGAGAAGATCTGGGTGACGTGCACGCCGACGACGGAACTGGCGGCGACGCGGCCGACCTCGGGTGAGATGACGGAGCCCCAGTCGTTGCCGGCGGCGCCGTAGCGGCGATAGCCGAGCCCCCGCATCAGCACGGCCCACGCGGCGGCGATGCGGCACGGGCCCCAGCCGGGCTCGGTGACGGGGCCGGACCAGCCGAACCCGGGCAGCGACGGGATCACCAGGTGGAAGGCGAGGGCGGGGTCGAGGCCATGGGCCCGGGGATCGGTGAGGGGGCCGATGACGTCCAGGTACTCGGCGACGGAGCCGGGCCAGCCGTGGGTGAGGATCAGCGGCAGGGCGTCCGGTTCGGGCGAGCGGACGTGCAGG
The DNA here is from genome assembly GCF_044547355.1 of Kutzneria sp. NPDC052558. NCBI lineage: Bacteria > Bacillati > Actinomycetota > Actinomycetes > Pseudonocardiales > Pseudonocardiaceae > Kutzneria > Kutzneria sp. NPDC052558. The sequence goes on from NZ_JBIUAG010000002.1 coordinate 32,502, forward strand.
AAGTGCACGTTGGCGCCGTCGATGGTGGTGGTGAACTGCGGATGGGCGTTGAGCCGGGCCTCGACGGCCCGCCAGTCGTAGCCGTCACGCCAGTGCTCGACGAGCTTGCGGATGGACGAGCCGGACACGCCGTAGCCGTCGGCGGGCGGCTCGGGCGCCCAGCGGATCCGGGCCAGCCGGTCGCGGAGATCGGCCAGCTCGGCGTCCGGGACCTCGATGCGAAACGTCTCCATGGCCGGCTCCTCGGCGTCGGGGGCTCTCACACCCCATGGTCGGAGCCGCCGGCGGCGTCTCTACATCAGTACTCGTAGGGATCGCTGGGCGTGCCGATCTTCTTCACGGTGGTCACGTCGAACTCGGGCACGTAGTTGTCGGCCTGCACGGCGGAGTCGGGCCGCACCTGGCCGGTGACGGTGATCCACTCGTCGTCGGCCAGGCCCTCGGCGCCGACCAGGCGGGCCTTGACCGGCATGGCGTCGGCGGCGCAGCAGGTGATCACCAGCCGGGCGACGTACACGCCCGCGGCGTCGTGCACGACGAAGCCGGTCAGCTCCAGGGTCCGGCCGTTGAGGGAGTTGGTCGAGTCCCAGGCGGCGCGGGTGGCGACGTCGGCCATCCGCATCGGCACCACCGAGCCGGCCGGCAGCGGCGGGAACTTGGTCTTGACCACCTGGTCCTGCCGCTGCTCGCTGGCCACGGTCCGGCCGCCGGCCCGGTTCACCGAGTCGGCGCCGAGCGCGGGCGGGGCGATCAGGAAGATGGCCAGCACCGGCATCAGCAGCATCCACGCGCTGCGGGCAGCCCCGTGCGAGTGGCCGTGGCCGTCGTCGTGGGAGTGGGAGTGGGGGTCGGAGCCGCCGGCGTGTGCGAGAGCGAGTTCACGGTCAGGGGCATGGGCGGTCGCAGCGGCGGGGTTCGAGGCGGGATCGGCGTCGGCAGCCGCGGTCGACACGGCGGATACCGCCGTGTCGGAAGCCGAGGGAACAGCGACCGGGTCGGAAGAGACCGGGGTGCTGGGAGCCGAGGCGCGGCGGGCCTTGAGGATGTCGGTCACGATGGCGACGCCGGCCAGCAGGACCATGATCGCGCCGGAGAGGATCAGCCAGGGTTGCAGGGCGGGCTTGACGTAGTTCAGGTACGTGCCGTTGAGGGCGATCTTGAGCAGGGCCCCGCCGAGCAGGACGAGCAGGATGTTCTGGGTTTCCCGCCTCACGAGACGCCTCCCAGGAGCACGAGGCCGGCGACGGTGCCGGACACGACGGCGACGGTGAACGCCAAGGGGGCGAACCGCAGGGCGAAGGCCTTGCCGAAGGTGCCGACCTGGAGGGCGATGAGCTTGACGTCGACAGCGGGGCCGACGACCAGGAACACCAGGCGGGGCAGCAGGGGCAGGGCGGACAGGGAGGCGGCGACGAAGGCGTCGGCCTCGCTGCAGATGGCCAGCACGACGGCGAGCAGCGCCATCACGAGGATGCCGAGGACCCACTGGCCCGACAGCGATTCCAGCAGGGACGAGGGCACCAGCACGTTCAGGGCGGCGGCGGTGAGGCCGCCGATGACGAGGAAGCCGCCGGCCTCGACGAGGTCGTGACGGGCGGTCTCGGCGAAGACGGCCCACTTCGGCCGGCCGCCGGCGGGAAGTCGTTCGAGGGCACGGGCGGCGATCCACGAGGCCTTGCCGAAACGGGCCCACAGCCAGCCGGTGACGACGGCGGTGAGCATGGAGCCGCAGAACCGGGCGAGGACCATCTCGGGCCGGCCGGGGAAGGCGACGGCCGTGGCCACCAGCACGACGGGGTTGACCGCCGGGGCGGCCAGCAGGAAGGCCAGGGCCACGGAGGGGGCGACGCCCTGCTGCATGAGCCGCCGCGCCACGGGCACGGAGGCGCACTCGCAGCCGGGCAGGGCCACGCCGGCCAGGCCGGCGACGGGCACCGCCAGCGCGGACCGCCGGGGCAGCACCCGCCGCAGGACCTCCGCCGGCAGGAAGGCGGCGATGGCCCCGCTGATCAGCGTGCCGAGCACGAGGAACGGCATGGCCTGCACGCAGACGGCCACGAACACAGTGGCCCCGGTCCGCAGCGCCGGAATGTCCAACGCGTCGACGAGCTGGCTCTGGAGCAGCAAGGCCAGCACCAGCACGACACACAGCACCTCAAGGGAGCTGATGCGCCGGCGCTGGGGCCGCTCGACCGGCCGGACCTCGGTGTCGGCGGTCATCGCGCACCACCCGACGCAGGCACGGACGCCGCCTTCGAGGCAGGGAGCCGCTGGCGATCGGGCCGCGCCGGAAGGCGGGTGCCTGAGGCGGCGGCCGCGTGGGCCGTCCCCAGGGCGAGGCCCCGCGGCGGCGCGGCGAGACGGGACCCGGCGCCGGCCAGCGGGGGTGGGGTGACGCGCCGGGGCGCCGGGGCGGGGGTCATTCGACGCTGGCCAGGAGGTCGGCTCGGAGCTGGGAGGCGGTGGAGACGACCAGCATGAGGATGGTGGACAGGGGCGCGGGCTCCAGGTTGTCGGCGGGGAAGGCGTACCGGAGGGTGACGTCCATGCCCCGCTCGGTGTGCACGACGCCGAGGGTGCCGAACAGGCCCTGACCGGCGCGTTCGGCGGCGGAGACGGCGAGGGCGGGATCGTCGGGCAGGTCCCAGGCGACGACGCAGGTGAGGCTGAGCAGGGTGAGCCCCTCGGCGATCTGCATGGCCTGCACGGCGCAGGGCACGTCGCCGTGGCGGAAGCTGAGGGCGCCGTCGTCGTCGACGTGGACCTCGTGGAACATCTCCAGGGCCTCGCGGGCGGCGGTGAGCAGCCGGGCGGTGGTCTGCGCCTCGTCGTCGGTCATCGGCCCGCCTCCTGGAGGTCCTCGCTGGGAGCGTCCTCGGCGCCGCCGAAGCGGCGGTCCCTACGGGCATACGCCTCGCAGGCGGCCCAGAGGTCACGCCGGTCGAAGTCCGGCCACAGGATGTCCTGGAACACCAGCTCGGCGTAGGCGGACTGCCAGAGCATGAAGTTGGAGATGCGCTGCTCGCCGGAGGGCCGGATGAACAGGTCCACGTCGGGCATGTCGGCCTGGTAGAGGTGCTTGGCCAGGGTGCGCTCGTCCACCTTGTCGGGGTTGAGCTTGCCGGCGGCGACCAGGCGGGCGACCTCGCGGGCGGCGTCGCCGATCTCGGCGCGGCCGCCGTAGTTGACGCACATCGTCAGGTTGAGCACATCGTTGTTCTTGGTGCGCTCCTCGGCCTTCTGCAGCTCGTTGACCACGCTGGGCCACAGCCGCGGCCGACGTCCGGCCCAGCGGATGCGCACGCCCATCTCGTCGAGCTCGTCGGTGCGCCGGTGGATCACGTCCCGGTTGAAGTTCATCAGGAACTTCACCTCGTCGGGGCTGCGCTTCCAGTTCTCGGTGGAGAAGGCGTACAGCGAGATCCACTTGACGCCGAGCTCGATGGCCCCCTTGGCCACGTCGAGCACGACGGCCTCGCCGCGCTTGTGCCCCTCGACCCGGGACAGCCCCCGCATGTTGGCCCAGCGGCCGTTGCCGTCCATAACCAGGGCCACGTGCTTGGGCACGAACTCCAGCGGAATCTTGGGCGGACGGGCGCCGCTGGCATGCGGGTCGGGCGGCCGCACAGTGGGGTCGTTGCGTCCGCGCAGCTGCCTACGCAGCATCAGGCCTGCTCCTCACGATCGGGACGGGGATGACTCCATCCTGCCCGAACCGTCGAAGCGCAGTCCCATCACGGTCCCTTCGTCGGGCTGATCCAGCACTTCGAAACCGAGAGTGTGGTAAAAGGCGATGGCCCGGGTGTTGCTGGTGGACGTGGTCAGGTGCACGCCCGGCGACCCGGCCGCCCGCTGCCGGTCGAACAGCTCGGCCAGCAGCTTGGTGCCCCAGCCCTGCCGCCGCGCCCGGGCGTCGAGGTTGATGTGCAGGTGGGACGGATACTCGGCGACCGCGGCCGGCAGGAACCGGTCGGGGTTGTGCAGCGCCGACACCAGCGACTCGAAGCGGTTGGTCTCCTGCGCCGGTTTCGGGTAGCGGTCGGCGAAGCGCGGCGTCCACTCGGCCCGCCAGCGCCGGTAGAAGTCCACGGTGTCGGCCGCGCCGACGGTGAAACCGGCGACGCCCTCGTCGTCGGCGATGACGAAGCACATCTCCGGCGCCAGCGTGAGGTACGGGTCGGCGAAGATGTAGCCGATCAGGTCCAGGTCGTCGAGGTCGCGCTGGGTGGCCGTCTCGACGCAGATGTCGTGCACGGCCTGGAGGTCGCCGGGCTCAGCCGGTCGCAGGATCAAGGTTCTCCCCCACTGGTTGACGATCCGCCACCACGGTGCGGATCTGGGCGGCCAGCCGGTCGATGGCGGTGGCCGACACGCGGCGCTCCACCAGCGGCAGCGAGTGCAGCTGCCGTTCGAGGTGCCACTGGAGGTGCGCGGCGACCAGGCCGCTGGCCTCGCGCTTGCTGGACGCCTGGGTCCGGTCCACCAGCTCCCAGTCGCCGTGGGTGAGCGCGTCGAGCAGGCCGAGCGTCTCGCCGGCCGGGCTGGCCGAGCCGGGCGGGCGGCAGGTGCCGCACACGGAGCCGCCGGCGGGCACGCTGAACGCGGCGTGCGGTCCGGGCGTGCCGCAGCGGGCGCATTCGGTGACGGCCGGGGCCCAGCCGGCGAAACCCATGGCGCGCAACAGGAAGGCGTCGAGCACCAGGCCGGCCTCGCGCTGCCGGCCGGACAGCGCCCGCAGCGCGCCGACGACGAGCATGTACAGCCGCAGCACCGGCTCGCCCTCCTCGGCGGTGAGCCGGTCGGCGGTCTCCAGCACCGCGCAGGCGGCCGTGTACCGGGCGTAGTCGTCGACGAGGCCGACGCCGAACGCGTCGACCGTCTCCACCTGGGTGATCACGTCCAGCGTGCGCCCGGTGTAGAACTGCACGTCGACATGCCCGAACGGCTCCAGCCGGGCGCCGAAGCGGGAGGACGTGCGGCGCACCCCCTTGGCAACGGCGCGGATCTTGCCGTGCCGCTGGGACAGCAGGGTGATGATCCGGTCGGCCTCGCCGAGCTTCTGCACCCGCAGCACGACGCAGGTGTCTCGGTACAGGCTCACGCGTCCATTGTCTCAGACCTGGAGTCCGGGAAACGCGACGTCGCGGACCAGCCACCAGGCCATCGCGGCGACGGCCAGCAGAATAAGCGCCGTGCGGCGGACCGGCCAGGACGGGATGCGCAGGCCCAGCTCGACACGGGCCAGCAGCACCAGGCCGGCGACGGCGGCCGGCAGCAGCAGGATCACGGCGAAGGCGTTGAAGCGCAGCGCGCCGGCCAGGTCGCCGTGCAGCAGCGCGCCCAGCGCCCGGCTGCCGCCGCAGAACGGGCAGTCGGCGCCGGTCAGCGCGTGGAACCAGCACGGGATGCTGACGATCCCGGTGCCCAGCAGGGCCCCGGCCGCCGCCGTCACGGCGACGACGGCCGGGGTCACCCGCAGCCGTGTGAGGATCACCTGGTCGCGATCACCAGGGTCTTGACCGCCTTGTCGTGCCAGCCCTGACGGCGCTGGTTGTCGAACAGCGGCGAGAGGTAGCACAGCAGGATCCAGATGCTGCCCAGGCAGGGCACGATCCACGGGCCGAACATGGTGCCGACGCGGCCGAAGCCCTTGCCCATGCCGGGGATCTGGCCGCTGTCCTCGCGGACCACCCGCACGCCCATGGCCATCTTGCCCAGGGTGGCGCCCCTCAGGCCGAGCATGATCGCCTCGTAGAGGCACTGGAGCACGACCATGATCACCGGGGACAGGATCAGGATGGTGAAGAAGCCGAGGCCGGCCGACGCGACCGCGTTGGGGTCCCCGACGTACTGACCGGTGTTCGGGTCGTAGTGGTACTGGCTCTGGATGTCCGCCGCCGTGCTGGTGGCCGTCGAGGTGATGATGATGAACAGGATGATGCCGAACGGGATGCCGACCACGAAGGTGTCGATCAGCCGGGCCACGAAGCGGCTGCCCATCGAGGCCAGCGGCACGGTGCCCAGGCCCGGGATCTGGGCGTAGATCCCGCCGGCCTGGTACTGGAGCGGCTGCTGGCCGTAAGGCTGCTGCTGCGCGCCGTACGGCTGCTGACCGTAGGGCTGCTGGCCGTAGGCCGCCTGCTGGTTCGGGTCGTAGGGCTGCTGCGGCGTGCCGTAGGGCGGCGAGGCCTGACCGTAGGGCTGCTGGCCGTAGGCCTGCTGCTGGTTCGGGTCGTACGGCTGCTGCGGCGCACCGTACCCCGGCTGGCTGAAGCCCGGCGGCGGGGTCTGCGGCTGCTGGCCGTAGGGCTGCTGCTGACCGTAGGGCTGGTTCGGGTCGAAGCCGGGGGGCGGTGTGGTCACGAAGTACTCCTGGACTGGGATTTACCTGCCAAAGCGCGAGGAACTATAGGGCGCTCGGTGGCTCCAGCCCGGCTAATTGGCGCAACTCGCGGCCTGATCTTTATTGATCCGCCCCAACGTGTGACCTAGAAGCCCAGCCGGCGGAGCTGTTTGGGGTCGCGCTGCCAGTCCTTGGCGATCTTCACGTGCAGGTCGAGGTAGATCCGCGAGCCCAGCAGGCGCTCGATCTGGCGGCGGGCGGTGGTGCCGACCTGCTTGAGCCGCTCGCCCTTGTGCCCCAGGATGATCGCCTTCTGGCTGGTGCGCTCCACGAACAGGTTGGCGTGCACGTCGATCAGGTCGTCGCGGCCCTCGCGCGGGCGCATCTCCTCCACCACCACGGCGATGGAGTGCGGCAGCTCGTCGCGCACGCCCTCCAGCGCGGCCTCCCGGATCAGCTCGGCGACCAGGGTGGCCTCGGGCTCGTCGGTCAGCTCCCCGTCCGGGTACAGCCGAGGGCCCTCGGGCAGCCGGGCGACCAGCAGGTCGGCCAGCGTGTCGAGCTGGTAGCCGTCCTGGGCCGACACCGGGATCAGGTCGGCGAAGTCCATCACCTTCTGCAACGCCAGCAGCTGCTCGGCGACCTGCTGCTGGGACACCAGGTCGGTCTTGGTGACGATGCCGAGCACCGGGGTGCGCTTGGCCACCTTGGCCAGCTCGCCGGCGATGAACTTGTCGCCGGGGCCGACCTTCTGGTCGGCCGGCACGCACAGGCCGACCACGTCGACCTCGGACCAGGTCTCCATGACCAGGTCGTTGAGCCGCTGGCCGAGCAGGGTGCGCGGCCGGTGCAGGCCGGGGGTGTCCACGATGATCAGCTGCGCGTCGGTCCGGTGCACCACGCCGCGGATGGTGTGCCGGGTGGTCTGCGGCTTGCTGGACGTGATCGCCACCTTGGCGCCGACCAGCGCGTTGGTCAGCGTCGACTTGCCCGCGTTGGGCCGGCCGACGAAGCAGGCGAAGCCGGAGCGGTGCCCGGCAGGGATGCTGTCGCTGGTCATCCTGCCATTCTCGCTGGTCGCCCCGAACCCGCTCAGCGGGGGCCGCCCACCGCCCCGAACCGGCTCCGACGCTTGGAAGGGGGCTTTCCTCCACTCGGAGTGAAGGAAAGCCCCCTTCCAAGCGGGGGATCGGGGTTGCGGGGGGTCGGGGGTTAGGGGAGGGGGTCGAAGAGGGTGCCGGTGGGGTCGGCGATCAGGATGTGGGCGGACTCGGTGAGGTCGCGGACGGCGGCCCGGGATTCGTCGTCGACCTTGCCGGCCTCGGTGACGACTGCCGCCGCCTCGAGCCCGGGGGCGCCGCTGGCCACGGCGGCGGCCACGGCGGCCTGGAGCGCGGTCAGCTTCAGCGACGGCAGCGAGACGGTGCAGGCGGCGTAGGTGCGGCCGTCGGTGTCGCGGACCGCGGCGCCTTCGGCGGCGCCGGTGCGGGCGCGGGCCGACCGGGCAAGGGTCACGATCTTGGCGTCCTCGGGGTCCAGTTCAGCCACGCTCGCCGTTCCTCTCACGTTCGCCGCGCCGGGCCACCACGGTGGTGATCCGGACCCGGCCCCTGTTGTCCTTGCCGCCCTCGGCCCGCAGCCACAGGCCGGCGATCTCGGCCTCGGCCCCGGGCAGCGGCACCCGGCCCAGCCGCTGGGCCATCAGCCCGCCGACGGTCTCCACGTCGGAGTCGTCCAGCTCCACGCCGAACAGCTCCGCGAAGTCCTCCACCGGCAGCCGGGCGCTGACCCGGTAGGTGTCCTCGTCGACCTGCTCGACCGGGGGCCGCTCGTCCTGGTCGTACTCGTCGGTGATCTCCCCGACGATCTCCTCCAGGATGTCCTCGATGGTGAGCAGGCCGGCGGTGCCGCCGTACTCGTCGACGGCGATGGCCAGGTGGTTGTGGGTGACCTGCATCTGCCGCAGCAGGTCGTCCAGCCGCTTGGTGTCGGGCACGAACACCGCCGGCCGCATCAGCTCGCGCAGGGTGGCCGCGCCGCCCTCGACGGTGGCCCGGGCCAGGTCCTTGATGTTGACCACGCCGACCACGTCGTCGACGCTCTCGCCGATCACCGGGACGCGGCTGTAGCCGGTGCGCAGGGACAGGGCCAGCGCCTGCCGCACCGACTTGGCCTGCTCGATCCAGATGATCTCGGTGCGCGGCACCATCACCTCGCGGGCGATGGTGTCGCCCAGCTCGAAGACGGAGTGGATCATCTCCCGCTCGTCCTCGTCGACCACGCCGCGCTCGCCGGCCAGGTCGACCAGCTCGCGCAGCTCGACCTCGGTGGAGAACGGGCCCTCGCGGAAGCCGCGGCCCGGGGTGATCGCGTTGCCGATCAGGATCAGCAGCCGGCTCAGCGGCCCGAGCACCCGGCCCAGCACCCGCACCGGGCCGGCGGCCAGCAGCATCACGCCGTACGGGTGCTGCCGGCCGACCGTGCGCGGCCCCACGCCGATCAACACGTACGAGACGATGACCATGGCCACGCCGGCGACCAGCAGGGCCAGCCAACCCGGGGTGACGGCTTGCAGGCAGAACGCCGTGATCAGCACGGTCGCGGCCAGCTCGCAGCCCAGCCGCAGCAGCAACAGCAGGTTGATGTGCCGCGGACGGTCCTCGATCAGCAGCTGGAGCTGGTGGGCGCCGGCCCGGCGCTGCCGCACCAACTCCTCGACCCGGGCCCGGGACACGGTGCCCAGCGCGGCGTCGGCGCCGGCGAACGCGCCGGCGGCCAGCACGAGCACGACCGCGCACAGCAGCATTGGCACGGCTCCCCCGAAGCTCATCACCCGGCGCCCTTCAGTCGGTGTCGGGGCTGTCCGCGACCGCGGGCTTGTCCTCTTCCTCGGCCAGGCCGACGGCGCCGAGCACCCGGTCGTCGTTGCTGCGCTGCTGGGCGGCCCGGGCCGCCGACTCCTTGGTGTCCCGGTAGTCGGCCAGGATGCGGTTCTGGAGCGTGAACATCTCCCGCTCCTCGGCCGGCTCGGCGTGGTCGTAGCCGAGCAGGTGCAGCACGCCGTGCACGGTGAGCAGGTGCAGCTCCTCGAGCAGGCCGTGGCCGGCCTTGCGGGCCTGGTCCTTGGCGAAGGCCGGGCACAGCACGATGTCGCCGAGCAGGGCCGGGCCGACGCCGGCGGCGTCGGGGCGGCGGGCCGAGTCCAGCTCGTCCATCGGGAACGCCATCACGTCGGTCGGACCGGGCAGGTCCATCCAGCGCTCGTGCAGGTCGGCCATCACGTCCAGGTCGACCAGCAGCACGGACAGCTCGGCGAGCGGGCTGACGCCCATCCGGTCCAGCGCGAAGCGGGCGACGGCGACGATGCTGGCCTCGTCGACGCCGACGCCGGCTTCGTTGGCGATCTCGATACTCACGGGCCCTATCGTCCCCGGCCGCCCTGCTTGGCCTGCACACCGGGTCCGGCGTCCTGGCTGGACTGCCACTTGTCGTAGGCGTCCACGATGTCCCCGACCAGCCGGTGGCGCACCACGTCCTGGCTGGTCAGCACCGAGAAGTGGATGTCGGGCACGCCGGCCAGGATCTCCTGCACCACCCGCAGGCCGCTGCGCTGCCCGCCGGGCAGGTCGACCTGGGTGATGTCGCCGGTGACCACGATCTTGGAGCCGAAGCCGAGCCGGGTGAGGAACATCTTCATCTGCTCGGGCGTGGTGTTCTGCGCCTCGTCCAGGATGATGAAGGCCTCATTGAGCGTGCGTCCCCTCATGTACGCCAGGGGCGCCACCTCGATGGTGCCGGCCTGCATCAGCCGCGGGATCGACTCGGGCTCGACCATGTCGTGCAGCGCGTCGTAGAGCGGCCGCAGGTAGGGGTCGATCTTGTCGAACAGGGTGCCGGGCAGGAAGCCCAGCCGCTCGCCGGCCTCGACCGCGGGGCGGGTCAGGATGATCCGGCTGACCTGCTTGGCCTGTAGCGCCTGCACAGCCTTGGCCATGGCCAGGTAGGTCTTGCCGGTGCCGGCGGGGCCGATGCCGAACACGATGGTGTTGGCGTCGATCGCGTCGACGTAGCGCTTCTGGTTGAGCGTCTTGGGGCGGATCACCTTGCCGCGCCGGGACAGGATGTCCAGGCTGAGCACCTCGGCCGGGGACTCGGCGTCGCCGCCCTCCAGCATGGCGATGGTGCGGCGGACCGCGTCCGGGCCGACCTGCTGGCCGCCGCGGGCCAGGGTGACCAGCTCGGCGAACACACGCTCGGCGAAGGCCACGTCGGCCGGGCGGCCGGTCAGCGTCACCTCGTTGCCGCGGACGTGCACATCGGCTTCCAGCAGTTCCTCGGCCTCGCGCAGGCTCTCGTCGCGGGAGCCCAGCAGGGCCAACACCGCCTCGTCGGGCACGGTGAACCGGGACTGGGCGTCCGTGTCGGCGAGGGAAGCCGGCGACGAACCGTTCTTGGGTGTTGACGGCACCTGGCCTCGGGCCTGCTTCCTGCGCGGCGCGCGCTGTCGGTGGACGTGGTCAGTCGCTTCCGATGCTAGTCGGGGGCACCGACAACGCGCATTCGAGTTGACTCCTTAGAGCTTGCCGAACAGACCCAATTGTTCTCCGCCGAGCACGTGCAGGTGGGCGTGGAACACGGTGCGGCCGGCGTCGTCGCCGGTGTTGAACACCAAGCGGTAGCCGCTGTCGGCGATGCCCTCGGCCTTGGCCACCTCGGCCCCGGTGCTGATCACGTCGGCCAGCAGCTGGGGATCGGCGGCGGCCAGCGCGGCGGCGTCGCAGTGGTGCTGCTTGGGCACGACGAGCACGTGCACCCGGGCCTGCGGGTTGATGTCGCGGAACGCGAGGGTGCGTTCCCCGTCGTGGACGACGGTCGCCGGGATGTCGCCGGCGACGATCTTGCAGAACAGGCAGTCCGCGGTCATGCGGGCAGGGTAGACGCCGGGCCGAACAGGTCGTCCAGATGCCGGTCGACGGCCGCCATCGCGAGGTCGTCGCCGATCCACTCCGCGGAGTAGACGCAGGCCAGGGTGAGGCCGTCGATGGCGGCGGCCAGCCGGACGGCCTCCAGGTCGGGGTCGCGGCCCTCGGTCAGCTCCCCCTTGGCGGCGGCCCGCCACAGCAGGCCGGACAGGGCGGTGAGCAGGTCCTCCCGGTTGCGCCGCTCGGCCCGCCGCAGCTCGGGGTCGACCTGGGCGCGGGCCAGCAGGGCCAGCCACACCTCGACCTCGACGCGGACCTCGGACGTGCCCGGCAGCAGGATCTCGGCGAACCGGCGCAGGACGGCCCGGACCTCGGTCTCCTCGATGGCCGCGAGCCGGGCCCGGGTCCGGTCGGCCAGCAGTTCCATGGCGAAGACCAGCAGCGCGTCCTGGGTCGGGAAGTAGTGCCGCAGCGAGCCGGTGGACCAGCCGGACTCGGCGGCCACGGACCGCACCGACACCCGGTGCACGCCGTCCGTGCTGACCACCCGCCAGACCGCTTCGGCCAGCTCGCGGCGGCGGGCTTCGTGATCGACAGCCTTGGGCACGGCACCGTTTTAACACACCTGGTATAAATACACTCGTACTAACACGGTTGTGTCAGAACGGGGGAACGGTGTGCTGCTCACGCTCGTGATCGGCTCGGAGATCGGCTTCTTCGTGCTGCTGCTGGCCGGCCTGGCCGTGCGATACCTGGTGAAGATGCCGAAGACGGGCGCGGTGCTGCTGGCGCTGTCCCCGGTCGGCTACGTGGTCGTCCTGATCGTCGGGGCGGTCGAGCTGGCCCGCGGCGGCGCCGCCGACATCGCGCACGTGTTCGGCGCGATCATCATCGGCATCGTGGCCGTCTCCGGGCGGCACCACCTGCACACGATGGACGGCTGGGTGCGGCGCAGGCTGGCCAAGCAGCCCAAGCCGCGGCTGCACGGCCGGGAGTTCGCGCACAAGCAGCGCACGGACTTCTACCGGCGGACCGGCGAGTGGGCGGTGGTGGTGGCGCTACTGGCCGGCGGCTACGCGCTCACCGGCTTCGACCCGGCCCGCGGCGGACAGCTGCTCGGCGGCGCCTGGTTCTGGACCGTGGTGCTGATCATCGACTTCTTCTGGTCGTTCAGCTACACGGTGTTTCCCCGGGCCGAGAAGCAGACGGCCTGACAACAAAGCGCCGCGCCGCAGCGGAGCCTGGGGGTCACTCCGCTGCGGCGCGGCTCCCGTCGGACCGAGGGGGGAGGTGTCCGACGGTTGGCGCCAACACCCTGTCGGGTGTCGGAAATTCTTGGTTGCCAAAGGGTAGACCCTGCTCACGGCTTCGCGCCATACCGGATTGACCCCTCAACCATCTTGATCGCTCTGGTCAGCCCCATCGGGTAGAGAGCGCGCCAATGGCCCCCAAGGCGACCGCGGCCGCGGTAGAAGCCCGCAGCACCGACGGCCCCAGCCGGACCGCGACGGCCCCGGCGTCGGTCAGCACGGCCAGCTCCTCGTCGCTGATGCCACCCTCCGGACCCACCACGAGCAGCAGATCTCCGTCGGACGGCAGATCGGCGAGCCGTCCGGCGGCCGACTCGTGCAACACCATCGCCTTCGCCGCCTTGCCCGCCAGCGCGGCCAGTTCGGCCGTGCCCACCGGCTCGGAAACCTCCGGAACCCAGGCCCGCCGGGACTGCTTGGCCGCCTCGCGAACCGTGTTGCGCCACTTGGTCAGGGCCTTTACGCCGCGGGGACCTTCATCCCATCGGGCTACACACCGTGCGGCCCGCCAGGGGATGATCGCGTCCGCGCCGGCCTCGGTGGCCATCTCCACCGCGAGCTCGCCCCGGTCGCCCTTCACCAACGCCTGGGCCACGACCACACGCGGCTGCGGCGGCGGCACCACCGTGCGCTCCCGCACCGCGAGGCGGAGCGTGTCCCGCTCCACCGCCTCGATGCCGCAGCGCACGCGGCCACCGCGTCCGTCGGCCAGCACCAGCTCCTCGCCGACCCGCAGCCGTCGCACCGACGCGGCGTGATGGCCCTCCGGGCCGTCCAGCACGCCGTCGTCCCCCGCCGGCAGGCTGTCGACCAGGAAGACCGGCAGCGTCGTCACCGGCGGTTGCTGCGCAGGCGCGAGAACAGGCCGCCGTGGCCGCGGCCGTTGGTGGAGGCCAGCTCCGGCTCCTCCTCGCCCCGCAGCGCCGCCAGCTCGCGCAGCAGGTCCGCCTGCTTCGGGTCCAGCTTCGTGGGCACCTCGACCTGGAGGTGCACGTACATGTCGCCGCGGCCGTCGACCCGGCCCGACGAGCGCAGCTTCGGCATGCCGCGGCCGGTCAGCACCAGCTCCGTGTTCGGCTGCGTGCCCGGATCGATGCGCAGCTCCTCGGTGCCGTCCAGCGTCTTGAGCTGGAGCACCGCGCCCAGCGCCGCCGTCGTCACCGGGATGCGCAGCGTGCCGTGCAGGTTCGCGCCCTCCCGCTCGAACGTGTCGTGCGGCAGCTCGTCCACCTCGACGTACAGGTCGCCGGCGGGGCCGCCGCCCGGGCCGACCTCGCCCTGGCTGGCCAGCCGCACCCGCATGCCGTCGGCCACGCCGGCCGGGATCTGCACCGTGATCGTGCGGCGGGCCCGGATGCGGCCGTCGCCCGAGCACTGCTGGCACGGGTCCGGGATCACCTCGCCGTAGCCGCGGCACACCGGGCACGGGCGGGCCGTGACCACCTGGCCGAGGAACGAGCGCTGCACCGACTGGATCTCGCCGCGGCCGTGGCAGGTGTCACACTGCTGCGGCTTCGTGCCGGGGGCGCAGCCGCCGCCCTGGCACTGGTCGCACAGCACCGCCGTGTCCACCGTGATCTCGCGGCTGACGCCCGTGAGGCAGTCCTCCAACGTCAGCTCCATGCGCAGCAGGGCGTCCGAGCCCGGCTGCACGCGGCTGCGCGGCCCGCGGCCACCGCCGCCGCCCGTCGCCGCGCCGAAGAAGGCGTCCATGATGTCGCCGAGGCCGAAGCCCGCGCCGCCGAACGGGTCGCCCATCCGACCGCCGCCACCACCGGCGCCGCCGCCCAACGGGTCGCCGCCGAGGTCCACGATCTTGCGCTTCTGCGGGTCGGACAGCACCTCGTAGGCGGCCGTGACCTCACGGAAGCGCGCCTGCGCCTGTTCGTCCGGATTGACGTCCGGGTGCAGCTCCCTTGCGAGCTTGCGATAGGCGCGCTTGAGCTCCTCGGGGGTCGCGTCCTGGCTGACCCCCAGCGTCCCGTAATAGTCCCTGGCCACCTGTTTTCCAGTCCTCCTGCCGGTGTCCCCCGGACCCGGCCCGTTGCCTGTGCCGGGCTAGCGCCCGGTCAGGATGTCGCCCACGTAGTTGGCCACGGCGTGCACGGCGGCCATGGCGCCCGGATAGTCCATCCTCGTCGGCCCGACAACGCCCATCCCCCCGAGCAGGGTTCCCTTGCCGCCGTAGCCGATCGACACCACCGAGGTGCTGCGCAGGTCCTCGGCCTCGTTCTCGTTGCCGATGCGCACCGTCACCGTGCCCGGGTCGCGCACCGCCGCCAGCAGGCGCAGCACCACCACCTGCTCCTCCAGCGCCTCCAGCACCTGGCGCAGCGAGCCCGGGAAGTCCGCCACGTTACGCGTCAGGTTCGCCGTGCCGCCCAGCAGCAGGCGCTCCTCCGGGTGCTCCACCAGTGTTTCCACCAGCACCGTCGACACCCGCAGCATCGCGTTGCGCAGCTCCTCGGGCACCTGGCCCGGCAGCTCCGCCACCCGGGCCGAGGCGTCGGCCAGGCGCTGGCCGCACATCGCCGCGTTGAGCAGGCCCCTGATCTGCGCCGCGCCCTCCTCGTCGATCACGTCGCCCAGGTCCACCATGCGCTGGTCCACCCGGCCAGCGTCGGTGATCAGCACCAGCATCAGCCGAGCCGGTGTGAGCTGCACGACCTCGAGGTGGCGGACCGTCGAGCGGGTCAGCGTCGGATACTGGATCACCGCCACCTGGCGCGTGAGCTGGGCCAGCAGCCGGACGCTGCGCCGCAGCACGTCGTCCAGGTCCACCGCGCCTTCCAGGAAGCTGTCGATCGCCCGCCGCTCCGCCGGCGACAGCGGCTTCACCTCGCTGAGCCGGTCCACGAACAGCCGGTACCCCTTGTCCGTGGGCACCCGCCCCGCGCTCGTGTGCGGCTGCGTGATGAATCCGTCCTCCTCCAGCACCGCCATGTCGTTGCGCACCGTCGCGCTCGACACCCCCAGGTTGTGCCGCTCCACCAGCGCCTTGGACCCCACCGGCTCCTGGTTGGAGACGTAGTCCGCGACGATCGCGCGCAACACCTCGAAGCGGCGCTCATCAGCGTTCACGCGGCGTCACCTCCGGGCCGGTCGACAACGGTGCTCACGACAAGTTTACGGAGCGGACCGGGCTCAACGGTCACCTGTTGCCGACTTCGCAGCTCAGCCGTAGTAGACACGGGCGATCGAGGACACGCCGGCGAGGTCGACGGCTCCGGTGCAAGCGTCCGGCACACTGCGGTCCATGGGGATCGAGGCTTGGCGGGACCGGGCGCGTGAGGACGGATACCGGCAGCTGGCGACCGACGCTGACGACACGGTCGCGGTCCGGACCGCACGCCGTCGGCAGATCGTGAACTGGGATGAGGAAGGATCCCGAACCGGTCCATGTCCGCCCAGCGAGTCCACCACACGAGCGACGAGGGCCCGACATGAACCAGAACGACGTGGCGGCCAAGCCGCGCGCCGAGATCGAGGACCTTCGGGCGCAGGCGGCGGCCGAGCTGGATCCGGTACGCCGGGCTGACCGGCTTCGCCTCGCCGATGCGCGGGTGGCCGTGATCGAGGACGAAGCCGAGGCCATCGCCGCGGAGCTCGCCGGGCGGGGGTGAATCCGCTGGGGCTGAGCCCCCGGCCGGCGCATCTCGCGGGTCAGGGCAGGAGGCGGTGGACTACGGCGTCGGCGAGGAGGCGGCCGCGGGGGGTGAGGACGCAGCGGCCGGTGGCGAGGGCGGCGGGGTCGAGGAGGCCGTCGGCGGCGCACTGCTGGGCGGCGGCGAGGCCGGCGGGGTCCAGGGCCGAGGCGGGGAGGCCGGTGGAGAGGCGGAGCTCCAGGAGGACGCGTTCGACGCGGCGGTCCTCCGGGGTGAGGGTCTCGCGGCCGGCGGCGGGAGAGCGGCCGGCGGAGAGCTCGGCGGCGTACTTGGCGGGGTGTTTGACGTTCCACCAGCGGACGCCGCCGACGTGGCTGTGGGCCCCGGGCCCGGCGCCCCACCAGTCGCCGCCCTGCCAGTAGATGAGGTTGTGCCGGCAGCGGGCGGCGTCGGAGGAGGCCCAGTTGGAGACCTCGTACCAGTGCAGCCCGGCGGCGGAGAGCGCGGCGTCGACGGTCTCGTAGTACGACGCCAGCACGTCGTCGTCGGGGGCGGGGAGTTCGCCGCGGTTGACCCGACGGGCCAGGGCGGTGCCGTCCTCGACGATCAAGGCGTAAGCGGAGACGTGGTCGACGCCGGCGGACAGGACGGCGTCGAGGGAGGCCGACAGGTCGGCGGGCCGCTCGCCGGGAGTGCCGTAGATGAGGTCGAGGTTCACGTGCTCGAAGCCGGCGGCGAAGGCCTCGCGGGCGGCGGCGACGGGACGGCCGGCGGTGTGCTTGCGGTCCAGGACGGCCAAGACGTGCGGGGCGGCGGACTGCATGCCCAGGGACACCCGGGTGTAACCGGCGTCACGGATGCCGGCGAAGAACTCGACCGAAGTGGACTCGGGGTTGGACTCGGTGGTGACCTCGGCGTCGGCCGACAGACCGAACGAAGTGCGCACGGCGTCCAGAACCGACGAAAGCCCGTCCACGCCGAGCAAGGACGGCGTGCCGCCGCCGACGAAGACGGTGTCGACCGCGGGCGCGGAGCCCAGCACGGAGGCGGCGAGGTCGAGCTCCCGGCGCAGGCCCTCCAGCCAGCTCTGGGGAGAGGCGGAAGACCCGAGTTCCCCGGGCGTGTAGGTGTTGAAATCGCAGTAGCCGCAGCGCACGGCGCAGAACGGAACATGTACGTACATTCCGAACGGGCGGCGACCGAGACCGTCCAGTGCGGACGCGGGCAGGCAGCCGTCGGCGGGGGCGGGATCGGCTACGGGCAGAGCTGAGGGCACACCCCCAGTCTCCCCGACGACGCTGGGCGATCGGGCCGTCACCCAAGGAAATCGGACTGCCATATGTCGGGAACCGCCATATAGCACCTCACCAGGGGCTTAGCGAACCACGTCCCACCATCCGGTTGGCGGTGGACCACACCGTGGACGCGTGGCACGCTGGGAGCATGTCTGCGCTGGAGCTCCGTCTCGTGGTTCGCCGCCACGTCGACTTCCAGCGCGTCTCCAGCGCGATGTGCGGGTCTGCCGACAGGTAGCCCGTCGCCGTTCGTTTGATCCTCGCCGGCGCGGGTCACGCCGGCGGATGTCCCCCACCACAATCCGGGACCCGTTCGTCGTGCCCAGCGCCCCGAACCCCGGAGGACGCCAGCATGGTCCCCCCAGCAGCACCCCCGAAGCGCGGTCACGCCCGCCGGGGCGAGGGGCAGTGGGCCCTTGGCTACCGCGAGCCGCTCAACCCGAACGAGCGCAGCAAGAAGGACGACAACCCGCTCAACGTCCGGGCCCGCATCGAGAACATCTACGCGCACGGCGGCTTCGACTCCATCGACCCGGCCGACCTGCGGGGCCGGTTCCGCTGGTACGGCCTCTACACCCAGCGCAAGCCCGGCATCGACGGCGGCCGCACGGCGGTGCTGGAGCCGGAGGAGCTCGACGACCGCTACTTCATGATGCGGGTGCGCATCGACGGCGGCGCGCTGACCACCGAGCAGCTGCGGGTGGTCGGCGAGGTCGGCGAGCTGTACGCCCGGGACACCGCGGACATCACCGACCGGCAGAACATCCAGTACCACTGGATCCGGATCGAGGACGTGCCGGCCATCTGGCAGAAGCTGGAGGCGGTGGGCCTGTCCACCACCGAGGCGTGCGGCGACTGCCCGCGTGTGGTGCTGGGCTCCCCGGTGGCCGGCATCTCCAGCGCCGAGATCATCGACGGCACCTGGGCCATCGAGGAGATCAACCGCCGCTACATCGGCGACCCCAAGTACTCCAACCTGCCGCGCAAGTTCAAGACGGCCATCTCCGGCCAGCAGGACATCGTGCACGAGATCAACGACGTCGCCTTCGTCGGCGTCGTGCACCCCGAGCACGGCCCGGGCTTCGACCTGTGGGTCGGCGGCGGCCTGTCCACGAATCCGATGCTGGGCAAGCGGCTGGGGGCCTGGGTGCCGCTGGAGGAGGTGCCGGACGTGTGGGAGGGCGTGGTCAGCGTCTTCCGCGACTACGGCTACCGCCGGCTGCGCCACCGCGCCCGCATCAAGTTCCTGATCGCGGACTGGGGCCCGGAGCGCTTCCGCGAGATCCTCGAGACCGAGTACCTCAAGCGCGCGCTGGTCGACGGCCCCGCGCCGGAGGCGCCGCCCATCCCGATCGACCACATCGGCGTGCACGAGCAGAAGGACGGCAAGCGCTACGTCGGCGCGGCCCCGGTCGTCGGCCGGGTGTCCGGCTCGATGCTGGTCGAGTTGGCCAAGGCGGCCGAGCGGGCCGGCTCCGGCCGGGTTCGCCTGACGCCGCAGCAGAAGGTGGTCGTGCTCGACGTCGCCGAGAGCGAGGTGGAGCAGCTCAGCTCCGACCTGGTCAAGCTGGGCCTGCAGAGCAACCCGTCGCCGTGGCGGCGGTCCACGATGGCCTGCACCGGCATCGAGTTCTGCAAGCTGGCCATCGTCGAGACCAAGAAGCGCGCGGCCGACCTGATCACGGCGCTCGAGGAGCGGCTGGCCGACCTCAACTCGCGGCTGGACGTGCCGGTGAGCGTGCACATCAACGGCTGCCCCAACTCCTGCGCCCGGATCCAGACCGCGGACATCGGCCTCAAGGGCCAGATCGTCACCGACGCGAACGGCAACCAGGGCGAGGGCTTCCAGGTGCACCTGGGCGGCGGTCTCGGCCTGGACTCGGGCTTCGGTCGCAAGCTGCGCGGCCACAAGGTGACCGCGGCCGAGCTGAACGACTACGTGGAGCGGGTGGTGCGCCGCTTCGTGGAGCAGCGCGCCGAGGGCGAGCGGTTCGCGCAGTGGGCCGCCCGGGCCGAGGAGAGTGACCTCCGATGACCGAGCGCGCGGTGCCCATGTACTGCCCGTACTGCGGGGACGAGGACCTTCGTCCCGAGGAGGAGCCGCACTCGGCGTGGCGCTGCGCGGCGTGCTGCCGGGTGTTCACCGTGAAGTTCGTCGGACTGGTGGTGACGAAGTGAGCGCGGATCTCAGGCAGTTCGCCGAGAAGGCGTCGGTCGAGCTGGCCGACGCGACCGCGGCCGAGGCGCTGGCCTGGACGGCGGAGAACTTCGGCGACTCGTGGATCGTGGCCTCCAACATGCAGGACGCGGTGCTGATCGACCTGGCGGCGCAGGTGAAGCCGGACGTGGACGTGCTGTTCCTGGAGACCGGCTACCACTTCCCGGAGACCATCGGCACCCGTGACGCGGTGGCCACCGTGTACCCGAAGCTGACCATCGTCAACGCCGAGGCCGAGCAGTCGGTGGCCGACCAGGAAGCCGAATTCGGGCTGCTCAACCAGACCGCCCCGGACCGCTGCTGCTTCCTGCGCAAGGTGGTGCCGCTGCGCACCACGCTGGCGAAGTACGACGCCTGGGTCACCGGCGTGCGGCGGGTCGACGCGCCGACCCGGGCCACCACGCCGATCGTGCAGTGGGACGACCGCAACGGGCTGGTGAAGGTGAACCCGATCGCGCCGTGGAGCGACGACGAGTTCAACGCCTACATCGCCGATCACGGCATTCTGGAGAATCCGTTGGTGAGCGAGGGATATCTGTCCATCGGCTGCGCGCCGTGCACGGCCAAGCCGCTGCCGGGCGCGGACCCGCGCAGCGGACGCTGGGCCGGCCAGTCCAAGACGGAGTGTGGTCTGCATGGCTGAAACCCTGGCTGTCGCCGACAACGACAATGGCCCCATCCTGCAAGCAGACGGCGCGTTGGACGCGCTGGAGTCCGAGGCCATCCACATCTTCCGTGAGGTGGCCGGCGAGTTCGACCGGCCGGTGATCCTGTTCTCCGGCGGCAAGGACTCCACCCTGCTGCTGCACCTGGCGATCAAGGCGTTCTGGCCGGCCCCGGTGCCGTTCGCGCTGCTGCACGTGGACACCGGCCACAACTTCCCGGAAGTCATCGAGTTCCGGGACAAAGTGGTGGCCGAGCACGGTTTGCGGCTGGAGGTCGCGGCCGTGCAGGACTGGATCGACGACGGCCGGCTGACCGAGCGCCCCGACGGCACCCGCAACCCGTTGCAGACCGTGCCGCTGCTGGACTCCATCACCACGCACAAGTTCGACGCGGTCTTCGGCGGCGGCCGCCGCGACGAGGAGCGGGCCCGGGCCAAGGAGCGCATCTTCAGCCTGCGCAACGCCTTCGGCCAGTGGGAGCCGCGCCGGCAGCGCCCGGAGCTGTGGAACCTCTACAACGGCCGGCACCGCCCGGGCGAGCACGTGCGGGTGTTCCCGCTGTCCAACTGGACCGAGCTGGACGTCTGGCACTACATCGAGCGGGAGAACATCGAGCTGCCGGCCATCTACTACGCCCACCAGCGCGAGGTGTACCTGCGCGACGGCATGTGGCTGGCCGAGGGCCCGTGGGGCGGTCCCCGCGACAACGAGGCACTGATCAGCAAGACCGTGCGTTATCGCACCGTGGGCGACGGCTCGTGCACCGGGGCCGTGGAGTCCACCGCCGCCACCATCGCCGAGGTCATCGCGGAGGTCGCCGCCTCGCGGCTGACCGAGCGCGGCGCCACCCGCGCCGACGACCGCATGTCCGAGGCGGCCATGGAGGATCGCAAGCGGGAGGGCTACTTCTGATGTCGCAGCTGTTGCGATTGGCCACTGCGGGCAGTGTGGACGACGGGAAGTCCACACTGGTCGGACGGCTGCTGTACGACACCAAGTCGGTGCTGGCCGACACCCTGGACGCGGTGCACCGGGCCTCGGCCGACCGCGGACTGTCCACTCCGGACCTGTCGCTGCTGGTCGACGGCCTGCGCTCGGAGCGGGAGCAGGGCATCACCATCGACGTGGCCTACCGGTACTTCGCCACGCCGAAGCGGTCCTTCGTGCTGGCCGACACGCCCGGCCACGTCCAGTACACCCGCAACACGGTCACCGGCGCGTCCACCGCGCAGTTAGGCGTGCTGCTGGTCGACGCCCGCAACGGCGTGGTCGAGCAGACCCGCCGGCACGCGGCGGTGCTGGCGCTGCTGGGCGTGCCGCAGCTGGTGCTGGCGGTGAACAAGATCGACCTGGTCGGCTACGACGAGCAGACCTACACCCGTATCGCCAAGGAGTTCTCCGCGCACGCCACCGAGTTGGGCTACCCGGAGGCCAACGTGGTGACCATCCCGGTGTCGGCGCTGGTCGGCGACAACGTGGTGGACCGCTCCGAGCAGACCCCGTGGTACACCGGCCCAACCCTGTTGGAGCACCTGGAAACCGTGCCGGTGCATGCCGACGCCGAAGACGCGCCGTTCCGGTTCCCGGTGCAGTACGTGATCCGGCCGCGCACCGCGGAGTTCCCGGACTACCGCGGCTACGCCGGCCAGATCGCCGCCGGGCAGATCAGCGTGGGCGACGAGGTGGTCGTGCTGCCCTCGGGCATCTCGACCACGGTCACCGGCATCGACACGCCGCACGGCCCGAAGCAGTCGGCCGAGTCCGGCGAGTCGGTGACATTGTTGCTGGCCAACGATGTCGACATCAGCCGCGGCGATCTGATCGCGGCGGCGGCCGCCCCGCCGCGGCTGTCCGACGAGTTCGACGCGACGCTGTGCTGGCTGGGCGACAAGCCGCTGCGAGCCGGCGCACGGGTGCTTGTCAAGCACGGGGCCCGGACCGTCCAGGCCTTGGTCACCCAGTTGCGGACCCGTTTCGACGAGCAGACCCTGTCCAGTGTGGACGCACCGAAGTCCTTGTCACTAAACGATATCGGTCGGGTCGTCGTGCGTAGCGCGGAGCCGCTGCCGATCGATGACTATGCGGACAGCCGGCGCACCGGGGCCTTCCTGGTTATCGACCCGGCCGACGGCAGCACGCTGGCCGGCGGTCTGGTCGGCGCGCCGCTGAACCAGCTGGACCAGCCTGAGATCACCGAGGCCGAGCCGGCCGCCCAAGACCTCGTCTCCCCCGGCCCCTGAAAGGGACTGAATCCGCCATGCGCAGCAGCAGAAGAAGCCTTGCCCTGATCGCCGGTGTCTCCGCGTTAGCCCTGCTGTCGGCCTGCTCTCGGGCCGGCGGCAGCGACGCCCAGGCGCCGGCCGCCGCCGACCAGGGGGCGGCCACCGAGATCCACCTCGGCTACTTCCCCAACGTCACGCACGCGGCCGCGCTGATCGGCCTGGAGAAGGGCTTCTTCGCCAAGGAGCTGGGCAGCACGAAGCTGTCCACCCAGCAGTACAACGCCGGCCCGGACGAGGTCGGCGCGCTGCTGGGCGGCTCCCTGGACGCCGCGTTCATCGGCTCCGGCCCGGCCATCAACGCCTACGCCAAGTCCGAGGGGGCGGGCGTGCGGCTGATCGCCGGCGCGACCTCGGGCGGCGCGCAGCTGGTCGTGCGGGACGGCATCAGCTCGCCGGCCGATCTCAAGGGGAAGACGGTGGCCACCCCGCAGCTGGCCAACACCCAGGACATCGCGCTCAAGAAGTGGTTGGCCGACAACAAGCTCACCGTCGGCACCGGCGGAGGCGACGTCAAGGTGACCAACGCCGACAACGCCACCACGCTCGACCTGTTTAAGAAGGGCGACATCGACGCGGCCTGGGCGCCGGCGCCGTGGTCGTCCCGGCTGGTCATCGAGGGCGGGGCCAAGGTGCTGGTCGACGAGCGTTCGCTGTGGCCGGACGGCAAGTTCCCGACCACCGTGCTGGTGGTGCGCACCCAGTTCCTCCAGCAGCACCCGCAGACCGTGCAGGCGCTGATCAAGGGCGAGCTGGACGCGGTGGACTGGGCGAGCGCCAACAAGGCCGACGCCGAGACCGCGGTCAACAGCCAGCTCAAGAAGCTGACCGGAAAGTCGTTGGCGCAGAACGTGATCGACGACTCGTGGGGCCAGATCCTGCTCACCACCGACCCGCTGCCCGCGCAGTTCCCGCAGCTGGCGAAGGATCAGGTGACCGCGGGCGTGGTCAAGACCGCGCCGGCGGTGAAGGGCTTCGCCGACTTCACGTTGCTGAACAAGGTGTTGCAGGCCGCGGGCAAGCCGGCCGTCGACGCCGCCGGACTCGACCAGAAGTAACTGACCGGACTCTAGGCAGGGGCGAGGACATGACCGCGACGCTGGAGACCTCCGCCATGACCACAGCCGTGCGACTGACCGGCGTGCACAAGAGCTTCGGCTCCGGCCGGTCCGCCGTGGCCGCGCTGGAGGGCGTGGACCTGTCGGTCGCGCCGGGCGAGTTCGTGTGCCTGCTCGGCGCGTCCGGGTGCGGCAAGACGACGCTGCTCAACCTGGTGGCCGGCCTGGACCGGCCGACCGCCGGGGACATCACGCTGCGCACCTCCCGGCCGGCGGTGATGTTCCAGGAGGCCGCGCTGATGCCGTGGCTGACCGCCGCCCGCAATGTGGAGCTGGCGCTGCGCTTCAGCGGCGTGCGGCGGGCCGAGCGCCGCGAGCGGGCGGCCGAGCTGCTGGAGCTGGTGCGGCTGTCCGGTCTCGGCGACAAGCGGCCGCACGAGCTGTCCGGCGGCATGCGGCAGCGGGTCGCGCTGGCCCGGGCGCTGGCCTCGGCCGTGCAGGGGGCCGGCGACGGCTCGCCGGCGCTGCTGCTGATGGACGAGCCGTTCTCCGCGCTGGACGCGATCACCCGGGACGTGTTGCAGGGCGAGCTGCTGCGGGTGTGGCGGGCCACCAACACGGCGGTGCTGTTCGTGACCCACGACGTGCGCGAGGCGGTTCGGTTGGGGCAGCGCGTGGTTCTGCTGTCCTCGCGGCCCGGCCGGGTGGTGCGCGAGTGGCCGGTCGACGGGCTGAGCCCGGCCGACGAGCTGGTCGCCGTGGACGAGATCAACACGAGCCTGCGTGAGGTGATCAGCAGCCATGCCGCAGCCTGACGTCGTCGACGAGTCGGTCGCGGCGGTCGAGGCGGGCCTCGACGCGCTGGACACGCCGACTCAGCGGCACGGGTGGTCGTGGCGGCGGGCGGCGGCCGTGGTGGCCCCGCCCGTCATCGCCGTCGTGCTGCTGCTGGTGGTGTGGCAGGCGCTGTGGGCCGCCGCGTTCTGGCCCGAGTACCAGCTGCCCTCGCCGGCCTCGGTGTGGGCCGTGATCGCCGAGAACGCGCGGAACGGCCAGGCGTTCGAGGTCCTGTGGAACTCGGTGCACCGCGCCGTGCTCGGCTTCCTGGCCGGCGTGCTGATCGGCACACCGCTGGGACTGGTCGTGGCCAAGGTCCGGGTGGTCCGGGCGGCGATCGGGCCGCTGCTGTCGGGCTTGCAGAGCCTGCCCTCGGTGGCCTGGGTGCCGGCCGCGGTGCTGTGGTTCGGCGTCACACCGTCGACGGTGTACTTCGTGGTGCTGATGGGCTCGGTGCCCTCGATCGCCAACGGCCTGGTCGCCGGCATCGACCAGATCCCGCCGATCCTGCCGCGGGTCGGCGCGGTGCTCGGCGCGTCCCGGCTGGCCTCGGCCCGGCACATCCTGCTGCCGGCCGCGCTGCCGGGCTACCTGGCCGGGCTCAAGCAGGGCTGGGCCTTCTCGTGGCGGTCGCTGATGGCCGCCGAGATCATCGCCGTGTCGCCGCAGCTGGGCAAGGGACTCGGCGCGTTCCTTGAGGACGGCCGGGCGCTGAGCGACATGCCGACCGTGATCGCCGCCATCTTCCTGATCCTGTTGGTGGGCATCGGCATCGAGCTGCTGGTGTTCCGCCCGCTGGAGCGCTCGGTGCTGCGGGCGCGTGGACTGAGCGGAGCCTTCTGACCGATGACGCCGTTGATCAGCCCGCCGTTGATCGCTGTCGCCCACGGCAGCCGGGATCCCCGATCCGCCGCGACCGTGCACGAGCTGTTGGACGTCGTGCGGGCGCTTCGGCCGGGCCTGGATGTGCGGGCCGCGTTCCTCGACCTGTCCGCGCCCCGACTGACCGACGTGCTGTCGGCCGTGGCCTGGGACGGACACCGGGAGGCGGTCGTGGTGCCGCTGCTGCTCGGAAGTGCCTACCACGCCAAGGTGGACGTGCCGGCGGCCGCGCGGCACCCGCGACTGTCCATTCGCATCGCCGACGTGCTCGGGCCGGATCCGCGACTGGAGTCGGCGGCGCTGCGCCGTCTGGCCGCTGCCGGTGTGCGCCATGACGACCCTGAGGTCGGCATCGTGTTGGCGGCAGCGGGTTCCTCCCAGGCGTCGGCGAATGCCTTGGTGCACAACGTCGCGCGGCGCTGGGCCCGCGAATCCGGCTGGGCCGGGGCGACGGCGGCGTTCGCCGCCGCGGCCGACCCCGCGGTGCCGGCGGCGATCGCGCGCCTGCGGGCGGCCGGGGCCAAGCGCATCGCGCTCGGATCCTGGTTCCTGGCCCCGGGTCTACTGCCCGACCGGGTCATCGCGCAGGCCCGTTCGGCCGCGCCGGACGTGACGATCGCTCAGCCGCTGGGCGCGGACATCGACGTCGCGGAGCTGGTGCTGCACCGCTACTCGGCGGCCACGCTGGGCACGGTCGGCGTACGGTCGGCCTGAGCGTTGTTCACCCCCGCCAACCGGATGGGGGCGAACTGTCTTGTCCGACAACGGGTTTCGCTGTGAAGTGTTAACCCTTGTCGGCCTGTTACTCGCGGGTAACGCTGTGATCGTGAACACGTTTCACGTTGACCCTGCAACCACAGCGAGGTGGCTCCCGTGATCAAGACAAGCTCGCGCCTGCTGGCCGGCGCGGCCCTGGCGATCGTGCCGCTGCTGGGCCTGGCCGGCGTGGCCTCGGCCGACACCCAGTCGGTGAACTACTCCTGCCAGGGCAAGGCGGCCGGCACGACCTCGACGCTGAGCCTCCAGCAGAACGTCGACTCCAGCGCCCCGGCCACGGTGGCGCCCGGTGGCTCGCTGACGATCACGCTCGCCCCCGGCCTCAACACCGTGCCGACCAAGGCCGGCTCCTTCACGGTCAGCTCGGTCAAGAACCTGACGCTGGCCGTGCCGGTGCCGGCCAACGCCACCGTGAACTCGTTCAGCCTGTCCGGCGGCTCCGGCTTCGGCACCGCCTCGGTGGCCCAGGTGGGCAACAACATCGTCACCTCGGTGACCGGCCCGATCAACGGCGGCGCGCAGTTCCAGCTGCCGGCCCTGACGCTCAACCTGACCGCCGGCGCGTCCGGCGTCATCACCACCACGCTGGCCGGCACCAGCTTCACCGACGCCGGCCTGAAGTTCACCACCACGGTCTCGGTGTTCGGCTTCCCGATCGACGCCCCGACCACCTGCTTCCCCAGCCCGGCCCCGACGCTGACCAGCACCACCATCGGTTGACGCCAGGCCGAAAAAAAGCGTGTGCCCGGCCATCGTGCGGAGGCCGGGCACACGCTTTTCTGGTGTCAGATCAGGAGAAGTACCCGAACAGGTCGACCACCACGTCCACGTTGCCGACGTGGTTGAACAGGTTGATCGCGCCGCCGTTGGTCGGCACCACCACCGAGTTCGGGATCGTCAGACCCGGCGTGAAGTTCAGGTTCGACGAGGACGGCAGCGGCGTGCTGGAACCGTAGACCGTCAGGTAGCTGTTGGCCGTCGGGTTGGTCGCCGTCACGTTGAGCGCCAGCGCGCCGGCAGTGCCCAGCAGACCGTTGTTGCCGGCCTGGCCGTTGACGTTCTGGATCGCCAGCTGCGCGACCCCGCCCGAACCGATCGGCGAGCCGTTGTTGCCGATCAGGCCGGCGCCGGTGCGGCTGTCGGCCAGCCGGGCCGGGGCCGTGGCGTGGAAGCTCAGGCCGGTGCCGTTGGTCGTGTAGTACCCGAACACGTCGGCCACCACGTCCACCGTGCCGACGTGGTTGAAGAACGACACCGTGCCGTCACTGCCGACCGGGACCGTCACCAGGTTGGCGATGGTCTGGCCCGGGCCGAAGTTCAGGTTCGACGAGGCCGGCACCGGGGTGCCGCCCGGGTAGACCGAGATGAAGCTGTTCCCGGTCGGGTTGGTCGCCGTGACGTTGAGGATCACCGCCGTGACGTCGGTGGCCGGGATGCCCTGCTGGCCGGTCACCTGGAGCAGCCGGGTCCCGTGGTCGCCCAGCGACGGGCCGCTGCTGCGGGTGTCCAGCAGCCGGGCCGGGCCCGCCTGCTTGTAGCCGCTGGCACCGTCGGCCGAGTAGTAGCCGAACACGTCGGCCACCACGTCGGCGTTGCCGGCGTTGTTGTAGAAGTCGATCTTCCCGTTGGCCGGCAGCTGCACGGTGACCAGGTTCGGCACCGTCACGCCCGGCGTGTAGTTCAGGTTCGAGGAGATCGGCCGCGGCTGCCCGTCCGGGAACACCGTGAGGAAGCTGTTGCCCGTGGTGTTGGTGGCCGTCACGTTCAGCACCACCGCGGTCGCGCCGGTCGCCGGCACGCCGCCCTGACCCGCCACCTGCAGCGGCAGCGTGCTGCCCCCGCCGAGCGTCTGACCCGTCGACCTGGTGTCCAGCAACCGCGACGGCGCCACCGGCGTGTACTTCGCACCCGCCGGGGCCGGCTTGGCGTTGCACACCGCCTCCACAACCTGCGGCGCGTGCGGCGTGCCCAGCCCCGTGGTCAGGTCGTAGCCGCTGCCCGCCGAGTAGAGGACCTTGGTGTTGCCCGAGTCGGACACGTAGTTGCTGCCCTGGATCACGTCGAAGTAGGTGCTCGACGGGGCCGCGTACAGCGCCGGGTTGGCGAAGCCCACCGGGCCGGTCGCCGCACACGGGTGGCTGCTGTTGGCCAGCGCGAAGATGCCCGCCCACAACGGCGCGGACCCGCTGGTGCCGCCGATGATCGTCCAGGTCGGCACGGTCTGCCCGCCGTTGGTGAACGTGCCGTTGGCGATCAGGTAGCCCGTGTTCGGGTCGCCGATCGCCGCGACGTCCGGCACCTGCCGGCAGGCCGCGCCGGCCGGCGCGTTGCAGACGGTGCTCGAGTAGCCGGGACCGGTCCGCCCCGCCTGGTAGTTCGCCGCGCCGGACAGGACGGTGAAGGTCGACACGCCGCCACCGGTCGCGATGCCCGGTCGGCCGCCGCCGGCCGGCGTGTTCCACACCGACTCAGTGGTGTTCGGCCCGAACTTGCTCGTGCCGCCGACCGCGGTGACGTACTGCTGGTTGGCCGGGTCGCTCACGTTGAGCAGGCTCGAGTTGGGCGCGCCCTGGCCGTAGTAGCAGCCGGAGGAGCCCTGGTCGCCCGAGGAGGCCACCACGGTCTGTCCCTGCGCCGCGGCCTGCGCGAAGATGTTCTTCTCCGCGGTCATGTAGCTGGTCGTCAGGTCCGCCTCGCACAGGCCCCAGCTAGTGGAGATCACCTGGGCGGTGTCGTCGGTGACCATGCGCTGGTAGGTCTGGAGCACGTCGTTGTCGCTGGCCACGTTGGCGTCCGGGCCCTGGTAGACGTTGACCGTGGCGCCGGGCGCGATGCCGTTGACGTACTCGATGTCCAGCGCCGACTCCGTGCCGACGCCCCCGTTGGGGTCGGGCGCCGTGTGCGGGCCGCCGGCCACCGGGATCTTGTTGACGTTGGCGTGCGCGTTCATGCAGTTCTGGAACTCGACGATGTCGCCGTAGGAGAAGTCCTCGAGCTCGAAGATCCCCACCGTCACGCCGTTGCCGTTGTCGCCGTACTGGCCGAACAGCGGGTCGATGTTGTACGCGTAGGACTGCGCGAGGGAGTAGGGCTCCCAGTACTCGAAGGTGTCACGGAACCCGTTGCTGGACGCGAGATCCCGGATCTGCGGGCAGACCCCGGGCGTGTTCAGGTTCGGCTTGGCCGCGGCGGTGGCCGAGGCGCCGAAGCGCTTCGCCGTCGACGTGTTGCTCGGCGTCGGCTTCACCAGGTTGTTCAGGCCCAGCACGCCGGTCACCGACGGGGCCACCGAGGCCGGCAGCTTCGGCGCGCTCGTGTTGGCGTAGGTGAGCCGCCCGTCCGGCATCTTGTAGCCGGCGATGTCCACGCCCAACGCCGACTTCGCCTGCGCCACCGTGGCCGTCACCGGGATGCTCAGGCCGTCCGGCGTCGGCGTGCCCGGCGTCAGACCCGCGTCCCGCAGCGACTTCGTCACCGCGTCGATGGTCTTCTGCGTCGCGCCGAAAACGCCGCCGAACTGTCCCTTGCCCAGATACTGCTTGTACTGCGGGGACTTCGGGTCCGACACCCGCTGTACGAAGGCGTCCAATGCCGCCTGGTCGCGCGGTGCCAGCGCCACCGACAGGTTGAGCTTCGCGTCCGCTGCGGGCGCCGCCGCCGCGACCGCACCGTGGGGAACGGCCGGCGCCTGGCCGACCGCCTGCGGGACCAGGCCCGCCTGAGTGGTCTGCGCCGACGCCATGGGCGTCGCGATGACCGTGAGACCGACTGCTGCGATCGTGGCCGCCTGTAACCGGCGACGCCACGGTGACCCGGTCCAGGATCTACCGGTGTCCGTGTCTGACATGCATTCCTCCCTGGAACA
Source organism: Kutzneria sp. NPDC052558 (assembly GCF_044547355.1). Lineage (NCBI taxonomy): Bacteria > Bacillati > Actinomycetota > Actinomycetes > Pseudonocardiales > Pseudonocardiaceae > Kutzneria > Kutzneria sp. NPDC052558. The sequence continues at coordinate 62,558 of NZ_JBIUAG010000002.1, forward strand.
CGCGCGTACGTGAACCCCGACCAAGAGGAAGACGTGAAGCATCCAGCCGCCCTGCAACGGCGGTTTCACTCCCCGTGACTCCCCCTTGCCGGCGAGACACTACCAGCGGGTGACCCCGGACGGGACCGAAAACTTCGGGTATGTGAGCAACGGTGCCTCGGCCCCTGACAGGTGCTCCGAATAGAGTGCGGCCATGGCTGACGAGCTGGTGCACTACGAGGTGCGACGGGGCATCGCGACGATCACGCTGGACTCGCCGCACAACCGGAACGCGCTGTCCGCGCAGTTGCGGCGGGAGCTGCGGGACCACCTGGCGGCGGCGGTGGCCGACGACGGGGTGCGGGTGGTGGTGCTGGCCCACACCGGCCCGGTGTTCTGCGCGGGCATGGACCTGAAGGAAGCGGGCGGGGCCAGCACGGAACAGCAGGGCGTCAACGAGTTCCCGGCGATCCTGGAGCAGCTGTGGACCAGCCCGAAGCCGGTGGTGGCGAAGCTGGCGGGCCCGGCGCGGGCCGGAGGCGTGGGCATCGTGGCGGCCTGTGACATCGCGGTGGCGGTGGACACGGCCACGTTCGCGTTCTCGGAGGTGCGCATCGGCGTGGTCCCGGCGGTGATCTCGGTGACGGTGCTGCCGAGGCTGCTGCCGCGGGCGGCGCACGAGCTGTTCCTGACCGGGGAGACGTTCGGCGCGGACCGGGCGGTGCGGATCGGACTGATCAACGCCTCGGTGCCGGCGGACGGCCTGGACGCCGAGGTGGAGCGCTACACGGGCATGCTGGCCATGGGCGCGCCGAACGCGCTGGCGGCGACCAAGGAGATGCTGCGCGAGCCCCGGACCGGCGACATGGGCCAGGACTTCACCGACATGCTGGAGCTGTCGGCCAAGCACTTCGCCGGCGAGGAGGGCCAGGAGGGCATCGCCGCCTTCGTGCAGAAGCGCAAGCCGAGCTGGGTGCCTCAGGAAAGCTGATAGGAGAACTCAGGGTTCTCCGAGGCGGACTGCTTGAGGACGGCGACGATCCGCTCGTACGCGGCCGGGTCGTCGCCGCGCAGCACCTCGTGGTGCCGCCACACCAGGACATGCTCGCCGGCCGGCAGCCAGGACAGGTCGGTGAGGCAGTCTCGCAGGGCGTCCAGGTTGCGGCCGAAGTAGTCGGGAAAGGACAGCGCCGCGGCGATGGCGTCCAGCGCGGATCTTTTGTCGTGCAGGGCGGTGCCGTCGAGTACGTGCCGCATACCGCTCATTTCGTCGGGTCCACGACCACGAACGAGTCATAGTGGTCGTCGGTGTAGTACAGCTCACGTTGGGAGCCGGTGATCAGCCGGCGGGTGGCCCGGTTCTTCGCGCCCGGCGTGTCCACGGTGTACTCGTGGTAGTAGCCGTCCTTGTTGCGCGGCAGCACGTTCCCGTTGTTGTGGAACACCACGCCGTCGTTCTTGGGGTACGGGTACGGCCCGCCCTGCTGGATCAGCTTCCAGGTGGCGGCGGCCTCCTTGGGCAGCGTGGACAGCGCCTTGACCGGCAGGCCCGAGGACGCGCCCGGCACGGCGCCGGCGGAGGCGGCCGAGCTCGACGTGGTCGGGGCCGGGGAGCCCGAGCCGGTGGACAGGTCCCTGATCAGCCAACCGGCCAGCACCAGCACGATCAGGCCGACCAGGGCGAAGGTGATGCGTCGGCGCGAGGTCACGCCGCTGAGCCTACGAAGGCCGGCGGCCGCCCGCTCCGGCGGCCCGCTCCTTCTCCTCGATGCCCCACAGCGTCGGCTCGGCCCGGTAGCGCGGGGCCAGCCACGCCGACAGCCGGTCCACGACCCGTTCGATCAGCCACGCCACCGCCCGCAGCAGCGGCAGCAGCACCACCATCACCAGGGCGAACTGCAGCGGGAACCACAGCTGCGCGACCCACAGCTCGATCCCGTCCCAGGTGTCGGCGATCCAGTCGAACACGAATCCAGGGTATAGGTTCGGCGTATGTTCGCTGTTTACGCCTCCGAGCCGAACCCCGCCGACCCGCTGGCCTCGCTGGTGGTCGGCGAGCGCGACACCCCGACGCCCCCGCCCGGCTGGGTCAGCGTCTCGGTCCGCGCGGCCAGCCTGAACATGCACGACCTGTGGACGCTGCGGGGCGTGGGCATCAAACCCGAGCAGTTCCCGATGATCCTGGGCTGCGACGGCGCCGGCGTGCTGGAGGACGGCACCGAGGTGGTGCTGCACTCGGTCATCGGCGACCCGGACTGGGGCGGCGACGAGACCCTGGACCCGAAGCGCACCCTGCTCACCGAGAAGCACCAGGGCTCCTTCGCCGAGACCATCGTGGTGCCGCGCCGCAACGCGCTGCCCAAGCCGGCCGGGCTGACCTTCGCCGAGGCGGCGTGCATGGGCACGGCGTGGCTGACGGCGTACCGGATGCTGTTCGTGAAGTCGGGCCTGCGGCCGGGGCAGACCATGCTGGTGCAGGGCGCTTCCGGCGGCGTGGCCACTGCCCTGATCCAGCTCGGCGTGGCCGCCGGCTTCCGGGTGTGGGTGACCGGGCGCAGCGAGGAGAAGCGGGCCCTGGCCAAGCAGCTCGGCGCGCACGAGGCGTTCGAGTCGGGGGCGCGGCTGCCCGAGCGGGTGGACGGCGTGTTCGAGACGGTCGGCAAGGCCACTTGGTCGCACACCATGAAGTCGCTCAAGCCCGGCGGCATCGTGGTCATCTCCGGCGCGACCACCGGCGACGCCTCCGCCGCCGAGTTGCAGCGGCTGTTCTTCCTCCAGCTGCGGGTCGTCGGCTCGACCATGGGCACCCGCGAGGAGCTGGCCGACCTGCTCAAGTTCTGCGACCTGGCCGGCGTGCGCCCGCAGATCGGCGCCGAGCTGCCGTTCGAGCGGGCCGCCGAGGGCCTCAAGGCCATGCTGGACGGCGACGTCGCCGGCAAGATCGTGCTCAGCCGAGACGCCGGCTGACCCGCTCGACCGCGGCACGGGCCTCGCGGTCGAGCCTGGCCACCAGCTCGGCCGCGGGGAGCTCCTCGGCCAGCTGGTAGGTCTGGCCGGCCCACAGGTGCACCAGCTCGGGGTCGCCGGCCTTGGCCGCGGCCGCCCGCATCGGGCGAGTCAGGTGGTGGACCTGGGGATAGCCGACCGGGGCATCCTCGGTGTTCTCACTGAGGAACCGGTTGACCAGGCCACGGGCCGGCCGGCCGGTGAATGCCCGGGTGATCGCCGTGCGCCGCGTGCCGTCGCGCAGGGCCGCCTGGTGCGTCGCGGAGGTGCCGGCCTCCGGGCAGCGCAGGAAGGCCGAGCCGAGCTGGGCCGCGACCGCGCCGGCCGTCAACACCGCCGCCACGTCGGCGCCGTGCACGAGGCCGCCGGCGGCGATCAGCGGCAGATCGGTGACGGCCGAGACGCGGCGGATCAGCGCCAGCAGACCGAACTCCTCGCCGCCGCCGGGCGAGACGCCGTCGTCGGTCAGGGTGCCGCGATGGCCGCCGGCCTCGAAGCCCTGCACCGCCAACGCGTCGACGCCCAGCTGCGTCGCCTGCTGTGCCTCGGCCGGCGTCGTCACCGTGGCGACGATCTCCGCGCCGGCCGCGTGCAGCCGATCCACGTCGGCCGTGTCCGGCAGCCCGAACGTGAACGACACCACCGGGACCCGTTGCGCCAGCACGATTTCCAGCTTCGCCGGAAAGTCGTCGTCCTCCCAGCGCGGGTCGCCCGGCTCGACGCCCAGCCGCGCCGACTCGACCGCCACCCGCTCCGGATAGTCGCCGAGATCGGGCTTGGCGTTCGGGCCCGGCACGAACAGGTTCACGCCGAACCGGCCGTCGGTCAGCGCGCTGGTCTTCGCGATCTGCTCGGCCATCGCCTGGACGCTGAGATAGCCGCCCGGCGTGAAGCCGAAGCCGCCGGCCCCCACCACCGCGGCGACCAGTTCGGGAGTGGACCCGCCGCCCGCCATCGGGGCGACGATCACGGGGACGCGCAGCTGCTCGATCACTCCTTGGACACTAGTGCGGCAGCAGCAGCGTGGACCCGATGACCAGCGAGGCGATGCTCACCAATCCGAACAGCGTCACCCACAGGCCGCCCGGCACCCCGGTGATCTTGGCCAGCTGGTCGGCGTCCGAGTCCGGGGCCCGGCCGCGCCAACGCTTGCGCTGGAGTTCGAAGACCGGGCGGACGCCGCCGAGCAGCAGAAACCAGGCCAGCACGTAGCCGAAGACCGCCTGGACGTCGCTCGGGGCGTACCAGGACACGACGAACACCAGGCCGCCGGTGACCAGCACCGACAGCACGCCGAAGGCGTTGCGGATCATCACCAGCATGGCCGCCAGCAGCACGATCGTGACCCACAGCAGCAGGGTGATCTTGCCGGCGCCCAGCAGCGCGGCGACGCCCAACCCGAGCAGCGACGGCGTGACGTAGCCGGCGGCCGCGGTCAGCACCATGCCGGGGCCGCGCGGCTTTCCCCTGGTCAGGGTCAGGCCCGAGGTGTCGGAGTGCAGCTGGATCCCGGTCAGGCGGCGGCCCGTGAGCACCGCGACCAGGGCGTGGCCGCCCTCGTGCGCGATCGTCACCAGGTTGCGGGTGATCCGCCACACCCGCCAGGGCAGCACCGCCAGCAGCGCCACCGCGCCGGCGATCAGCACCAACGTCAACTGCGGGCCCGGCTGGCCGCCGAGCACCCGGTTCCAGACATCCGTGAGGTCCATCGAAACGGTGGACGTGCCAAAGGCCATCCCGTTGACTCCCGACATGGTCTTCTCAGTTTCGGACGCGGTAACGATCGCCACCGACGCGCACGACGGTCAGCTCGACAAGAGCGGCAAACCCTACATCGGGCACCCGGTGCGGGTGATGAACCGGGTCTCCGGCGAGCACGAGCGGATGGCCGCCGTGCTGCACGACGTGATCGAGGACACCCCGGTCACCGCCGAGGACCTGCGGGCCGCCGGCTGCCCCGAACGGGTGGTCGAGGCCGTCGTCGCGCTCAGCCATCTCCCCGACGAGCCGCAGGCCGACTACCTCGCCCGGGTCGCCGCCGACCCGATCGCCGTTGTCGTCAAGCACGCCGACATCGCCGACAACATGTCCCCCGCCCGGTTCGCCGCGCTCGACGAGGCCACCCAGACCCGACTGCGGCTCAAGTACGACACCGCGTTGCGACTGCTCGACTCATACCTGACAAAAGATGGCAGGGATTAGGTCCAAGCTGGGGCCATGACCACAGCACAGGGCACCTTCGACATCACCCGCTGGGACGACCAGACCTACCTGGACGCCGAGGGCGTCAAGCTCGGCGCCATCGACGTCGGCAAGGCCTTCGTCGGCGGACTCTCCGGCACGAGCACCGCTCGGCTGCTCACCGCCGGCGGCCCCGTGCCGACCTCCGCGGCCTATGTGGCCATCGAACGTTTCGTCGGCAGCCTCGACGGGCTCGACGGCTCCTTCGTGCTGCAGCACCACGCCGTGATGGCCGGCGAGTCCAGCGAGATGAGCGTGCGCATCGTGCCCGACTCCGGCACCGGCAAGCTCACCGGCATCACCGGCACGCTCCGTATCGACATCGCCGAGGATGGCACGCACAGTTACCGGTTGGACTACGAGGTCTGAACCAATGGCGTGAGCCACCCAATGGCCGTCTTCCCCATTTGCGCTGGTCCACGGCACGATCGAGGGGCTGCCCCTCGAACGAGGAGAAGACATGATGACCCGGATCGCCATCACCGGACACCGTGGGCTCCCGGGCCCCACCCGCGCCCTGGTCGACGCCGCTCTCCGGGCCGAGCTCCGCCGCCACCAGCCCCTCGTCGGCGTCAGCTGCCTCGCCGACGGCGCCGACGCCCTGTTCGCCCAGGCCGTGCTCGACGAGGGCGGCTCCCTCATCGCCGTGCTGCCCGCCCAGCGCTACCGCGAGCGGCTGCCCGCCGACTACCACCCCACCTACGACGCCTTACTCCAGCAAGCCAGCGAAGTCGTCACCATGGACTACGACCAGCCCGGCCGCGAGGCCTACATGGCCGCCAGCGTCCGCATGGTCACCGGCGCCGACCACCTCGTCGCCGTCTGGGACGGCCAACCCGCCGCCGGCCGCGGCGGCACCGCCGACGTCGTCACCCACGCCCAGCAACACGGCGTCCCCGTCACCGTCATCTGGCCGGACGGCTGTCAGCGGGGCTGAGTGGAGTCGGCCAAGCCCTTGTCGAGGGCCTCACGGAGCAGGTCACCGGACTGCCGCCGGCGGCAGTCCGCCCACGCATCGCTGCGGTGGATCACGTCGGCCATCTCGGCCAGGGTACGGCCGGTCAAGGTGTGGAGCGCCTGGACGCAGTCGGCCGGGGAGAAGCCGGTGGCACGCAGACGGAGCAGGACGTCGTTGACGGTGGCGCCGCGGGTCAGCGAGAGGCGGCACGCGGCGAGGGCGGCGTCGTGGTCCCAGGCCAGAAGCTCCTCCAGGTGGTCGACCTGCCATTCCGTGACGAAGTCGACCAACTCCTGGACGTGGGCCACGATCTCGGGACGGTCGTGGAACTCCTGCTCGGCGGCGGACATCAGGGCGTCGATGACGACCTGGACCAGCTCGGGCACCTGGTCCCGTTCGATCAGGTGGAAGCTCAGGAACTGGTACCCGCAGTCGGCAAGTTCACGCAGGCCAGCGGCGAGGGCAGCGTCGTCGGTGTGCTCGGCGACGACGGTCTCGACCCAATTGAGCATTCCTCGGGTGCTGTCCCACGCGTCCGGCCAGCGGCCGAACCCGATGGTGAAACTGGCGGACATCGTTCACTCCCCCGATGGGTCGCCGGCCGACCCGGATTCCGCGGCCAAGGTCTCCAGCGCCTCGACAAAGGTGGCCTGGAGAGCCAGGTTGAACTCACGCCGATCGGCCCACGCGCGGCTGAAGCGCACGACTCGATCTGCCTCGCCGAGGTCGCAGCCGGTCAGTTCCCGTACCGCGTGCAGGCATCTCACTTCGTCATAGCCGTCGGCGCGCAGGGAGAAAAGGACCTCCTCGACGGTGGCGCCGACGGCGGCCGGAGGGCGGCTGTCGGCGATCGCCTTGTCGCTGGTCAGGATGGTCAGCCACGCCACGTGTTCGGACCGCCAAGTGGTGACGAGGTCGACCAGTTCCCGGATGGCGAGCACGAAGCCGGCATCGTGTTCCCGTTCGGCGGCGGACAGGAGGACGTCGGCGAGCGCTTCGACGAACTCGGGGACCTGCCTCGGCTCGACGTCGTAGAAGTGCATCGACTGCGGGCCGGCGTCGGCCAGTTCGCGCAGGCGGGCGGCGAGGGCCGTGTCCTGGACATGGTCGGCGGCGGTGCGCTGGATCCACGCGAGCGTGGATCCAGCGCAGGGCCAAGCCTGTGTGTGCGGGCGGATGCCAACCTGGAATTCGACCCACATACCGATCACTCCCTCCCCGAGGTGATCGACCAAAGCGAAGCTACTTCTTGCCCTTGCTGCCCGAGTCCTCCGTCGACAGCGCGGCGACGAAGGCTTCCTGGGGGACCTCGACGCGGCCGACCATCTTCATGCGCTTCTTGCCCTCCTTCTGCTTCTCCAGCAGCTTGCGCTTACGGGTGATGTCGCCGCCGTAGCACTTGGCGAGGACGTCCTTGCGGATGGCGCGGATGGTCTCGCGGGCGATGATGCGGGAGCCGATGGCGGCCTGGATGGGGACCTCGAACTGCTGGCGGGGGATGAGCTCGCGCAGCTTGGTGGCCATGCGGGTGCCGTAGCCGTAGGCGGCGTCGCGGTGCACGATGGCGGAGAAGGCGTCGACGGCCTCGCCCTGGAGCAGGATGTCGACCTTGACGAGGTCGGCGGACTGCTCGCCGGACTCCTCGTAGTCCAGCGAGGCGTAGCCGCGGGTGCGGGACTTCAGGGAGTCGAAGAAGTCGAAGATGATCTCGGCGAGGGGCATGGTGTAGCGCAGCTCCACGCGGTCCTCGGAGAGGTAGTCCATGCCGAGCAGCTGCCCGCGCTTGGACTGGCAGAGCTCCATGATCGCGCCGATGAAGTCGCTGGGGGCGATGATGGTGCACTTGGTGATCGGCTCGTAGACCTCGGCGATCTTGCCGTTCACCCAGTCCGACGGGTTGGTGACGATGTTCTCGGCGCCGTCGTCGGAGATGACCCGGTAGACCACGTTGGGCGCGGTGGAGATCAGGTCCAGCCCGAACTCCCGCTCCAGCCGGTCCCGGGTGATCTCCAGGTGCAGCAGCCCGAGGAAGCCGCAGCGGAAGCCGAAGCCCAGCGCGGCCGAGGTCTCGGGCTCGAAGGTCAGGGCGGCGTCGTTGAGCTGGAGCTTCTCCAGCGCCTCCCGCAGGTCCGGGTAGTCGGAGCCGTCCATGGGGTACAGCCCGGAGTAGACCATGGGCTTGGGGTCGCGGTAGCCAGCCAGCGGCTCGCTCGCCCCGTGCCGCTCGGACGTCACGGTGTCGCCGACCTTGGACTGCCGCACGTCCTTCACGCCGGTGATCAGGTAGCCCACCTCGCCGACGCCGAGGCCGGCCGAGGGCTTGGGCTCGGGGCTGATGATGCCGACCTCGAGCAGCTCGTGGGTGGCGCCGGTGGACATCATCCGGATCCGCTGCCGGGGCGTGATCTTGCCGTCGACCACCCGGATGTAGGTGACGACGCCGCGGTAGGTGTCGTAGACCGAGTCGAAGATCATCGCCCGCGGCGGGGCGTCGGCCTCGCCGACCGGGGCCGGCACCTTGCGGACGACCTCGTCCAGCAGCGCCTCGACGCCGAGGCCGGTCTTGGCCGAGACCCGCAGCACGTCCTCGGGCTCGCAGCCGATGATGTGGGCGAGCTCCTTGGCGTACTTGTCCGGATCGGCCGCCGGCAGGTCGATCTTGTTCAGCACCGGGATGATGGTGAGGTCGTTCTCCAGCGCCAGGTACAGGTTGGCCAGCGTCTGCGCCTCGATGCCCTGGGCCGCGTCAACCAGCAGGATCGCGCCCTCGCACGCCTCCAGCGCCCGCGACACCTCGTAGGTGAAGTCCACGTGGCCGGGTGTGTCGATCATGTGCAGCACGTGGTCCTGGCCGTCCAGCTGCCAGGGCAGCCGCACGTTCTGGGCCTTGATGGTGATGCCGCGCTCGCGCTCGATGTCCATCCGGTCCAGGTACTGGGCCCGCATCGCGCGTGCCTCGACCACGCCCGTCAGCTGCAGCATCCGGTCGGCCAGGGTGGACTTGCCGTGGTCGATGTGCGCGATGATGCAGAAGTTCCGGATCAGCTCCGGGGACGTGAACGTGCTGTCGGCGAACGTGCTCACTGGGGCGATTCCTCGGGAAAGCGGACGGGGGACACACCAATGGTCCCATGTGCCCGACGGTGGTCCTCACAGAATAGGGTGCGGGCCGTGTCCGAACACGGTCCGGTTCCCCGTCCCGCCCACGGCGCGGTCACCCAGGTGCACGGCGCCGAGCACCTCGGCCGCCTCGCCTACTCCCCCGACCTGGACGGCCTGGCCGATCCGGGCGAGGTGGTCTGGGCCTGGGTGCCCTTCGAGGACGACCCCGCCGTCGGCAAGGACCGCCCGCTGCTGGTGGTCGGCCGCACCGGTCGCTTCCTGCTGGCGCTGATGCTGTCCAGCAAGCCGCACGAGTCCCAGGACTGGCTCGACCTTGGCGCCGGCGCCTGGGACGACGACGGCCGCCCCTCCTGGCTCCGCCTGGACCGCGCCTACGAGCTGCACGAGAACGACCTGCGCCGGGAGGGCGCCGTGCTGGCCCCCGACCGCTTCGGCCGCGTCGTCGACGCGCTGCACGCCCGCGGCTGGCGCTGACCGGCCAACTTCCAACGAAAACGCCAGTTCTGTTGGAAGTTGGCCGGGAAGTTCCCACGTGGGTTGCACCGGGGTCTTGACGTTCCAACGATATGGGCGTTTGCGTTGGAAGTTGGCGGGGAAGTTCCAACGCGGGTTGCACCGAGACCTTGACGTTCCAACGATGTGGGACCCAACGTTGGAAGTTGACTCGGGTCGACGGCGCGGCCGACACGGTCAGTCGATGGCCCGGTAGACCTCCTCCGCCAGCCAGTACACCCGCCCACCCCGCCCGGAAGCGCCGAACTTGCGAAGAATTCCACTTCTTTCGAGCGTGTCGACAAGGTTTCGCGCACCCTGGTTGGTCACCCCGAGAGCGTTCTCCACGCGTTTCACCGTCACGAACGGATTCGAGAAGAGCAGCTCGGCGACCTCGATCGCCCTGCTTTTCCTTCCCTGCAACATCTCACGGTAGCGTTCCCGCAGGTCGACCAGTTTGCCGGCCCGCGACTCGGCGTCCAGGGCCTGCCGGTGCACCGCGGTGAAGAAGAACTGAAGCCACTCCTGAATCTCGCCCCGCTCACGCACCGCCTGGAGGCGGTCGTAGTACTCACGGCGATTCTCCTCCATATAGGCGCTGATATAGAGGAGTGGCAGCTCGAGCACCTTGCGCTCGATGAGCAACAGCATGATCAGCAATCGGCCGACCCGGCCGTTGCCGTCGAGAAAGGGGTGAATGGTCTCGAACTGGTAGTGCATGAGCGCACACACCACCAGCACGGGCAACCCGTCCGTCTCGTTGACGAACTTCTCCCAGTCCGTCAGCGCCACCGCCAGCAGCTCCGGCAGCGGGGGCACGAAGGCGGCCGTGTCGGGAGAGTCCGTGGGCGAGCCGATCCACACCGGCGACCTTCGGAACTCCCCCGGAATCTTCTCCTGGCCGCGCACACCCGACAACAGAACCTTGTGCACCTCGAGAATCAGGCGACTGCTGATAGGGAGGGTGGCCAGCAGCTCGATTCCCCGATTCAGGGCGCGCTGATAGTTGACGACCTCCTGAACGTCGTCGTCCTCGTCCACCCCATCGCCGGCCTCAGCCTTGAAAACGTCCGAAAGAGACGCCTCCGTGCCCTCGATCCGCGAACTCGCCACAGCCTCCCTGGCCAGATAGGGCTCGACGAGAATCGACGGGTTCTTGATCAACCGACCAACTCCGGACAGACGTCCGAGCGCGGCATCGGCCTTGGACAGAGCAAGCACGGTTCGTGAGTCCATGGCGAGGTCGCGAGGCATGGCGGCCGGCTCGAAATACCAGAACGCCCACTTGTCGCCCGGTTTTTTCGTGGCCCGGCCGAATTCGGGGGCTTGGAACAGGTCCGGCTTCACCGGCGAAGGATACAACACAGAGGGCACTTCCGTTGGAAGTAACCCCCTGTCGCACAATCAGCACCGAACGTAGCAGCTCAGGCCAGGCGGGTGAGTTCGACGGTGACGGTGAGGCCGGCGCCGGCGCCGCCGGTGTAGATGCCCTTGAACGGGACGACGTCGGCGTAGTCACGGCCGACGGCGACCCAGACGTGGCGTTGGCCGATGGGGATGGCGTTGGTAGGGTCGTAGGCCCACCAGCCGCCGGTCCAGGCCTCGATCCAGGCGTGGCTCTCGCCCTTGACGGTCTCCTTGGCGGCGCCGTCGGGGCGAGTGTGCAGGTAGCCGGAGACGTAGCGGGCGGGGATGCCCATGGCCCGCAGCAGGGCCAGGGTGAGGTGGGCGTAGTCCTGGCAGACGCCCTCCCTGGCCTGCCAGGCGTCGGCGGCGGAGCTGTGCACGCCGGTGCTGCCCTGGCGGTAGGTCATCTGGTCGTGCACCCATGAGGCGGCGGCGTGCACGGCGTCGACGGGACTGAGGCCCCGGCGCAGTTCCCGGGCCTTGGCGGCGAGCTCCTTGTCCCGGGGCACGTAGTCGGTCCAGCCGAGGTACTCGGTGTAGCGGTCGAGGATCTCGGAACCCCGCAGGTCGGTCCAGGTGGCGCCGCCGACGGGGGCGACCTCGCCGCCCGTCTCGACGACGGAGGAGCCGGTGACGGTGAGCTCGGTGTGCGGGGCGTGCAGGTCGAAGGAGGTGACGACGGTGCCCCAGTAGTCGGTGTAGCGGTAGGCCCTGGTGGCGGGATGGGTCTCGACGCGGCTGACGACGACGTTCTGCCGGCGGTCGCTGCGCGGAGTGAGCCGAACCTCGTTGTAGGACTGGGTGACCGGCGAGGCGTACCGGTACTGGGTCACGTGCGTGACCCGGAGCCGCCAACTCATGAACCCACCTCGGCATTGGTCCAGGCCACCCACGGCACGGAGTGGAAGTACTGCTGCGACACGGCCTCGCCGACGTCGCGAACGGTGGTCTGCAAGGACTTCAGCCGCCGGGGCAGGTCCTCCATCAGGTCGGAGACGCGCAGGAACTCCAGGTCGCTGCGGGCCTTGCCGAGCAGCCGGGACGCCTCGGCGGTGGCGCCGAGCCGCCGCCCGGGCATCCGGTCCAGGTGTTCCAGGCACCGCTCGGCCAGCGACAGGGCGTGGAACACCGAGCGCGGGAAAAGGCGGTCCAGCAACAGGAACTGCACCACACGGGAAGCGTCGAGGGCCCCACGGTAGGTCCGCAGGTACGTGTCGTGGGCGCCGGCGGACCGCAGCACGGTGACCCAGCCCGGGGAGGAAGCCTTGTCCCCGGAACGGGAAAGCAGCAGCCGCACGATCATGTCGACGCGTTCCACCGACCGGCCGAGCACGAGGAACCGCCAGCCGTCGTCGCGGCTCATGGTGGAGTCGGCCAGCCCGGCGAACATGGCGGCCCGCTCCTCCACGAAGGAGAAGAACGCGTGCGGCCCCACCTGGCGGGCGTAGCGCTGCCGCTCCGGCACGGCGTTCCACATGCTGTTCAGGCACTCCCACATCTCGGTGGACACGACTTCCCTCGCGCCACGGGTGTTCTCCCGCGCGCTGGTCACCGAGGCGACGATCGAGCCGGCGTTGGTGGCCGAGTACGCCACCAGCTCGGTCAGCGACCAGACGTCCAACGGGTCCCCGTCGGGCGGGGTGATGCCCAGGACGGCCAACAGCTGCCGGCTTTCCGCGTCGGGATTGACGGTCGCGTCCTCCAACAGTTGGTGCACGGACACGTCGAGAATGCGCGCGGTGTCATCGGCGCGTTCGACGTAGCGGCCGATCCAGTACAGGGATTCCGCGTTCCTCGCCAGCACGACGCCTCCCTCACTGCTGCTGTTGTTGCTGTTGCGATGCCGTCAGTTCCGGGCCCTGCTCGGTGGCCACGCCGTTGAGCTGCCCGGCGTGCACGAGCTCGGGCCCGGACAGCTCACTGTCCACCGTGGACGACCGAGGGGCCAGCACCCAGGTGTCCTTGGAACCGCCGCCCTGAGAGGAGTTCACCACCAGGCTCCCCTCCGGCAGCGCGACCCGGGTCAGCCCGCCAGGCAGCACAAACACGAAGTTGCCGTCGTTGACCGCGAACGGCCGCAGGTCCACGTGCCGTGGCGAGAGCTGGTCGCCGATCTTGGTCGGCACGGTCGACAACTGCACCACGGGCTGGGCGATCCAGCCCCGCGGATTGCCGCGCACCTTGCGCCGCAAGGCGTTCAGCTCACGGGTCGAGGCCTCCGGCCCGAACACGATGCCGTAGCCGCCGGAGCCCTCGACCGGCTTGACCACCAGCTCCGACATCCGGTCCAGCACGTGGGCCCGCTCGTCGGGCAGCCAGCACCGGAAGGTGTCCACGTTGGGCAGCAACGGTTTCTCGTTCAGGTAGTACTGCACGATCTCCGGCATGTAGGTGTAGACCAGCTTGTCGTCGGCCACGCCGGTGCCGACCGCGTTGGCGATCACCACGTTGCCGGCGCGGGCCGCGTTGGCCAGGCCGGCCACTCCGAGCACCGACTCCGGCCGGAAGTGCACCGGGTCCAGATACGGGTCGTCGATGCGCCGGTAGATCACGTCCACCTGCCGCTCGCCCTCGGTGGTGCGCAGGTAGATGGTGTGGTCGCGGCAGAACAGGTCCCGCCCCTCCACCAGCTCCACGCCCATCTGCCGGGCCAGCAGGGAATGCTCGAAGTAGGCCGAGTTGTGCACGCCGGGCGTCAGCACGACCACGTTGGGGTCGGCGGCGTTGGGCGCGGCGGCGTTGCGCAACGCCCGCAGCAGATGCACGGCGTAGTCGCCGACGGCGCGAACCCGGTGCCGCGCGAACAGGTCCGGGAACACGCGGGCCATGGTGCGCCGGTTCTCCATCACGTACGACACCCCGGACGGGCAGCGCACGTTGTCCTCCAGCACCCGGAACGCGCCGGCCTCGTCGCGCACGATGTCGATGCCGGCGACGTGGATGCGCACCCCGTTGGGCGGCACGATGCCCGCGGCCTCGCGGTGGAAGTGCTCGCACGAGGTGATCAGCCGCCGGGGCAGCACGCCGTCGCGCACGATCTGCGCGTCGCCGTACACGTCGGCCAGGAACGCCTCCATCGCCCGCACCCGCTGCACGATGCCGCGTTCCAGCTTGGACCACTCGGAGGCGGTGATCACCCGCGGCACCAGGTCGAGCGGGAACGGCCGCTCCTGCCCGGACAGCGAGAAGGTGATGCCCTGGTCCACGAAGGCCCGCCCGAGCGCGTCGGAGCGGGCGCTCAGATCGGCCACATCGGACGGTGCCAGCATCTCGTGCAGCGCCCGGTAGGCCGACCGCACCGACGAGTCGGCCGCGAACATCTCGTCGTACGCGCCGGCGTGCGGCCGCGACGCGTCGAGGTATCCGCGGAACAACTCGCCGTTGCCGCGCCCGTTCCTCGCCGACCTGGTCATGGTCGACATCTTCACCCAGCGAAGCGGCCCAAAGCACTACTCCATACCACTGGTTACCTCAACGAAACACCAGCTGAACACTACGGAGAGCCATTTCTAGGCGGACGCCCGCACCTGGGCCAGCAGCTCCGGACCGCGATCAAGCAAGCGCTGCTCGGCAAGTCTGCCCAGCCACCACGCCACAACTGCCCCCGCGGCCACCCCGACCGGCACCGCCAGCCAGCTGACCAGCGGGTTCGAATCGAGCTGGCCGACGATCAGGCACGCCAGCGAGGGCAGGGCCGTCACGAGGAGCAACAGCCAGGACACCAGCCGCACCAGGGCCCGCGAGCAGCCGGGCCGGCTGCCGGAGTTGAACGGGTTGCCGCCGCGCTGCACCGGCATCGGGTACGCCCAGTACACCGACAGCAGCAGCATGAAGCCGGCTCCGCCGCCGAGCAGCGCCGGCAGCAGTCCCAGCACCCACGGGTAGGCCCACTCGGCTCCGGCCACCGGCGGCAGCGCCAGGCCGGCCAGGATCGCGATCGGTCCGACGATCAGCGCCCAGGCCCACTGCCGGCCGCGCACGTCGGCCCGGGCCGCGCCGGGCGTGACGATGGTCTGCCACACCGAGGTGCCGTCGAAGCCGTACAGGTTGCTGACCTGGAGCATGGAGAAGGCCACGACCCACAGCCCGGCGAAGGGAAGCATGACCAGCCCGCGGTTGCCGGCCGCCGAGAAGACCGGGATGAGCAGGCCGATCAGCACGGAGGTCAGCAGCATGGCCCGGCGGCGGGCGTCCCGCCACCACATGCGGAGTTCCTTGCCGATCACCGCCCCGACCGGGGTCGCCGGCAGCAGGCTGCGCCCCGACGCCTTGGCCCGCCCGGCCCGGGCCGGGCCGACGCTGGTCTGGGGCGTGGTCAGCCGCCGCACCAACAGCCGCCCGTACGCCCACAGCAGGGCACCGTCCACAACGGCCAGCGCGAGCAGCGCGCCGATCGCCTCCAGCCAGTTGCCGGTGGCCGCGCCCTCGACGGCCGCCGGCGCCCAGCCGGTCGGCAGCCACCGCACCGGGTTGGCCAGCTCCGGATCGTTCTGGAGCAGGACCGGGGCCACCGCCTGCGCCGCGTAGCGCAGCGGCAGGTAGGACAGGGCGACCAGGGCCGCCAGCAGGACGCCGAGGTCCTTGCCGCGGCGGGAGCCCAGCACGGCGCCGATCAGGCTGATGACCACTCGCGACAGCAGCACCGTGAAGCCCAGCGCCAGCAGGGTCGTGACCACGGCGACGATCGCCGGCAGCACGCCCAGCGTGACCGACCCGACCACCACACCGAAGAACGCGAGCACCGTGGCCACCGGGGGCACGCCGGCGACGGACGCGGCGAGCAGCCCGAAGGCCAGCTTCGTCGGGGACAACGGCAGCAGCGCGAAGTTCTCCGGCCGCAGGGTTTCGTCGCCGCCGCCCATGAGGACCGGGCCGACCAGCCAGCCGACCGTCCACACCAGCGTCATCGCGGCGGCGATGGTCGTGCCGACGGACACGTTCTGGCCGTAGCCGAGCACCACCAGGAACAGGGACACGACGCCGGCGGCCACACCGACCAGCGCGCCGAACGCGAAGCTGGCGGCCTTGGCCCCGGTCAGCGAGTGCGAGAGCACCCGCAGCTTCATCCGGATCAGGACGCCAACCACGACAGCCCTTCCCCACCGCCGGTGCGACCGCCGACCAGATGGACGAACGCCTGCTCCAACGTCTGATCGCCGCGCACCTGCGCGACCGGGCCGCTGGCCACGACCCGACCCCGCGTGATCACCGCGACGTGGTCGCAGAGCTTCTCCACCAGATCCATCACGTGACTGGACAACACCACCGCGCCACCGGAGGCGACGAAGCGTTGCAGGATCGTGCGGATCGTCGACGCCGACACCGGGTCGACGGCCTCGAACGGCTCGTCGAGCACCAGCAGCTTCGGCGCGTGCAACAACGCCGTCGCCAGGCCGATCTTCTTGCGCATGCCGGCGGAGTAGTCGATCACCAGCGTCCGCTCCGCGCTGGTCAACTCCAACACCCCCAACAACTCCTCGGCCCGGGCGGCCACCGTCGCCGCGTCCAGACCCCGCAGCAGGCCCGTGTACGTGAGCAGCTCACGCCCGGTCAACCGCTCCGGCAACGCCATCCCGTCCGGCAACACCCCCACCAGGGACTTGGCCCGCTCCGGCGACTCCCACACGTCCACGCCGAAGATCCGCACCGTCCCGCCGTCCGGGCGCAGCAGGCCGACGGCCATGGACAGGGAGGTGGTCTTGCCCGCCCCGTTCGGACCGACCAGACCGAAAAACGACCCGCGGGGCACGGTCAGCTGCACGTCATCGACCGCGACCGTGGCCCCGAACGACTTGCGCAGGCCGGACATCCGCAACGCCGGCGCCTGCTCCGCCGACTGCGCCCCCTGCTGCTGCCCGTAGACGGGCAGCCCTCCCGTGTCCAACTCGTTCCCCTCCCGGCCGGTTCAGACCACCCATCATGCACCCGGACAGGCCGCCGCGCCGCTGTTCACCGCGGTAGAGTTCTGATATCACATTGATAGATGAACGAGGATGAACGCCGGCGCCCCGCACTCAGGCTCGGCCCCATGTGCGCCACATTCCGCGTCTGAGCGCGAATGTGGCGCACGTGTGGCACAACTAGTGCGAGCTGACGTCCCTGGTGACGTAGCCGTGGGCGGTGTCGATGTCGCGGAAGTAGAAGCGGCCGGTGTCGGCCAGCCCGCTCCACTTCTCGCTCGACGTGCCGTCGGCGTAGGTGAGAACGCCGTTCGTACGGCCGAATCCGCCGCTGGTGTCGATGCTGTCGTCGCTCAGCGCCGGCGCGCCGCCGCCGACCGTCCACAAGCGACGTCCCTGGTGGACGGTCGCGTCGATCCGATAGTTGTTGTCGTTGACGATGTTCTGCGTGACATCGGCGGTCAGCGCGAAGTCGAAGCCGTCGACCCGGCCGGTGGATCCGTAGCTGCCCAGCACATGCTGGTCGGTGTTCTGCTTGCTGGCCGAGTCGGCCAGGGTGGTGGTGTTGTCGAAGGTCCACTGCCCGGACGAGCTCACCGGCACGGCTCCGGCCGAGGTGTGCAGCACGCCGGCGGTGCGCCAGGACCGGTTCACGTGGGTGACGATCTTGTCGTCGAGGCCGCTGCCGGTGACGGTGGTGCGCACGTCGGCCGCCGGCACGTCGTCACGCAGCAGGCTGCCGGTGACCCGTGTGACGTGCGGATCGGCAGTCGCGAACAGGTTGCCGCCCAAGGTCCACAGGTCGACGATGCCCTTCGGCGGAATGAGCTGCACGGTGTGCGGCTTGCCGTCGGTGAGCTGCCCGAGGAACGGGCTCAGGTCGATCGTGTACGGCAGCGTGACGATGGAGTCGATCGCGGTGATCGGCCGCCACAGCATCGGCGCCACGCCGCCGGTGTAGATCACCGAGTACGGCGACACCACGCCGGCCGGCTGCCCGTCGACGGTCACCTCGACCTCGCGGTAGGTCCCGCCGCCGCACAGCCCGGCGCTGGGATTGGCCTGGGCCAGCGAGGTCGGCACGTTCGACCACCAGAACTCCTCGCAGCCGCCGCCCCGCGCGTAGATCTCGGCGGTCAGCTTCGCGGTGTTGGCCGGCACCGTCACCGACGCGGTGTAGTTCTGGCCGTCGGACAGGTCCTGCCACCCCGGCTTGGTCCCGTCGGCGGCCAGCGGCAGCACGGTGTCGGCCTGCTTGGGCGCGGGATGGGCCCGGTCGGCCCGGTAGTAGGTGACCGTGACGGTCACGTCGTAGGAGCCGGTGTAGGTGTCGTTGACGGTGTTGCCGAGGTCGACCACGAACGGCTGGGCCTGTCGCAGCAGCGGCGCGAACTCGGTGATGTCGCGGTCGAAGCTCCAGGTGATGCCGGTCGGGTCCGGCTCGGGGGTGGACGTCCGCAGCACCTCGGCCCCGCCGATCCACAGCCCGGCCAGCCGGTCGTACTGGCGCCCCTGGCTCTTGGCGGTCCAGTTCAGCACCACCTTGGCCCACGGCCCGGCGCAGGCGGGCGGCGGCGTGAGCGTGCCGACGAACGGCTGGCCGTAGGAGTTGGCGAACACGTGCTGCATCGCGGTGACGGTGCAGTGCTCGGTCGGGGGTCTGCTGACCGGCGGCAGCGCGGTCAGCGGATCCTGGTAGTCGGTGACCACGGTGTCGGCGCTCGCGGGGGCGGCGGTGACCACGCTCAATGCCGCTCCCCCAAATAGGGTCGTGGCTGCGAACAGGGCGATGAGATATCGGCGCACCCCGGGACGCTAGCGCCCGGCCGAGTGTTCGCGTGACCCCCCGGACGGCGGAAATAGTTCACAACCGTGGACGCCTGAGCCGAGGCCCGTTCACATCCGTGATCAGATGCTGGAACGTCCGGCGATCGCCGTCGATCCGGCGCTGAGCTGCGTAAATACCCTTGACCGGGATGGCCACATCCCCACCCTGCGTGACGACCGCACGGGTTGTCCACACCACTGCCGGCCAGAGAAAACTGTTGGCAGCACTGAAAAATCTCTGAAACATGTCACGGTGCGTGCCCAGATCCCGGGATGGGAGCGCTTCCAAATCCCCCGATCGGCGCTACTGGTCACGGGGCCTCTCGGACAAAGGTGACAACTGCGTTACCTGGAACAACAGGAGGCACAGTGGCCCGAACCCGCCCCGGCTTACGCGCCGCCCTCGCGGTGACCGCGGTCATCGCGCTCACCACGGCGCTGGCCCAGTCCAGCAGCCAGGCGTCCCCCACCGGACCCCTCGGCTCCGACGACCACGGCAGACCCATCTACCTCAACCCGACGATCCCCACCCAGTACCGGGTCAACGACCTGCTGCGCCGGATGACGCTGGCCGAGAAGGTCGGCCAGATGACGCAGATCAGGGTCGGCAAGCTGCGCGGCGACTGCAACAACGCCAACGGCCCACTGGTCGCCTCGTGCGAGCAGCAGGTGCTGGTGGACGCGCACGTCGGCTCGATCCTGTCCGGCGGCGGCGACTACCCGGTGGACAACACCGCCAAGGGCTGGGCCCAGATCACCAACGGCATCCAGCACTACGCCCTGGACAACAACCGGCTCAAGATCCCGGTGCTGTACGGGGCCGACGGCGTGCACGGCGACAACAACCTGGTCACCGCCACCATGTTCCCGCAGCAGATCGGCGTCGGCGCCACCTGGGACCCGGCGCTGGCCGAGAAGATGGGCGCCGCCACCTCCTCCACCATGCGCGCCACCGGCGTGTTCTGGAACTTCGCGCCCGTCTCCGACCTGTCCCGCGACACCCGCTGGGGCCGCTACTACGAGACGCTGAGCGAGGACCCGACGCTGGCCGGCAGCCTGTCCGCGGCGCTGGTCAAGGGCATGCAGGCCTACGACGGCAAGGGCGCGACGGCCAAGCTGACCGCCACCGCCAAGCACTTCGCCGGCTACTCCGAGCCGATCAACGGCCATGACCGGGTGCCGGCCCAGATCCCGATCCGCGAGCTGCAGGACGTGTTCCTGCCGGCCTTCCAGCCGCAGATCGACGCCGGCGCGAAAACCGCGATGGCCAACTCCGGGGCCGTCAACGGCATTCCGGTGCACGCCTCCAAGTTCATGCTCACCACCGAGCTGCGCCAGCGCTTGGGCTTCGACGGCGTGACCGTCAGCGACTGGTCGGACATGGCCAGCCTGGCCACCAGGTACCACGTCGCCCCGGACTACCCGACCGCCATCGCGATGAGCGTGAACGCCGGCGTGGACATGGCGATGGAGCCGGCCGACGCCGCCGGCTACACCAAGGCGCTCATCGACGACGTCCACAACGGACTGATCAGCCAGCGGCGCGTCGACGAGGCCGTGGGCCGGATCCTCAAGCTCAAGTTCGACCTGGGCCTGTTCGAGAAGCCGTTCGTGGACGAGAACGCGGCCGACGGCATCGTGAACGGGGCCGGCCTGGACCTGGCCCGGCAGGCCGCCACCGAGTCGACCGTGTTGCTGCGCAACGACAACAAGACACTGCCGCTGTCCACCGGCGTGCACAAGATCGTCGTGGCCGGCGACAGCGCGAACAACCCGCCCCAGCAGTTCGGCGGCTGGACCGTGAACTGGCAGGGCGTTGACCCCAAGGGCCCGACGCCGCCGGTCGTCACGCCGGTGCAGGGCATCAAGGAAGCCGTGCCCAACGCCAACGTCGTCGCCGCGACCGACCAGGCCAGCGCCGTCGCGCAGGCCGCCGACGCCGACGCCGTCGTGGTGGTGCTGGGCGAGAAGGCCGGGGCCGAAGGCAACAACGACAACGAGAACCCGGCCCTGACCGCCGCCCAGCAGTCCCTGGTGGACTCGCTCAAGGCGACCGGCAAGCCGGTGGTCGTGGTGCTCATGCTGGGCCGGCCGCTGGTGCTGGGCTCCGTGGCCAGCGCGCCGACTCTGCTGGCCGACTGGCTGCCCGGCTCCGAAGGCGGGCACGCCCTGGCCGACATCCTGTTCGGCAAGGCCAACCCGAGCGGCAAGCTGTCGGTGTCGTGGCCGAAGACCGTCGGCGACGAGCCGATGTCCTACGACCAGCTGCCCGGCACCAACGGCGGCCCCAGCTCCGGCTACGACCCGCTGTTCCCGTTCGGCTACGGCCTCTCGTACACCACCTACGCCACCTCCGCGCCGACGCTGAGCGCCCCGACCGTGCGGGCCGACGGCAAGCAGACGGTGTCGGTGACGGTGACCAACACCGGTGCGGTGGCCGGCACCGATGTCGTGCCGGTGTACGTGCACCAGCCGGTCAGCCCGGTGCTGGTGCCGGACAAGCGGCTGGTCGGCTTCACCCGCGTGGACCTCAAGCCCGGTGAGTCCAAGACCGTGCAGGTCACGTTCGACGTCAGCAAGCTGGCGGTCACCGTCGGCGACGTGGACGCCACCGGCAAGCGGGAGGTCGAGAAGGGCGCGTACAGCGTGGTCGTGGGCAGTGCGCAGGCGCCGTTCACGGTGCGTTAGACTGGCTGCTCGTGTCGTGCGGCGTTCCGCTGTGGAGGAAGACCCGGTCTCCGGGTGCCGTGTGAAGTGCGACACGGACAAGCCGTGAGGAACTGAGAGGTAGACGCGTGGCGAACATCAAGTCGCAGCAGAAGCGGATCAAGACCAACGAGGCTGCCCGCCTGCGCAACAAGGCGGTCAAGTCCGGTGTGAAGACCGCGATCCGCAAGGTCCGCGAGGCCGTGGCCGCCGGTGACAAGGACAAGGCCACCGAGCTGGTGCGCGCCGCCTCTCGCAGCCTGGACAAGGCGGCCAGCAAGGGCGTCATCCACGCCAACCAGGCCGCCAACAAGAAGTCGGCGCTCGCCGCGGCCGTGAACAAGATCGGCTGAGCACGCTGCTGTTGTCATGAAGGGCCCCTTACTGACGTTGAACGTCAGTAAGGGGCCCTTCATGACATCGGGGTCAGTGGGCGGTGACCGTGCCGGTCACCGTGGTGTCCACCCCCAGGCCGTCGGGGTAGGCCCCGATGTGCAGCTGGACCTGCTTGTCCGGGGTCGTCGCGCCGGTGGCCACGGTCTTCAGCGTCAGGTCGGCGTCGGTCGTGCCGGCGGGCATCACCTGCTCCAGCCAGATCTGCCCCACCGACGACAGCGGCCGTGACGGCAGCGGATCGACGCCCCACGTCTTCAGCCAGGCCGGGTCCACGTCCGTGGTCGTCAGCTCCGGCCCGGTCGCCGGCGCCGTGAACGCGCCTTCGAAGTAGACGCTGGTGTCGGCCGCCTCGGACAGCGACACGTGCCAGGTCAGGGTCCCGCCGGCGACCGCGGTGGCCGACGGCGTCAGGGTGACCTTGGGGGCCGGGTCGTCGTTGAGGACCTGCACCCCGCCCCGGTAGGCGCCCACGACCGTGCCCCTGGCCGCCTTGACGATCGAGCCGACGAGGTAGTCCCCGCCCCAGCGGGTGTTCCCGACCACCGTCACGGACAGGTTCAGCGTGTGCTGCCCGGGCGCGAGGGTCACGTCCTTCTCGGTCCAGGTCCGGCCGGTCGAGTCGCTCTGGAACACCTTCAGCGCGCCGCCGCCGTCACCGGTCACGGTCACCGGGACCTGGTAGTCCCTGGAACCCGAGTTGCCCTCGGGAACCGACAACTGGCCCAGGTCGACCCGGGTCAGCGGGGCCGGATCCGGGTCGGGCAGGCCGGGCCGCCAGCCGTTGACGTCGAGCACCCAGGCCTGGCCGCTCGCGGTGGACGGCGTCAGTTCGAGCTTGGCCACCTGCAATACGGGCGGCACCGGGACCCGAACCTCCTGGGCCCAGTAGGACATCGTGCGGGCCACGCCGGGCAGGCCGTTCACCGTGACCTTGCCGAGTTTGGTCCGATGACCGCCCGCGTCCACGGCCGCCACGTCGAACGCCGTGCCGGTCGAGTTCTCCGGGACGATCACCCGCAGCGCCAGGGACTGGTTGCCGACCAGCAGCACCGGCTTCGGCGGCTGGATCACCGCGGCCGTGCCGGCCGAGGACCAGCTCACGTCGATCGCGGACCGGCCGGACTCGGTGGGGGCCGGCGTGAGCCGCACGGTGTTCGGTGACTTGAAGCCGACGGACTGCGGCAGGCAGGCGGTGTCGGCGTTGATCTCGTCGCACAGCTTGCCGCTGCCGCTGATGGCGGTGTTCGCGTCCGGAATCACGACCGGCGTGCGGTTGGCGCCCAGCGCCGCGCCGAGGACCCGGGCCGGGTCGGCCGACGGGGCCCGCACGCCGGAGCCGTCCAGCAGCGGCTGCACCCGCGGGTCGTGGTCGATGAACAGGCGCGCCGCCGCGGCCACGTAGGTCGCGCCGACCGCCCGCTGCTGGGTGCCGGTCAGCCGGGCCGGCTGTCCCGGGTCGCACAGCGGATTCGGGTCGCCGCCGGCGAAGTAGTCGTCGATGGCCGGCGCCACGGCCACGCCCGGCGTCCACTCCGAGTTGAAGAAGTTGTGGTTCGCACCGGCCACGTACAGGGCGCTGTGCAGGGCCCTGCCCCGGCTCACGCCCCGTGCCGAGTCGATGTACTGCTGCCCCTGGAGGTTGGACACGTCACCGTCGCACGCCGGTAGGAAGGTCACCGACGGCACGTCCGGGGTCGGGTTCTGGCCGAAGATGGTCGGCGCGATGAACACGTCGCCGCGGATGGTCCAGCGCACCGGGCCCGAGTAGCCCGTGTCGTACGGCGGCGGGGCCAGACTGTCCAGCGCCGCCTGGTTGACGCCCTCGCCACCGCGCGAGTGCCCGACCAGCAGGACCTTGGACATGTCGGCGACCGGGGCGTCCTGCACGATCTGCGGGGCCGAGCCGCGACCCGCGCCGGCCCAGTCCGCCCAGTGCGCCAGGTGCAGCCGGACCAGGGTCGAGCGGGCCTGCGCGCCCGCGTCCGTGGTCAAGGCGTCCTGGGCGTTGATGCCGTTGGCCGAGATGGAGACCGTGTCGTAGCCCTGCGACGCCAGCAGCTGCTGGGTCTGCAGGTAGCCCCGGTAGCTCGGGATCGACAGCGTGCCCGCCGGGCAGGGCCAGGTGAAGGGCTGGTTGTCGACGTTGGTCGGGTCGTAGCAGGTGCCGTGGCGGCCGTGCAGGAACAGCACCAGCGGGCGGTTGCCCGGGGCGTCGCGCGGCCCCACCACGACGGCCTTCATCTCGATCGGCTGCGCGTAACCCGGCAGCTTGACCGAGTCGAGCTCATATTCACCGGTCACGGTCTGGTACTGGCCCGGGGCTCCCGGATCCACCGCGCCCGCCGGCTGAAGCGGGGGCAGGGCGGACGGAGTCCGCTGGGGCCCGAAGGTCGTTTTCTCCGGGGCGTCCAGCCGCCGGCCGCCGGCCCGGACCTCGATCTTGCTGAGGTCGCCCAAGTTCGTGCCGGGAAAGGAGAAGGTGCGGCTGTCCGCGGAGGAGCGGGCCCGGCCGAGAAGCTGGCCGTCCGACCAGAACTCCACCGCCGCGTCGCCGGTCAGCGGCGTCGGCGAGGTCCAGGCCGGCTGGCCGTCCACCACCCGCCAGCCCGATCCGGACGCCGCCGTCGGCGTCGGCGCGGTCTGCGCGGACGCCGTCTGGGCGACGGCCACGAGCATGAACAACGCTGACAACAAAGGTAAGAGCTTGCGCATTCGACCTCGATCCACGGTCGCGGCCCCCCGCCCGGCACACTTCTCCCCCAGACGGACCACCGGGGCCTCGAGAGTTCACTGCGTACGATTACTGCGCGTGCATGTAGCTATCGGCTCACAAAGCCGCGAAATGCTATGAGAGTCCGTCACATACCCGCGACGGACTGCTCGAACGCCCCCTCATCACGGCACGAACCGCCCCCAAGAACCCAATTCCGGCCACTCCGTGCCGACAACCCGACCCTACGCCCGAGATCGCCCGTAACGGGCCGTGACGTGGCAGACTGCCCGATCGGGCAGCCATTCGCGGGATCGTTTATTGCCCCGTTGAGCCTAGCGGCGAATTCGGGATTCAGCCCATCTGATGGGCGGCGACCACCCTGAGCACGGCCCGTTCCAGCGCATAGTCCGCGTCGGCGGCGACACCCTTCACGTCGGCGTTGAGCGCCGCCACGACCTGCATCGCGTCGGCCAGCCCGGCCGGCGTCCAGCCACGGGCCTGGCCCTGCGCCCGCTTCACCTTCCACGGCGGCATGCCCAGGTCGCCGGCCATCCGGAACGGGTCGCCCCGGCCGGCCGAGGCCACCTTGGCCACCGTGCGCACGCCCTCGGCCAGCGCGTCGGCCACCAGCACGTGCGGCACGCCGAGCTGCATGGCCCAGCGCAGCGCCTCCATCGCGCCGGCCCGGTCCCCCACCACCGCCAGGTCGGCCACGGCGAAACCGGTCACCTCGGCCTTGCCCTGGTGGTAGCGGCGCACCGCCGCCTCGTCCACCCGGCCGTCGTTGTCGGAGACCAGCTGCGAGGCGGCCGAGGCCAGCTCCCGCAGGTCGGTGCCCACGGTCTCGACCAGCGCCGCCAGCCCGGCCGGATCGATCTTGCCGCCGGCCCGCCGCACCTCGTCGCGCACGAACGCGTCCCGGTCGGCCGGCTTGGTGATCTTGGCGCACTCCACCACCGTCGCGCCGGCCTTCTTCAGCGCGCCCGGCAGGTCCTTGGCCACCTTGGCCCGGCCGCCGCCGGTGTGCAGCACGATCAGCACGATGCCGTCGGCCGGCTCCTTGGCGTAGGACAGGACCGCCTCGGCGATCTCCTTGCCGACCTCCTGCGCGCCCTCCAGCACCACCACCCTGCCCTCCGCGAACAGCGAGGGGCTGAGCAGTTCGGCCAGCTCGGGCGGGGTGAGGTCAGTCACCCGGACCCGCGTCAGATCGGCCGACGCGTCGGCCTGGCGGGCCGTGGCCAGCGCGGTCCGCACGGCCCGCTCCACCAGCACTTCCTCATCGCCGAGCACGAGCAGCAGCGGATCGGGGGCGGCACTCACGGGGCCATCCTTCCACGTCCCCCTGACAGCCCATCGGCTCCCGCATGCTGGGCGGCCAACTGGCGTACGCAGGTTGCGGTGCCGTACCGTGCGAGTCACAACTGAACACCGCTCATCCAGAGGGGCAGAGGGAACGGCCCGTTGAAGCCCCGGCAACCGGCGACACACGTCTTCATGTGTCGATCACGGTGCCAATTCCGACCCACACGTGGGAAAGATGAGGAGACACCTCCCATGACCTCGACTGTCGACGCCCGCACCACCGCCGCGTTCAACCTCGGGCCCGCGCGCGCCCTGAGCTGCCGCGAGTGCGGACACCAGATCCCGCTGGCCGCGGAATTCGCCTGTAGCGAGTGTTTCGGCCCCCTTGAAGTCGCCTACGACTTCGGCCGCGTCACCCGCGAGAGCATCGAGGCCGGCCCCAAGTCGATCTGGCGCTACCGCGACCTGCTGCCGGTGCCGACCGACGTGCAGAGCTTCCCCAACACCGAGCCCGGCCTGACCCGCCTGGTCAAGGCCGACCGCCTCGGCGCCGCGCTCGGCGTGCGCAACCTGTGGGTGAAGGACGACACCGGCAACCCCACGCACTCGTTCAAGGACCGCGTCGTGGCCGTGGCCCTTGCCGCCGCCCGGCAACTCGGCTTCAAGGTGCTGGCCTGCCCCTCCACCGGCAACCTGGCCAACGCCGTGGCCGCCGCGGCCGCCCGCGCCGGCTGGGAGTCGGTCGTGCTGATCCCGTCCTCGCTGGAGCAGGCCAAGATCCTCACCACCGCCGTCTACGACGGGGCCCTGATCGCCGTCGACGGCAACTACGACGACGTGAACCGGCTGGCCACCCAGCTCGCCGCCGAGCACGAGGACTGGGCGTTCGTGAACGTCAACGTCCGCCCGTACTACGCCGAGGGCTCCAAGACCCTGGCCTACGAGGTCGCCGAGCAGCTCGGCTGGCGGCTGCCCGGCCAGATCGTGGTGCCGGTCGCCTCCGGCTCGCAGTTGACCAAGGTGGACAAGGGTTTCCGCGAGCTCGGCGAGCTCGGCCTTGTCGACGCCACCCCGTACCGGGTGTTCGGCGCCCAGGCCACCGGCTGCTCCCCGGTGTCCGCCGCCTACAAGGCCGGCACCGACGTCGTGTCGCCGGTCCGGCCCGACACCATCGCCCGGTCGCTGGCCATCGGCGCCCCCGCCGACGGTCCGTACGTGCTGGACACCGTGCGCCGCACCGGCGGCGCCGTCGAGGACGTCACCGACGAGGAGGTCGTCGAGGGCATCCGGCTGCTGGCCCGGACCGAGGGCATCTTCTGCGAGACCGCCGGCGGCGTGACCGTGGCGACCGCCAAGAAGCTCGTCGAGAGCGGCCGGCTCGACCCCGACGCCGACACCGTCCTGCTCATCACCGGCGACGGTCTCAAGACGCTCGACGCCGTCGCCGACCGCATCGGCCCCAAGGCCGTCGTGCCGCCGAACGCCGCCGCCGTGACCGAGGCCCTCGGCCTGTAAGAGGCTTCCCGTTCTAGGGTATTACCAGCACGATCGGGGCATCCCCACAGCGGCGAACGCCGGCGCGCGTCTGCGCGCCGGCGTTCCACCAGGCCGGCACGTCCGCCTCCCGCATCAGCGAGCCCGTCGGCAGCCGCGCGCTGTTGGAGACGATCACCCGGCCCTGCGCGTTCACGAGCGCCGCTCGCGATCCCAGGTGGCGCAGCTTCGGTTGCAGCACATGCTCGAACTCCCGGACGTACACGTCGGCGCCCACCACCCCCGCGAACGCCCCGTTCCGCCGCGCCGGGACCGTGAACGTCAGCGTGTACTCGTCCGTGCAGAGGTAGTCCACGTACGGTCCGTTCACGTGCCGGCGGCCCGTGTCCCTCGACACCGTGAACCAGGACTGCCTTGTGTAGTCCAGGAAGTTGGCGCTGCCCGGCTCCAGGCTGATGAACAGCTGCTCCGGCTGCGGGCCCGTGCCCGTCCACCACTCGAACCCGTACTCCTGGTCGGCCAGCACGTGCGGCGCCGCCACATAGCCCGCCCCGACCACCAGGCCGCCCAGCGCCTCGATCACCTGCGGCCGCACCCGGTCCAGGTCGCGGGCCCGGACCTCCGCCACGTCCGCCAGCAGCGACTCCACCGCCACCAGCACCGGCTTCAGCCGGTCGAAGACGTCCTCGACGATCGCTGAGACGTGTTCGACGACCTCGTCCTCGCGTTTCATGCCCACCTCGGCTGCTCCGGCCCAGTCAGCCATCCAGAGGGGAAGCTTAGGGCTCCAGCAGCTCCAGGTGCATGTCCACCAGCCGATCCACCGCCTGCAGAATGTGCTCCTCCGTCAACTTCCTGGCCAGCTCCCCGTCCTGGTGCGCGATCGCCTCCGCGATCGCCCGATGCTCGAGGTGCGCGTTGGCACTGTGCGGCAACCACAACAGCCCGCCCCGCTCCCCCTGCAACTGCACCTCCTGGTGCGTCAACCTCGGCGACTGCGCCGCCGCCGCCACCTCCAGATGAAACTGCCTCTCCGCCCTCGCCGCCGCCAACTCCCCCGCCACGCCATCGGCCGGGATCGCTCCCGCCGCACCGGCATGTTCCGCTGCGCCGCCCGCCCGCCCGCCTTCCGGTTCGGTCGCCCTGCGCAGGTCCTCCGTCGCCAGCCGCAGCCGCTCCACGTCCTCCGGCGAGCTCCGCTCCGCCGCCAGCCGCGCCGCCGCTCCCGCCACCGCCAGGTAGTGGTCCCCGATGTCCCTCAGCTCGCTCAGCGACACCTCCCGCAGCCGCTGCCGCCACGATGCCGGTGATCCGTCGCTCGGCGTGATGACAAAACTTCCGCCACCACGCCCCCGTCTCGTCGCCACCAGCCCCTGCTGTCTCAGCGCCACCAGCGCTTCCCGGACGGTCACGGTCGCCACCCCGAACTGCCCGGCCAGCTCCGCCTCGCTCGGCAACTGCTCCCCGTCGGCCAGCAGCCCCATCGAGATGGCGTCCACCAGCCGCGCCGTCACCGCCTCGGCCCGCCCGAGATCGCCCAGCGACGCGAACACGTGCGACCTCGCCTGCCCCATACCGACCCTCGCCCTTCCCGACTTCCATTCCGACCGGCACATCAATCCTGCCCCACCCTCTTGCCATATGACATATGGTCTCATATGTTTACCGGCATCCCGCTCCTCCGCCATCCGGGACCGCAGGGAGTCGCGATGCGACAGCTGCACCATTTCATCGACGGGGCCTACGTCGACTCCGTCTCCGAACAGCGCGTGGACATCGTGGATCCAGCGACCGGCCAGCCCTACTGCACCGCGCCGGTGGCCGGTGCGGCGGACGTCGACGGTGCGCTGCACGCAGCGAAGGCGGCCTTCGAGGCGTGGCGCGACACGACGCCGGCCCAGCGGCAGCTGGCGCTGCTGAAGATCGCCGACGCGGTGGAGAGCCGGGCCGACGAGCTGGTCCGCGTCGAGTGCGAGAACACGGGAAAACCGTTGGCGCTCACGGCATCCGAGGAACTGCCGGTGGTCGTCGACCAACTCCGCTTCTTCGCCGGCGCGGCCCGGGTCCTGGAGGGCAAGTCGGCCGGCGAGTACCTGGCCGGCCACACCTCGTTCGTCCGGCGCGAGCCGGTCGGGGTGTGCGCGCAGGTGACGCCGTGGAACTACCCGCTGATGATGGCGGTCTGGAAGATCGCGCCGGCGCTGGCGGCCGGCAACACCGTGGTGTTGAAGCCGTCCGACACCACGCCGGCCTCGACGGTGCTGCTGGCCGAGATCGCCGCCGAGTTCCTGCCGCCGGGCGTGTTCAACGTGGTCTGCGGCGACCGGGACACGGGACGGGCACTGGTCAGCCACGAGATCCCGGCGATGGTGTCGATCACCGGCTCGGTCCGGGCCGGCGCCGAGGTCGCCGGCGCGGCCGCCGCGGACGTCAAACGCGTGCACCTGGAACTGGGCGGCAAGGCGCCGGTCGTGGTGTTCGCCGACGCCGACATCGAGGCCGCGGCCGAGACGATCGCGATGGCCGGCTACTTCAACGCAGGCCAGGACTGCACGGCCGCGACCCGGGTGCTGGTCGCCGCCGAGGCGCACGACGATTTCGTCGCAGCCCTCACCGCCCGCGCCCAGGCGACCAGAACCGGCGGCCCCGACGACACCTCCGCCGACTACGGCCCGCTCAACAACGCCGGCCAACTCGACCGCGTCGCCGGATTCGTCGACCGGCTCCCCGCGCACGCGACCGTCCACAGTGGCGGCGAACGCGTCGGCGACAAGGGCTACTTCTACGGCGCCACCGTGGTTTCCGGCATGCGGCAACAGGACGAGATCAGCCAGCACGAGGTGTTCGGGCCGGTGATCACCGTGCAGCGCTTCGCCGACGAGGCCGAGGCGCTGGCCGCCGCCAACGGCGTGCCCTACGGGCTGGCGTCCTCGGTGTGGACCACCGACCACCAGCGCGCGATGCGGATGGCCGGCCGCCTCGACTTCGGCTGCGTCTGGATCAACACCCATATCCCCCTGGTCGCCGAGATGCCTCACGGCGGCTTCAAGAAATCCGGCTACGGCAAGGACCTCTCGCTCTACGGCCTGGAGGACTACACCCGCGTCAAGCACGTGATGAGCGCCCTGTAGCACGCCACATCGATCTCGTAGGACGCCGGCCCCACAGGACGTCCGGCCCGGAGAAGACAGGCCCAGCAGGAACATCAGCCCCCCGTGGAACCGGCCCAGCAGGAACATCAGCTCGGCAGGACATCGGCTCTGTAGAGATCCGGAGGCCCGCGATGCCCCACCAAGCCCCCGACATCGCACTCGGCGGCCCGCCGCCCGCGGCCGCCGACGTGCCCGCGGTCCGGCTGCGCGGCCTACGCAAGAGCTTCGGCTCGATCACCGCGGTCGACGGCGTCGACCTCGACATCCGACCGGGTGAATTCTTCTCGATGCTCGGGCCGTCCGGCTCCGGCAAGACGACCGTGCTGCGGATGATCGCCGGCTTCGAGCAGCCCACCGCCGGCGCCATCGAACTCGGCGGCCGGGACGTGAGCCGGCTGGCCCCGTTCGACCGGGACGTGAACACCGTCTTCCAGGACTACGCCCTGTTCCCGCACATGAGCGTGCGTCGCAACGTCGAATACGGGCTCAAGGTCAAGGGCGTGCCCCGGGCCGAGCGAGAGTCCCGCGCCGCCGACGCGCTGCGCTCCGTGCGCCTTGAGGACTTCGGCCGCCGGCGACCGTCCCAGTTGTCCGGTGGGCAGCGGCAGCGCGTCGCGCTGGCCCGGGCCCTGGTCAACCGGCCCCGGGTGCTGCTGCTGGACGAGCCGCTCGGCGCGCTCGACCTGAAACTTCGGCACGCGATGCAGAGCGAACTCAAGCAACTACAGAGAGATGTCGACATCACCTTCGTGTTCGTCACCCACGACCAGGACGAGGCGCTGACCATGAGCGACCGGATCGCGGTGTTCAACGCCGGCCGGATCGAGCAGGTCGGCACCCCGCAGGAGGTCTACGAGCGGCCCGCGACCGCGTTCGTGGCCGGCTTCGTCGGCACCTCCAACCTGCTCGGCGGGCACGCGGCGGAAACGGTGATCGGCATGGCCGGGCTGTTCAGCATCCGCCCCGAGAAGATCCGCATCGACGGCGACCTGGCCCGCCCGGCCGGTCCCGGCGAGACCAGCGCGACCGGCACCGTCACCGACGTGGTGTACGCGGGCGCGACCATGCGCTTCGAGGTGACGCTGGACGCCGGCGGACAGCTGTCCGTGGTCCGGCAGAACACCGACGGCGTGCCGGGCTTCAGCAACGGCCGGGTCCGGCTGACCTGGCGGCACGAGCACAACTTCCCGGTCACCGGCACGGAATGAAAGGTCGATCATGAAGAACACGGCGCTGCTGGCCGGGCTGCTCGCGGCGGGCCTCGCGCTCACCGCCTGCGGCACCACCGCCGGCAACTCGACGGCCACCGGCGGCACCCAGGGCTTCACCCCGCCGGCCCTGCCCGCACTCGGCAAGCTCGGCGCGGCCGAGGGCCAACTCTCGGTGCTGGCCTGGCCCGGCTACGCCGAGAACGGCTCCAACGACCCGAAGATCGACTGGGTGACCCCGTTCGAGCAGCAGAGCGGCTGCAAGGTCAACGTCAAGCCGTTCGGCACCTCCGACGAGGCCATCAGCCTGATGAAGACCGGCCAGTACGACGTGGTGTCCGCCTCCGGCGACGCCTCGCTGCGGCTGATCGCCTCCGGCGACGTGGAGCCGGTGAACACCTCGCTCGTGCCCAACTACAACGACGTGTTCGGCTTCCTCAAGAACCAGTCGTGGAACAGCGTCAACGGCGTCGCCTACGGCATCCCGCACGGCTGGGGCGCCAATCTGCTCACCTGGCGCACCGACAAGGTCACCCCGGCCCCCACCTCCTGGTCGGTGATGTTCGACCCGAACTCCAGGTACAAGGGCAAGATCACCGCCTACGACTCGCCGATCTACATCGCCGACGCCGCCCTCTACCTCAAGGCGCACCAGCCCGACCTGGGCATCAAGAACCCCTACGCGCTGGACAGCACCCAGTTCCAGGCCGCCGTCGACCTGCTCAAGAAGCAGCGCCCCCTGGTCAGCGAGTACTGGTCGGACTACCTCAAGGAGAGCCAGTCCCTGACCAGCGCCGACACCGTCCTGGGCACCGCGTGGCAGGTGACCGTCAACGTGACCAAGAGCGGCGGGGTACCCCTGGAGTCGGCGGTGCCCTCCGAGGGCGCGACCGGCTGGTCGGACACCTGGATGGTGGCGGCCAAGTCGCAGCACAAGAACTGCGCCTACCTGTGGATGAACTACATCATCAGCCCCAAGGTCAACGCCCAGGTCGCCGAGTACTTCGGCGAGGCGCCGGCCAACTCCAAGGCGTGCGCGCAGACCACCGACACCAAGCACTGCGACACCTACCACGCCGGTGACGCCACCTACGCGTCGAAGATCGCCTACTGGACCACGCCGATCTCCCAGTGCCTGGACGGCCGCACCGACGTCAAGTGCGAGGACTACGGCGCGTGGACCCAGGCCTGGACCGAGATCAAGGGCTGACCCGTGACCGCCGTGATCACGACCCCGCCGCAGCGCCCGCCGTCGGGCGCCTCCTCGCACCGCGCGGCGGCGGGCGCCTCACCGCGCCGCCGACTGTCGGCCTACTTGCACCGCACGCCGGGCCTGCGACTGGGCATCCTGCTGTCCGCGCCGCTGGCCTGGCTCGGCGTCGCCTACCTCGGCGCGCTAGCGGCGCTGTTCGTGACCGCGTTCTGGACCACCGACGTGTTCACCGGGCAGGTGGTGGTGAGCTGGTCCCTGGACAACTTCGCCACCCTGTTCCGGGACGCGGTGTACCGCACCATCACCATCCGCACCGTCGGCGTCGCGGTGCTCGTCACCGTCATCGACGCCGTGATCGCCTTCCCGATGGCGTTCGCCATGGCCAAGTTCGCCTCCCGACGGACCCAGCGGCTGCTGGTGATCGCCGTGATGACCCCGCTGTGGGCCAGCTACCTGGTCAAGGCCTACGCCTGGCGGTCCATGCTGTCCGGCAACGGCGTGCTGCACTGGCTGCTCGCCCCGGTCGGCCTGGACGGCCCCGGCTACGGCCTGCCGGCCACCGTGATCACGCTGTCGTACCTGTGGCTGCCGTACATGATCCTGCCCATCTACGCCGGCCTGGACCGGCTGCCCGACTCCCTCGTCGACGCCTCCGGCGACCTCGGCGCCCGCTCGGTGCGGACGTTCTTCTCGGTGGTGCTGCCGCTGGCCATGCCGGCGGTCATCGCCGGCTCGATCTTCACCTTCTCCCTGTCACTGGGCGACTACATCGCCGTCAAGATCGTCGGCGGCACCAGCCAACTGCTCGGCAACGTCGTCTACGACAACATCGGCGCCGCCAACAACCTGCCGTTCGCCGCCACGGTCGCCCTCGTGCCCGTGGTGATCATGCTGCTGTACCTGGCCGCGGTCCGCCGCACCGGCGCCCTCGACACCCTTTAGCTCGGGGATCCCCCCGGCCCACCTCCACCACCTGTTTCTGGCCTCGATCACCGGCCCCGACCGCTAGCCCGAGCCGTTGCGGCCCAACGGGTTCCAGCTCGGCACACCAGTCCCGACGTCCTCAGGAGGCGTGGCCGTGACCTTCTCCCGGACCACCCGGCGCGTGCTGCTGGCCGCGCTCGCGCTCGGCCTCGCCGTGATCTATTTCCCGCTGCTGGTCGTGTTCCTCAACTCCTTCAACGACGATCCGACGTTCGGCTGGCCGCCGGCCGGCTTCACGCTGGAGTGGTGGAGCCGGGCCGCCGCCAACGAGGGCGCGTTGGCCGCGCTGCGCACCAGCGTGATCGCCGGGCTGTCGGCCACCGCCATCGCGCTGGTGCTCGGCACCATGGCGGCGTTCGCCTTGCAGCGCTACCGGTTCATCGGCCGCAACCCGGTGTCGCTGCTCATCGTGCTGCCGATCGCGCTGCCCGGCATCGTCACCGGCATCGCGCTGAACAACGCGTTCCGCACCATCCTCGGCGTCAACCTCGGCCTGTTCACCGCGATCGTCGCGCACGCCACGTTCTGCATCGTCGTGGTGTTCAACAACGTCGTGGCCCGGCTGCGCCGCATGGGCAACAACCTGGAGGAGGCGTCGATGGACCTCGGCGCCGACGGCATCACCACCTTCCGGCTCGTCACGTTCCCGATGCTGCGCTCGGCCCTGCTGGCCGGCGGACTGCTCGCGTTCGCCCTCTCCTTCGACGAGATCATCGTCACCACGTTCACCCTCGGCGCGGGCCTGGAGACCGTGCCGATCTGGATCTACGACAACCTGTTCCGGCCCAACCAGGCCCCGATCGTGAACGTCGTCGCCGCCGTCCTGATCCTGGCCTCCACCGTGCCGGTCTACCTGGCCCAGCGGCTGTCCGGCGACAGCGCCTCCGGCGGCCGGCTGTAGACCGGGCGGCCCGCGCCCGCACTCCCGCGAGTCGCGTCTCCACATTACGTGACATGTCACGTAAACTCGCGCCGCCGAGGTGCCGACGCGAGGAGCTGAACGGGCGATGGCCCAGATCACCGAGCCAGAAGGCCTTCCCGACGCTTGGCGGTTCTCCCGCAGGGCGATGCTGCGCGCGGGCGGCGCCGCCACCCTCGCGGCCGCTGCGCCGGCCGCGCTGCTGCTGGGCGAGCTACCCGCCGAGGCGAGCGTCCCGCCCGACCTCGTGCTCCCGCCGGCGACAGCGGCCATCGAGCGGCTTCGCGTGCAAGCCCCGGAGCAAGCGTTGCGCGATCTCAAGGCACGCCTGGCCCGGACCAGGTGGCCCGATGCGGGCACGGTCAGCGGCTGGGAACAGGGCGTGCCGCTCACCCGTGCGAAGGCTGTCATCGACTACTGGGCCAAGGCATACGACTGGCGTCGATTCGAGCGGCGCGTCAACGCACTGCCTCAGCACCGGACCCTGATCGACGGACTGGGAGTCCACTTCCTGCACGTCCGCTCCCCACACCCCGGGGCGCTGCCGGTGATCCTCAGCCACGGATGGCCGGGCTCCTTCATCGAGTTCCTCGACACCATCGACCCGCTCACCGACCCCGTGCGGCACGGCGGATCCGCGGCCGACGCGTTCGACGTCGTCATCCCCTCACTGCCCGGCTTCGGGTTCTCGGACCGACCAACGGCCACTGGCTGGACGGTCGACCGGATCGCCGCGGCGTGGCACCAGTTGATGACGCGCCTGGGCTACTCCCGATACGTCGCCCAGGGCGGCGACTGGGGATCGGGTGTCACCCACGCGCTGGCCAAGCTGGCGCCGCCCGGACTGCTCGGCATCCACACCAACTTCCCGACGTTCCTGTTCGACCCCCCGGTCAGCGCCGTGCCGACACCGGAAGAAACCGCGGCACTGGCCCAGATCACCGCTTTCACCACCGACGGGGCGGGCTACCTGAGGGAGATGACCACCCGGCCGCAGACCGTCGGCTACGGGCTGGCCGACTCGCCGAGCGGCCTGGCCGCCTGGATCTACGAGAAGTTCGCGGCCTGGACCGACGGCGACCACGCCCCGGCGTTCGGCATCGACGCGGCCCTGGACGACATCACCCTCTACTGGCTGACCGACACGGCGGCGTCCTCGGCCCGGATCTACTGGCAGAACCCGGTCACCAAGCGGCCGTCGCTGGACCTGCCCGTCGGGGTCTCGGTCTTTCCCCGGGAGATCATGCGCGCGCCCCGCGTCTGGGCGGAGCGCTGCTACCGCAACCTGATCCACTTCAACGACCAGATCCCGCATGGCGGCCACTTCGCGGCGTGGGAGGTGCCGGAGATCTTCGTCCGCGAACTGCGCGACACGTTCAGGCCGCTGCGCTAGGCCCACGGCCGCAAATCCCACCGCGCCTCACGAACCTCAGGAGCTTCGGTCATGACCGCATCCGTCACCCGCCGCGGCATGCTGCTGGCAGCAGGAGCCGCGGCCCTCGCCGCGCCGGCCGGGGCCACTCGCGCCGGCGCGGCGACTCCGGCCGCGCGGCCCGGCGAGATCGTCCCGTTCCAGGTCCACGTGCCGCGCGGCGACATCGACGACCTGCACGCCAGGCTGGCCTCCGCCCGTCTGCCGGACCAGGAGACCGCCGCCGGCTGGATCCAGGGCGCCCCGCTGGCCCGAGTGCGGGACCTGGTCGACTACTGGCGGCGGGACTACGACTGGCGGCGGCTCGAACACCGACTCAACAGCCTGCCGCAGTTTCGGACCACGATCGACGGCCTCGCCTTCTACTTCATCCACGTGCGCTCGCCCCACTCCGGCGCGCTGCCGATCATCCTCACCCACGGCTGGCCGGGTTCCGTGCTGGAGTTCCTCGACGTCATCGGCCCGCTGACCGACCCCGTCGCCCACGGCGGCAACGCCGCGGACGCCTTCGACGTGGTCATCCCGGCGCTGCCCGGCTTCGGGTTCTCCGACAAGCCGACGGAGCCGGGCTGGCGGCTGCCGAGGATCGCCGCGGCCTGGGACACCCTGATGGGGACCCGGCTGGGGTACTCGCGGTACGTCGCGCAGGGCGGCGACTGGGGCGCCGGAGTCACCACCTGGATGGGTGTGCAGCGGCCGGCCGGGCTGGCCGCCATCCACCTCAACCTGCCCGTGCTGTTCGGCCCGCCGCCCCTGGACGGACCCCCGACGCCCGCCGAGCAGGCGGCGCTGGCCCAGCTCGCCACCTTCAACACCGATGGCTCCGCCTACGCGCTCCTGCAGGGCACCCGCCCGCAGACGATCGGGTACGGCCTCGCCGACTCGCCCACCGGCCAGGCGGCCTGGATCTACGAGAAGCTCGGCGCCTGGTCCGACAGCGGCCTCGACCCCGACAAGCTGTTCGGCCGCGACCGGATCCTGGACAACATCAGCCTGTACTGGTTCACCGACACGGCGGCCTCGTCGGCCAGGCTGTACGCCGAGAGCTTCACCACCGACTTCCGCACCCTCAAGGTCGACGTGCCCGTCGGGGTCAGCGTCTTCCCCCGGGAGACCTACCGGGCGCCGAAGATCTGGGCCGAGCGCACCTACAGCCACCTGTTCTACTGGAACGACCAGATCCCGCGGGGCGGCCACTTCGCGGCCTTCGAGCAACCGAGCCTGTTCGTCACCGAACTGCGCGACTGCTTCCGGCCCCTGCGATGACCGACACCCAGGGCTCAGTCCCGCGGGGGACGCCAGTCGACGGGCGGCGGCAGCGTGCCCTGCTTGATGATGTTGGCGTACACGCCCTCCAGCGCGTCGGTGAGCGGGCCGATGAGCTCGGCCGGCAATCCGTCGAAGAACAGCTGCCGGACGAGATCGGCATGGCCGGGCGCCGCCTGTTCGAGGACGCCGCGCCCGTGGCCGGTCAGGGCCACCTCGGTGACCCGCTTGTCGGCGGCGGACGGGCCGCAGGTCACGAGGTCCCGCGTGCCCATCCGCCGAACGTGGTGGGACAGCCGGCTGCGCTCCCAGCCGATCTGGGCGGCGAGCACGGTGATCGGCATCCGCCCGTCGTCGGCGACGGCCAGCGCCGTCAGCACGTCGTAGTCGGGCAGCGACACGCCGCTGTCCGCGAGCAACTGGCGGTTCATCTCATAAGTCAGGCGCAGCTGGATCCGGATGTAGGCCAGCCACGCCCGTTGCTCGTCGCTGTTGAGCCAGCCGCGCGCGGGCGCCGGCGCGGCCTGATCGTCACGTGACATCGCACCCAAGCCTTCTTCTCACCACCTCGACATCATCCCGCACACGCCGCCGCGACCAGGAGGAACCATGTACGCAGCAGTGCTGACGAAGTACGGGCCGCCCGATGTGCTCGCCTGGTCCGAGGTCGACACGCCCGAGCCAGGCCCCGGCCAGATCAGGATCCGCGTGCTGGCCGCCGGGGTCGGCCCGACCGACCTCAAGATCCGCCGCGGCGCCCTGCAACGGGTGTTCCCGCTGCCGCCCCTGGCTGTTCCCGGCTTCGAGGCCGCGGGCGCCGTCGACGCCCTCGGCCCCGCCGTCACCGGCGTCGCGGTCGGCGACGAGGTCGCGGCCTTGCTGCCTTCTCTCGGCGGATACGCCCAGTACGCCCTCGCCTCCTCATGGACGGCCAAGCCGGCGGCGGTGAGCTGGGCCGACGCCGCAGCGCTGCCGGCCTCGGCCGAAGCTGCCGTCGGTGTCCTACGGCAGCTGCGCGTAGCCCCCGGCGAGACGCTGCTCGTGCTCGGCGGCGGAGGCTCGGTCGGCCTGATCGCCACCCAGCTCGCCCTGTCCCAGGGCGTCACCGTCTTCAGTGCCACCGGGCCGCGCGACCAGGACCTCGCCCGCGAACTCGGCGCCATCCCCGTGCCGTACGGGCCCGACCTCCTCTCACAGGTGCACGCCCACGTCGGCAAGGTCGACGCCGTCCTCGACGCCGCCGGCAAAGGTGGGCTCGGCGACGCCGTCGACCTCGCTGGCGGGCCCGCGCGGGTGATCACCCTCGCCGACGAGCACGCAGCCGACCACGGCATCGCGTTCTCCGCCCCCACCCCGGACCGTGCACTGGACGCCCTCGACCAGACCATGCCGCTGCTCGCCTCCGGCGCACTCCGCCTACGCGACCAGCGCGTCTTGCCGCTACGCGAGGCCGCACACGCGCACCAACTCCTCGACACCGGTCAGGCACACGAGAAACTGATCCTCACCACCGAATAAGGCACGCTACTGGTGGACGACTCGTGGTGATCCGCGCCGGGATCCTCTCCAACCCGACTGCCCCCAGCTACCGGCCAGCCACAGGTAGCCCCGCGGGCCTCGCCCGCCTGTGTCGGGACGCGAGACGCCTGAGGCTGCCTGACCTGGTGCCCAGGCGGCCGCGACCCGGCATCGTCTACGAGCGCCAAGGCCGCACCCACGCTTCGGCTCACCGACGCCATCGACTGCGTAGGCTTCCGCTCGGTAGCCCGCCCTACCGCGGACCCCGCCGCAGCGCACCTCGGCACCGCGCCTCCCACCTGGGAAACGGTTCCGCCGCTGGCACTCGGACTGCGCGTCTCGCAGCTTCGATGCGGTACGCGATCATGATCGCTTCCGAGACGGTGCTCCGGTGTTCGGCGCCATCATCCGAACACCGCCTCCCGTGCCGCTTACTCGGCGATGTCGCAGTCCTGCTCAATGCGCTCGAAGATGTCGGCGTCGGTTTCCTGCTGCCATGCGGGCAGGTCGGTCCACTCGGCGACGTAGGACGGTTTGGGGTCGGGGATGCGCTGGTAGATCTGCCCGGTCCAGCAGGCGGCGACGAACTGCCCCTTCTGCGTGCGGCTGAGCTTGGCGGCGTTGCCGTCGGTGGCGTGGAGGAACGCGCGGACCTGCTCGTAGACGGTACCGGCGGCGGCGCGCTCCCAGTCCGGCGTGTCGGCCCACGGGGTGATGTAGCCGGCCTTGGGCTCACCGGGGAAGTGCTTGGTGACCCCGGCGATCCACGCCTCTCGGAACACCTGTCCACCCTCGATCTGCTGGTCCTGCACCACGTTCCTCCCTGTAGTCATCGGGCAGCCGATGCCCCGACCAGGCCGTTGATGTCGGAGTTGAGCCGGGCGATCTGCTTGTTGGCCAGCAACGGCGCCAGCTGGGGCTGCAACCCGCGCAGCTTGCTGGTGATTACGCCGGACTTGGTCGCGCGGGCCTGTGCGAGCACGGGAGCTGCGTGGACGAGCACCTGGTCGGGGTCGCGGCGCTGGGCGCCGATCGTGGCCAGGTCGGTCAGCACGCTGGCACGTCGCCGGGTGGACAGGTCCTGACGCAAGGCGTCGGTCAGCGCGGCCTCGGCCAGATCCAGGCGGCCAAGCGTGGCGTAGCAGGTGCCGCGTTCCTCAGCCAGCCGGGAGCCGTCGAAGCGCAGCCACCCGCCGTTGTGCATCGGCCCGTGCAACTCCAGCACGCCCTCCGCTCGGCCCAGAGCCCGCTGGCAGTCGGCGAGCTTGCCCTGGCCGGCGAAGGTCTCGGCCTGCACGACCGCGACCCAGTAGCGGGTCGACAGCTGGGAATCACCCCGGCGGGCAAGCCCGGCGGCGGCCTCCAGCATCGGCGCGGCGTCGGTGAACTTGCGCTCGTAGACGGAGATGAACGCGTGCCGGGTCAACGCGCACGCCCACTGGTCGAACGCTGCGGCTTTCTCGCTGGCCTCGGCGGCCAGGGTGTAGCAGTGGGCGGCGGCGGTGTAGTCGCTGGCGTCGAAATGGATCTCTCCGGCCAGCTGGAACAGGTCTCCGGCCAGGGCGCACAGCCGTCGTCGGGTGGCAGGCCCGTGCCGTTGGGACAGGCTGGCGGTCAGCATCCGCAGCTGCTCGCAGACCACGGCCCGCATCGTGGCCTTGGCGGAGGTCAGCGCGAACGTCTGCCACAGATGGCTGTTGAGCCGCACGTAGCCGGCCACCTCGTCGGTGTCGGCGAGGTCGTCCTCGACCGCTGGCAGAGCCAGCAGGGCACCGGCCAGGCTGATCATGCGGAGCAGATCACGACGGTACAGGGCCATGTCGTCATTCTCCGCGAGGTCGGGCCAGCCGGTGGCGGCCGGTCGGTCGTCGTCGGCCTCGGCGATCATGTCCCCGAGTTCGGTCCGAGTGATCTCCAACAGCTTCGCCAGTCGCGGCCGCAACCACAAGGCCGGAGCGGTCTCCCCGCTGTCCCAACGTCCGACTGTCGAGCGCTCCACGCCCAGCGACGCGGCGATGTCCTCCTGGGACAGGCCCAGGTCACGGCGACGCGTGATCAGTCTGCGTCGGGCTGCCATCGAGCCTCCCGCCACGGCGTCCGACCCGGGGGTCACCCGATCGGATCGCCGCTGGTCAGAGCGGTGGATGCGGCACAGATGCCGCACTCCTGCCGCGTGTCCGCTGTGGTTCCGGTACGCCGCTCGCGGTTGTGTAACCGACAGCGACGTGACGCGACTCTCACAGTAACGGAGGCAGCGGCGATGACCAGTACGAACACCCCTCTGGCCGCACCGGCCAATGATCATCAGCCGAGTCCGGTGCAGGATCCCGACCGCGCCGTTGTGGCCGCCGAGGTCCCCCGCCCCTCGGCGATCATCCGGACCTGCACCATCACCCCGGTCGACGGCCACCGGCACCCGGTCCTCGCCGCCGCGGCCGGTTTGGCCGCCCAGCACCGGCAGCGTGCCGAAGCACGCCAGGTGACAAGCGACCCTGCGGCCGACGACCACGTGCTGGCCGCTGCGGCCCGCGCGGTCGCCGCCGTCGACACCGGCCGCGCGGTGCTCATCGACCGCATCGACCAGTGGGCGCACGCGGCGCTGCCGGCGAACCGGAAGGCGCCGGTGCACACCGAGTCCCTCGGTGGGCTGGTCGACCGACTGACCGGCGCGTGGACGCAGTGGAACCTGGTCAAGGACCGCGACGACCCGGCCGGCGTCGACCTCGCCTCGGCCCTGCTCAACCACGTCAGCGAGTTGTCCATCGGCTACGACGACCTGATCGCCGACCTGCGCGGTGGCCGTCGTCGGCTGCCGCGCCACCAGAACCCAATCGCGCCGATCGCCGCCTGATCCGGTGGGCTGGTTGCGGGAGGTCACCGCTGTGGTCGTGGCGATCGACAGCCCGGCGGGCCAGGTGGTCGAGGCGATCGAGCAGCTCTCCGCGCACCTGCCCGCGCCCGACCAGCCAGCCGTGTGCCCGCTGTGCTTGCAACAGACCTGGCCGTGCGACGGCTTCGACGCCGCTGCCCGACACATCCAGGCCGCCGGGATGCCCATCGGCTTCCTGGTCCCGCTGGACCTGCACCCCACGCTCTGGCCGACACCGTGACCACCTGGGACGTCGGCGACGCACCTGGCACCAAGGAGCCGTGATCCCTCACCCTGCCGCGTTGGCGCTTCCCACCGAGGTCTACCGGCGCCTGGACTACCAGGACACGCTGGCCACCGACGGCGACACCGCCTCCCGCGCCGCGCTGATCGACACCGAGATCCTCCGCCTCACCACAGCCTGGCGTGACCTGCTGGACCAGCACCACCCCGACACCCGAGGCCGGTGCCTACGGTGTTCCGGATGGCGCCGACGCCGCCGGTATCCGTGCTCGGTCTGGGCCACCGCCCATCGCCACCTGCTCACCGCAGACACCCCGACACGCGCCGAAGATTCCCGGCGCTCCGGCCGCCGGCCCGTTCGCCTCCTCCCCGTCGGCGGCCATCTAACCGGTGGGCGCCGCGTCGGCCACCCCGACACGACGCGGCGCCCACCGCACCCCGACGCCACGGGCGCCACCGGCGCCCGTGGCCACCGAAATCGAAGGGAGTACTGGCATGACCGTTGCCGCAGTAGAACTTCGAGACCCCCGCACCTGTGTGTCCTCGGAGATGTGGGAGCGCGAGGTCCGCCTGATCATGCGCGACCACGACATGGATCGGGAGCTGGCCGAACGGACCTTCGGCCAGACCGTGGCCTACCTGGTCACCTCGGCGGAGAACCCAAACATCGCGATGGGCCCGACGCCGGCGGTGGACAAGGGCGTGCACTCCGTCGTGCTCGACACGCCCCGCTACATCGACTTCAGCCATCGTCACGCGGGCACCTACCTGCACCACGTGCCGCACCTGCCCGAGGAACGCGCCAGCCAGCCCATGGTGCTCCAGCAGACCATCGCCGCCATCCGCGCGGCCGGGTTCGCGCTGGACACCGAGCTGTGGGGCGCGCTGGAGGTCGACTGCCACCAGTGCCACGCCTGCTGCGCGGACAGCCCCGGCGGCAAGAAGTAGTTCCGGCGCTACGATCGCTGGTCTCGTGCCGTTGCGGGCACGAGACCAGCGGCACCACTGCTGAGAGGACACCCGAGGTGAGCGCCACCGAGGCGTGGGAACGCTACGCGAGCAACGCTCGACCCCGACGGTGGGTCAACACCGCCGGCGCGAGCACCTGGCTGAACTGGACCCAATACCCCGACCACGGCCCCAACGAGTCCGTGCTCGGCGAGCTGGCCGGTCGGCGGGTGCTGGAGCTGGGCTCGGGCACCGGCTCGAACCTCGCACACCTGGCCACGCTGGGCGCGATCTGCATCGGGGTGGACCTTGCTCCCAGCAGAACCGACACGGCCACCACGGAGTGGGGGCATCTGCCGGGCTTGGAGTTCGTCACCGCCGACGCCGTCACCTTCCTCACCGAGACCGACGAGACCTTCGACGTCGTGTACTCGATCTTCGGCGCGGTGTGGTTTACCGACCCGGCGATCCTGCTTCCCTTGGTACGCAAGCGGATGCGCCCCGGCGGTGTCTTCGGCTTCTCACACCTGCCCGCCACAGAGGCCGGCGTTACCTCCGGCCGTGCCGTCAGCAAGTGGAACTACCCCGCCCAGCAGTGGCAGCAGATGCTCACCACCGCGGGCTTCGCAGCCGACACCACCATCATTCCCGCGCCGGCTGGCAACCCGGTCGGCACGTTGTTGGTACACGCATCTGCCCTGTGAGGCCTGCCTGTGCTGGGAGACCTGCCTGTGCTGGTCCCGCAGCGGGGTTTACACGAAGGCGCTACCGGTGCGTGACGCGCTCGGATCCGCGCCGGGCGATCAGCGGGCCGTCACGGCTCGCGACGACCGCCACGTCACCGTCCTCATCGGTGCGCAACACCGTTGCTCCTTCCCGTTTCAGGGCGTCGACGATCATCGGACTGGGGTGCCCGAACGGGTTGCCGGCCCCGACACTGACCATCGCCACCCGGGGGCGCACCCGCTCCAGGAAGCGCGGCAGCGAGTAGCGGCTGCCGTGGTGCGGCACCTTGAGCACGTCGGCGGACAGATCCTCGTTGTCCGCCAACAGGTTGGCCTGCCCCTCCAGCTCGATGTCGCCGGTGAGCAGGATCCGGCCGCCCGGTGTGTCGGCGCGCAGCACCAGCGACGCGTCGTTCACCGGGGTGCCGTCGGCGTTGGGCCCCAGATGGCGGGGCGCGTCCTTCGGCGCGATGACCGTCATGCTCACTCCCGGTAACTCGAATCGTTGCCCCGCAACGATGTCCATCACCTTCACGCCCGCGTTCGCGGCCTGCCGCCGCACCTGGT
The DNA here is from genome assembly GCF_044547355.1 of Kutzneria sp. NPDC052558. Lineage (NCBI taxonomy): Bacteria > Bacillati > Actinomycetota > Actinomycetes > Pseudonocardiales > Pseudonocardiaceae > Kutzneria > Kutzneria sp. NPDC052558. Next base: position 107,149 of record NZ_JBIUAG010000002.1, read on the forward strand.
CCCATGCCCACGCCGGCTCGTGCAGCGGGCCGACACCGACCACGCCGACCGGGTAGTCGCTGAGCACCGACGACAGGCCGCCGACATGGTCCGCGTGCAGGTGGCTGAGCACCACCAGCGGAATGCTGACCACCCCGAGCCGCCGCAGGCAGCCCACGATGGAGCTGAGATCCGGACCCGTGTCGATCACCACCACCCGGCCCGGATCGGACGTCGTCACCACATGCGCGTCGCCCTGCCCCACATCACAGCTCACCATCGCCCACCCTGTCGGCGGCCAGCCCGATCCGGCGAGCCGGGCCGGCATCAACACCACCACCGCACCGACCACGATCACCGCCACCACGGCCCGCAACCGTCGAGACCGCAGGACGGCCCAGCCGACCAGCAACACGGCCGTCAGCAGCGCCGCGCCGAGCAGTCCGCTCGGCCACCGCAGGCTCGCCATCGGCATCGACGACGTGAAGCGGGCGACGTGGATGAGCCACCACGCCTCCGGGCTCGTCACCCGGACCAGCAACTCCCCCAGTCCCTGGTTGACCGGCACCGCCGCGGTCACCAGCACGCCGATCACCGTGGCCGGCGCGACCACCGGCTCGGCGACCAGGTTGGCGATCACCGCCACCACGCTGACCTCGCCGGACAGGCCGGCGACAACCGGTGCGGTGACGAGGTGAGCGGCCAGCGGCGCCGCCACCGCCTCGGCGATGCCCGGCGGTATTCCCTTGCCCCGCAACCAGATCGCCCAGCCTGGCGCGACCAGCACCAGGGCGCCGGTGGCCAACACCGACAGCGCGAAGCCGGCGTTCAGCCCGAGCGACGGGTCGATCGGGACCAACACCACCACCGACCAGGCCAGCGCCGGCAGCAGCGATCTCTCTCGGCCGAGCACCAGCGCCAGCAGGGCCAGGCCGCCCATCACGGCCGCTCGCAGCACACTCGGCTCCGGACCGGCGAGGATGACGAACCCGATCACCGCCAGGCCCGCGCCTGCGCCGGCGACCCGAGGTCCCATACCCAGCAACCGGATCGTGAACAGCACCGCTCCGGCGACGATCGCCAGGTTCGCGCCGCTGACCGCGAGCAGGTGGGTCATGCCGGCGATCTTGAACTCGTCGGACACCCGCGGCGACAGCGTTGCGGTGTCGCCCACGACCAGTCCCGGCACCAGGCCCGCTTGCTCGTCCGGCAGCACCGCCGACGCTTGCCGCAGTCCGCTGCGCAGCACCGCCGCAGCCTGTTGCCACACCGGGGCCGATGTCACCTCGGCCGGCGATCCGCGGGCCTGCACGACCGCGACCGTCAGGTCGCCGCCCCGGGCCGGGGCCGCCCGCCCGGTGACGGTGAGCCACTGCCCCGGCAGCAGATCGGCCCAGTCCTTGGCCTGAGCCAACACGACCACGTCGCCGGCCGGCACAAGCACACGGTCCGCGCCGCCTTGACGGCTGCCGAATCCCTGCGTGCGCAGAGGTCTCGGCCGTTCCGACACCTCGACCCGAAGCCTGACGATCGAACCCCGCTCGGCCTCGTGCCGCAACGGATGCGTCGCCGAGGCGTGAATCACCGTCGCGATCCAGCACGTGGCCAGCGAACCGAGCGCGATCACCAACACCGCGTGCGGACGCCACCGCAGTGAGCGGAAGGCGACCACCAGGGACGTCACCACGGCCAGGACACCGAGCAGCCAACTGAGCTGCCAGCCCCAGGCCAGGCCCACTGTCGCGACCGCCCACACCACCAGGGCGACCGGCACCATCCGTGTGTCAGTCATCCGGCGGCCCCATTTCCTTGCCGGCGGGGAGGCGCATGCGCAGGAACGGCGGCGACCTCAGGTAGCGGACGACTTCGATCACCGCCGCGACGCCCGCGACGACGAGCGCCCACCAGAACTCCTGCCCACAAACGAGAGCGACCGGAAGGGCCGCCACCGCGAGGCGTTGCCGGCAAGCCTTGGCAAACCGGGCCGCGTGCCCCATCCGGCTTCGTTCGGCCGCTTCCGCGTCGATCCGAGCATCGGTCATGTCTGCACCAAGTCCTTGAGACGGTCGAATCTGGTGGGGCCGATGCCGTCGACCTCGCGGAGCTGATCGACGGACTGGAAACGGCTGTTCTTGGCGCGCCACTGGAGAATGTGTTGCGCCATGGTGGGGCCGACGCCGGGCAGGGTCTCCAACTCGGCCTGGTTGGCTGTGTTGAGGTTGACCTTGCCGGGCGGCTGCTGGCCCGGCGCGGCCGCCGGTTGCGGCACCCCGACGGCGATCTGCTCGCCGTCGGAAAGCTTGCGGGCCAGGTTGAGCTGAGTGAGGTCGGCGTCGGGCAGCGAACCGCCGGCGGCCTGTAGGGCGTCGGCGACGCGGGCGCCGTCCGGCACCTGGACGAGGCCGGGTCGGGCGACCTTGCCGACGACACTGACGACGATCGGGCCGCCGGCGGGCGGCCCGGCTCTGCCCGCCCCCGCACTGTGCGCGGCGGTTGGGGAGGCGGGGGCGGGCAGCGCGGGTGGCTGTTCCAGCACGGGCCGGGTCAGCCACATGCCCAGGGCAGCGGCCAGCGCGGCGAGCACCGCCACGCCGGCGAGGGCGAGCACCGCCGTTCGGGGGCGGCGGACTCGGGCGCCTCCGGGCAGCCAGCGCTCGACCGACGGACCGGCCCGGTCCTCGGGCGGGTCCTGCGGTTCGGGCACGGCGCCGCCGAGCACTTCGGCCAGGCGCTTGCGCACCTGGGTCGTGTGGTTGGAGGCGCCGGGGCGCAGTCGATCGAGCACGCCGTCGACGCTAGGGCGCGGGGGCCGGTCGAGGAGGCGCGTGAAGATCGAGATGTGGACAACTCGGGGGCTGTGGACAACTGCCCTGGAGGCGATCTTGGGGGCTGCGGGCCGGTGGGACGATGGTGGGTTCGGCTCGGCGCGCGAGGGGACATCGCGCGGTGTCGGAGCCAGGCCGGTAAGTCAGGCCATCTGGGTCAGGCCGGAGGCGTGAGGCCGCCGGGGACGACCACCACGCCCAGCACGCCGGGGCCGGTGTGGGCGCCGATCACCGCGCCCACCTCCGAAACCAGGCAGCCGGGTGAGTTGGGCAGGCGGGACTCGAGCTTGGCGGCCAGTTCGGCGGCGCGTTCGGGGGCGGCGAGATGGTGCACGGCCAGCTCGACGGGGCCTCGGCCGGCGGCGTTGGCGGCCAGATCGACGAGGCGGGCGATGGCGCGGCTGGTGGTGCGGACCTTCTCCAGCGGCACGATCCGGCCGTCCTCGACGTGCAGCAGGGGCTTGACCGACAGGGCGGTGCCGAGGAGGGCGGCGGTGGCGCCGATGCGGCCGCCGCGCCGAAGGTGTTCCAGGGTCTCGACGGAGAAGAACGTCCGGGCCCGGGCGGCGACGCGGGTGGCGGCGCGTTCGACCTCGGCGGCGGAGGCACCGGCGGCCGCGGCGTCAGCGGCGGCCAGCACGGCGAACCCTAGGCCCATGGCGGTGGAACGGGAGTCGACGATCCGCACCCGGTCCGGCCCGACCTCCTCGGCCGCCATCCACGCCGCGTTCCACGTGCCGGAAAGCTCCCCGGACAGGTGCACGGCGACAACGGCCTCGGCCCCGTCCTCCAGTGCCTTGCGGTACTCGGCGGCCAGTTCGGCGGGGTTGGCCCGGGACGTGGTGACGGTCCGCCGGTCGCCGAGTGCCCCGGCCAGCTCGGCCGGCCCGAAATCGACGCCGTCCAGCCGTCCGACCCCGTCGACCAGCACATGCAGCGGGATCACCCGCACCGAGCGCCGCTCGGCGAAGCCTTCCGGCAGGTACGCGGTGGAGTCGGTGACGACTGCGACGGACACGGCCGCCCAGCCTACGTGCTGACGTGGTCGAGGCGGCGGACCATGTCCGCCAACGCCTGGCCCACGGCGCGGTGCGCGTCGAATCCCCAGTGAATCCCGTCCGGGTTGCCCTGCCCGCCGCGGACGTGGTCCCCGATCAGGCCGGGCAGGTCGAGCAGCGGAATGTCGTGCCGCCCGGCCCATCGCCGCACGGCGGCCTCCCCGGCTGGCCGCCCGGTGTGCACGTAGCCGTACACGGCGGCGTGGTGCACCGGCGGCAGCATGCCCACCACCGGCAATCCTGGACGCAGCGTCCGCACCGCCCGCACGCAGTCGTCCAGGTATCGCTCCGTCAACGGGGCCGGCAGCGCGACCGGTCGGCCGCCGAGCAGCCGCGACAACACCGGCTGCGCAGCCAGATACGCGGCCCTGACGCGCCGCCGCAGCGCATCCGGCCGCAGATAGCGCAGCCCCTCCCGCAGGTACGTCGGCAGCGGCGACGGCAGCGTGTCCATGCCGCCCACCGCCAGCACCAGCACGTCGGTCTTGGCCAGCGCCGCCCAGAACCGAGGATCCCCCGTCACCGCCCACCACGCGTCCCGCGCGGTCCACCCGAAGCCGGCGATCAGCTCCGAGGCGCCGCCCAGCTCACCGGCCGCCACCGACGGCCACAGCCGCGGATCGTCGGCGGCCAGCGGCCCGACCGGCCCGTGGAAGCTGAGCGAGTCGCCGAGGACGAGCAGGTTCACGCGCCGGCGTTGTACGTGAGCAGCCGCCAGCGGCCGTCGCCGCCGGGACGCCGCCCCAGCACCGCCCAGTGACAGTTGCTCAGCCCGCCCAGCTGCGGCCAGATCGGCACCGGCATGGTCAGCAGCTGCGCGGTCAGCGCGGTGATCAGCCCCCCGTGCGCGCACAGCAGCACGGTGCCGTCGTGCTCCTCGTCCAGCTCGTTGACGACCTCATGGGCCCGCGTGGCCACCTCGACCCGGGACTCCCCGCCGGGTGGGGCCCAGGTGGGATCGGCCTGCCAGGTCTTGATGCCGCCCGGGTACCCGGCGTCCACCTGGACCGAGGTCAGGCCCTGCCAATCGCCGATGTCGGTCTCCCGCAGCCGCTTGTCCAGCCGCAGCGGCAGCCCGCTGGCCTCGACCAGGATCTTCGCCGTGTCGGTGGCCCGCCGCAGGTCGGAGGCGACCACCAGGTGCGGCTCGTAGGCCAGCAGCGCGGGCGTCGCGGCCCGCGCCTGCTCCCGGCCCCGCTCGGTGAGCGGGGAGTCCAGGTGGCCCTGCCAGTGGCCGCTGGCGTTGTGCTCGGTCTGCCCGTGCCGCCACAGCAGGATTCTGCTCAGGGTCATGAACCGTCCTCACTGGCCCCGTCGTCGAACGGGATCTCCGGGCAGTCCTTCCACAGCCGCTCCAGGCCGTAGAAGACGCGCTCCTCGGTGTGCTGGACGTGCACGACGACGTCGACGAAGTCGAGCAGCACCCAGCGGCCCTCACGGGCGCCCTCGCGGCGGACCGGCTTGGTGCCGGCCTCCCGCATCTTCTCCTCGACGGCGTCCACGATGGCGCCGACCTGACGCTCGTTGGGCGCCGACGCGATCACGAAGCAGTCCGTGATCACGAGCTGGTTCGACACGTCCAGCACCTTGATGTCGTGCGCCTTCTTGTCGGCGGCCGCTGCCGCGGCCACCAGCGCCAGCCGTCGTGCCTCGTCGGTGGCTGCCACGTCACTCCCAGCGTTGTTTACCTACGGTTGAGTGCAAAGGGTACCGTCCCCGGTCCCGCGAAAAACCCGTTGACCTGGGTGGGGCCCTCGCGATCAGATATCGGCACACGGCCGCAAGGGGTGGCCCAACCGAAGGGAGGTGTGCGAATGCTCGGGAAGTCTCTCGGCGCGCTCGCGCTTCGTCCCGTCGGGCGTACGCGATAGCGCGCCAGGACTGACGAGTACGGGTCCCCCGGTCCAGGCGCCGGATCGGGGGATTCCCGTCAGGTCAACACTGGTAGAGGCCGCGCTTGGTGATGTACTGCACCACCCCGTCCGGCACCAGGTACCAGACCGGCTGCCCGACGCAGACCCGGGCGCGGCAGGCCGTGGACGAGATGGCCATCGCGGGCACCTCGATCAGGCTCACCGAGCCCTCCGGCAGGTGGTGCCCGTCGAGTCGGAACCCCGGCCGGGTGACGCCGATGAAATGGGCCCGGGTGAACAGCTCGTCGACCCGCTTCCAGGACACGATCTGCGAGAGCGCGTCCGCGCCGGTGATGAAGAACAGGTCGTCGTCGGGATACCGGTCGGCCAGGTCGGCGAGCGTGTCGGCGGTGTAGGTGGGGCCGCCGCGGTCGATGTCCACGCGGCTGACCGAGAACCGCGGATTGGACGCCGTCGCGATCACTGTCATCAGGTAGCGGTCCTCGGCGGCGGCCACGTCGCGGCCGTCCTTCTGCCAGGGCTGCCCGGTCGGCACGAAGATGACTTCGTCCAGCTCGAACTTGGCCTGGACCTCGCTGGCCGCCACGAGGTGGCCGTGGTGGATCGGGTCGAAGGTGCCGCCCATGACCCCGATCCGGCGCTTGTCGGTCATAACGGTCCAGCGTAGGCAGCCCTCACCCGAACGGCCTGCGCGCACGCCGAAGTGTGAGGAACGGCTAGTCGAGCGGCCGGGGCGCCCGCCGGCAGCAGGCGCCCCGAACCGCTCAGTCCAGCGGGGCCACGACCTTCTCGGTGCCGACCTCGCGCACCAGGATGGCCTCCATCGGGCACGACTCGGCGGCGGTGACCACCTCCTCGTCGGCGTCGACCTCGTCGGCGACCGGGGTCCCGTAGCCGCCGTCGAGCGTGAAGTACTTCGGCGAGGTGCCGGCGCACACGCCGGAGCCGATGCACGTGCCCGAGTCGATCGAAATCTGCCAGCGGCCGTCTTCCGTCACGCTGTCCTCCTCAGCCGGTCCAGGAACGGGTCAATCTTCTCTCACCAGGCGACCGGCAGCGCCTGGAGGCCACGGATGAGCCGTCCCTGCTTGAACGGCACCTCCTCCACCGGCACGGCGAACCGCAGGCCGGGCAGCCGGCGCAGCACGGTGCCGACCGCGACCTGGAGCTCCAGCCGGGCCAGCTGCGCGCCCAGGCAGTGGTGCACGCCGTGGCCGAACGCGATGTGCGGGTTGTTCTCCCGATGGAAGTCGATCTCCTCGGGGTGGTCGAACACGTCGCCGGCACGGTTGGCCGAGGCCATCGCGGTCAGCACGGCCTCGCCCGCCTTGACCACCGTGCCGCTGAGCTCCACGTCCTCGAGGGCGATGCGCGGGGAGCTCACGTTGGCGCCCAGCGGGGTGATCCGCAGCAGCTCCTCGATGGCCGGGTTCAGCAGGCCGGGGTCGTCCTGGAGCTGGCGCAGCAGGTGCGGCTGGGACAGCAGCGTGTAGATGAAGTTGCCGGTCTGGTTGGCGGTCGTCTCGTGCCCGGCGACCAGCAGCGTGATGCCGAACTGGACCAGCTCGGCCTCGGTCAGCCGGTCTTCCTCGTCACGGGCCCGGACCAGCTCGCTGAGCAGGTCGTCGCTGGGCTGCTTGCGGTGCGTCGCGACCAGGTCGGCCAGGTACGCCTTGAGCGCGTCCCGGCCCGCCTGGATCTCCTCGACGGAGTGCGCGGTCAGCGAGAGCACCGCGTCCGACCAGGCCCGGAACTGCGCGCGGTCCTCGTAGGGCACGCCGAGCAGCTCGCAGATCATGGTGATCGGCAGCGGCAGGGCCAGGCCCTCGACCAGGTCGGCCGGCGGGCCCTGGGCCTCGATGTCGTCGAGCAGGCCGTCCACGACCTCCTGCGCCCGGGGCCGCAGCATCTCGATGCGCCGCATCGTGAACGCCTTCGCGACCAGCTTGCGCAGCCGGCTGTGGTCGGGCGGATCCATGGTCAGCAGGCTGGAGTCGGTCTGGATCAGCGGCATGGCCCGGGGGACGTCGGCGCCGAGCGTGGCGGCGCGGCTGAACCGCTGGTCGCCCAGGACGGTCTTGACGTCGTCGTAGCTGGTGGCCAGCCAGGCCTCGCCGCCGTACGGCATGCGCACCCGGCCCAGCTCGCCGGCGTCGCGCAGCCGGCCGTACTCGGGGTCGAGGTCAAGGCGCTGGGCCTCGCTGAACGGGTAAGGGCACGCACCGCGGTCGACTGTCGTCATGTCAGGCTCCCCATGGCCGAACTGAGATGTAAGCTTCCGCTTACATCTCTGACGATAAGCATCCGGCTACCCCGCGTCAACTGATGGGATCGGTGTCGACCCTCTCGAGCAGCACGGCCGCGGCCTTCAGCACCAGCCGGGCCACGGCCTCCGGATCGGCGCTGGCCAGGGGCTCCTTGCGCACGACAGAACGCAGCGTGCCGACCCCGACGATCAAGGCCAGCGCCAGGTCGACCCGCAGGTCGGCGTCCCCGGCGTCGGTCAGCGAGCCCAGCGCCTGGAGATAGTCCTGGCTGAGCTGCTTGCGGATCGCGTCGGCGGCGCTGTCGTGATTGCTGGAGCGCAACGCCGCCAGCCACACGCTCTCCTGGGCGTCCACGCGGTCCGGGTTGAGCATTCGGGCCAGGGTCCTGGCCAGCAGCTGCTCGGGCGGCGACTCGGTGACCAGCGCCTGGTTCTCGGTGGCCAGCACGACGTGGAACAGGTCTTCCTTGCTGCCGTAGTAGCGGAACAGCAGCGCCTGGTTCACGCCCGCCCGGTCGGCGATGTCGCGGACCGTCGTCCGCTCGTAGCCGCGTTCGGTGAACAGCTCCTGGGCGGCGCGCAGCAAGGCCGCCCTGGTCGCCGATGCGTCACGTCTGCGGTGTTCGGGCGCTTCTGAAGTCACGCCCGTGAACGTACCGGCGGGATCAGGAGGAGGCGCGGACGTGACCGTCGCCCCACACCACCCACTTCGTCGAGGTCAGCTCGGCCAGCCCCATCGGGCCGCGGGCGTGCAGCTTCTGGGTGGAGATGCCGATCTCCGCGCCCAGGCCCATCTCGCCGCCGTCGGTGAACGAGGTCGCGGCGTTCACCATCACCGCGGCCGCGTCGACCCGGGCCACGAAGTCCCGTGCCGCCCGCACCTCGTCGGAGACGATCGCCTCGGTGTGGCCGCTGCCGTGCTCGCCGATGTGCTCGACGGCCTCGTCCAGCGAGTCGACGACCCGCATGGCGATGTCCAGGGAGAGATATTCGGTGTCCCAGTCGGCGTCGACGGCCGGCACCACGTCGGCCAGCTCGGCGGCGCGCTTGTCGCCGTGCACGGTGACGCCGTGCTCCTTGAGCCGGCGCACGGCCTCGGGCACGAACCGCTCGGCGACGTCCGCGTGCACCAGCACGGTCTCGGCGGCGTTGCACACGCTGGGCCGGCGGGTCTTGGAGTTGATCAGAATCCGGTGCGCCATCTCGAGATCGGCGGCCCGGTCCACGTAGACATGGCAGTTGCCGACGCCGGTCTCGATCGTCGGCACGGTCGCCTGCTGCACGACGGCGGAGATCAGGCCGGCTCCGCCGCGTGGGATGACCAGGTCGACCAGGCCGCGGGCGGTGATGAGGTGGTGCACGGAGGCACGGTCGTGACACGGCAGCAGCTGGATCGCATCGGCCGGGAAGTCGTTGTCCGCCAACACCTCGCGCAACACCTTGACCAGCGCGGTGTTGGAGTGCTCGGCGCTGGAGGAGCCGCGCAGCAGCACCGCGTTGCCGGCCTTGAGCGTGAGGCCGGCGGCGTCGACCGTGACGTTCGGGCGAGCCTCGTAGACGATGCCGACGACCCCCAGCGGCACCTGCACCTGGCGCAGCTCCAGGCCGTTGGGCAGGGTCGAGCCGCGGCGCACGTCGCCGACCGGGTCCGGCAGGCCGGCGACCGAGCGCAGGCCGTCGGCGATGCCGGCGATCCGCTTCTCGTTCAGGGCGAGCCGGTCCAGCAGGGCGTCGCCGATGTCGGCGGCCCGGCCGGCGGCGAGGTCCTGCTCGTTGGCGGCCATGATGTCGGCGGCCTTGGCCTCGAGGGCGTCGGCCATCGCCAGCAGCACGGTGTTCTTGCGCTGCGTGTTGGCGGTCGCGAGGGTCTTGGCGGCGACTCGGGCCCGCCTGGCGGCGTCGTGGACCTGGTCCAGCAGCTCGTCGGTCACCTGTAGGATTGTAGAACAATCTCGCTCGGCCCGGAATATGCCCGTCGACCTCGGGCGGCCGAGGCATTGCCAGAATCGTGGTGTAGGCATGTGGTCATGGACGACCACGCCTTGCGCGAGCAGGCCGAGGAACACCTCCAGGCCCTGGCCGGTCCGGAGGCGAAACTCCGCGACGACCAGTGGACGGCGATCAGTGCCCTGGTGTCGCAGCGCCGGCGCGCGCTGGTCGTGCAGCGCACCGGGTGGGGCAAGTCGGCGGTGTACTTCATCGCGACGGCGCTGTTGCGCTCCCTCGGCGAGGGGCCGACGGTGATCGTGTCGCCGCTGCTGGCCCTGATGCGCAACCAGGTGGAGGCGGCGGCCCGCGCGGGGGTGCGCGCGGCGACGATCAACTCCGCCAATCTCGGCGAGTGGCAGGACGTCCAGGACGCCGTCACCGCCGGCGGCGTGGACGTGCTGCTGGTGAGCCCGGAGCGGTTGAACAACCCCGACTTCCGCGACAACGTGCTGCCCAGCCTGACCGCGAGCGCCGGCCTGCTCGTGGTGGACGAGGCGCACTGCATCTCCGACTGGGGCCACGATTTCCGCCCCGACTACCGGCGGCTACGCACACTGCTCGGCGAGCTGCCGGAAGGCGTGCCGGTGCTGGCGACGACCGCGACCGCCAACGACCGCGTGGTCCGGGACGTCGCCGACCAGCTGGGCATCGGCGGCGCCCAGACGGTGGTGCTGCGCGGCCCGCTGGACCGGGAGAGTCTGCACCTGGCCGTGGTCACGCTGCCCAGTCCGGCGGCGCGGCTGGGCTGGCTGGCCGAGAAGCTGACCGAGCTCCCCGGCTCCGGCATCGTCTACACGCTGACGGTGTCGGCGGCCGAGGACGTGGCCTCTTTCCTGCGCGAGCGCGGGTTCGAGGTGGCGGCGTACTCCGGCAAGACCGACCCGGCCGAACGCGAGCGCGCCGAGGCGGACCTGCTGGCCAACCGGGTCAAGGCGCTGGTGGCCACCTCGGCGCTGGGCATGGGTTTCGACAAGCCGGACCTGGGCTTCGTGGTGCACCTTGGCGCGCCGCAGTCGCCGATCGCCTACTACCAGCAGATCGGCCGCGCCGGCCGCGGTGTGCGGCGGGCGGAGGTGCTGCTGCTGCCGGGACGGGAGGACCGGGAGATCTGGCAGTACTTCGCGTCGCTGGCCTTCCCACCGGAACACGTGGTGCGGCAGGTGTTGGACGCGTTGGCGGGCAGCGACCGTCCACTGTCGACGGCGGCGCTGGAGCCGATGGTGGAGCTGTCCCGCAGCCGGCTCGAAGTCGTGCTCAAGGTGCTGGACGTGGACGGCGCGGTGCACCGCGTGCGCGGCGGCTGGGTGTCGACCGGCCAGCCGTGGCAGTACGACGAGGAGCGCTACGGTCGGCTCGGCGACGCGCGCCGGGCCGAGCAGCAGGCCATGCTCGACTACCAGGCCACCGACGGCTGCCGGATGGAATTCCTGTTGCGGCAGCTGGACGATCCGGCCGCCGCGCCGTGTGGGCGGTGCGACAACTGCACGGGACGGCGGTGGAGCGTCGAGGTGTCCGGGACCGCGGCGACGGCCGCGCAGGACCGGCTGAATCGGCCCGGCGTGGAGATCGCGCCGCGCAAGATGTGGCCGAGCGGCATGTCCGGGCTGGGCGTGCCGCTGTCCGGCAAGATCTCGGCCGGGCAGCAGGCCGAGGAGGGCCGGGCGTTGGGCCGGCTCACCGACATCGGCTGGGGCAACCGCCTGCGTGACCTGCTGGCCGACACCACGCCCGACCAGCCGGTGCCGGACGACGTCTTCCAGGCCTGCGTGCAGGTGCTCGCGTCGTGGAAGTGGGACCAGCGGCCCTCCGGCGTGGTGACGATCGGCTCCCGCCGCCGGCCGAAGCTCGTCGCCAGCCTCGGCGAGCGGCTGGCCTCGATCGGGCGGCTGACCTATCTCGGCGAGATCACCTCGGCCGGCGAGGGCACCCGCCGCAGCAACAGCGCCCAGCGCCTGGCCGGTCTCTGGCAGGGGCTGCACGCCCCGTCCTGGCTCGCCGACGGCGCCTTTGCCGGCCCCGTGCTGCTGGTCGACGACCTGGTGGACAGCGGCTGGACCATGACGTTGGCCGCGCGCCTGCTCCGGGAAGGAGGTGCGCCCGCGGTTCTGCCCTTCGCGCTCGCGGTCACGAACTAGAAGCTCGTCGGTCGGCCTGTAACGCGAGGGACCCCCACGAGCGATCTCACGACAATCCGCTCATCACGGAGGAGAGTCGTGAGCACTCTGGGGACGGCCGACCGGCAGGCGCTGCTGCTGGCCCGGGCCGAAGAATTCGCGAAGATCATCCTGGTCACCGTGCGCCGGGAGTTTCCCAATCACATCAGCCACCTCATGACCGGGCCGGGCGACCTGCCGAACCGGCCGAAGGACGTCTATCCGGCGTTCTACGGCTGCCTGGACTGGCACTCGTGCGTGGAGATGCACTGGGCGGCCGTGCGTCTGCTGCGCACGGCGCCGGACCGGGTGCCGGGCGACGAGATCCGAGCGGTGCTCGACGAGCATCTGACGGCCGACAACATCGCGGTGGAGACGCGCAGCTTCACCGAGTTCAGCAAGCACGCGCGGCCGTACGCCTGGGGCTGGGAGCACATGCTCCAGCACGAACTGTCCACCTGGGACGATCCCGACGCCCGGCGGTGGGCGGCGAACCTGACGCCGCTGACCGAGACGATCACGGACGCGTTCGTGAGCTGGCTGCCGAAGGCGACCTACCCGGACCGGCAGGGCGCGCACTTCAACAGCGCGTTCGGCCTGTCCCGGGCGCTGCCGCAGGCCCGCGCGCTGGCCGAGCGGGGCGAGCCGGGGCTGCTGACGGCCATCTCGGACGCGGCGCACCGCTGGTTCGACAATGACATCGACTATCCGGCCCGGTGGGAGCCAGGCGGCGCCGATTTCCTGTCGCCGGCGCTCTGCGAGGCGGAACTGATGTCGAACCTGTTCAGCCCAACCGAGTTCACCCAATGGTTCGATCGATTCCTGCCGGACATCGCAAACAGCGGCCTGTTCACACCGGCCGTCGTTTCCGATGACTCCGACGGCCAGATCGCGCATCTGCACGGAGTGAACCTGAGCCGGGCCTGGTGCCTGCTCCGACTGGCCGCAGCCCTTCCTCCGACCGATGTCCGCCGGGCCGAGATGCCCAGCGCGGCGGCCACGCACGCGCTCCCGGAACTGGACCTGACCAGCGGAACGGACTACATGGTCGAACATTGGCTCGCCGCTTACGCGGTGCTGCTGCTGACCTGACGCAAAGGGGAGCAAAACGGATTTATCGCCGCCGGAGAACCCCCCGAAAGTAGCTACCGCGGCACGATCACGCACTGAAAGATCGGTACGGGTTCCGCCGGGGAATCTGATCAGTTCCCCGGCGGAATTCCGGGAATTAACGCCTGTCCCTCCACCACCCCTGCATGGCCCTCCCGCGTCGCCGATCAGCGAGTGGGAGGCGCCGGTGAAAGGATCGGAAATGCTCGCCACTCGTCTCACCCGTGCCCTGGTCGCGGCCGCGCTGGCCAGCGCCAGCCTGGCCGGCACGGCCGTCGCCGCCACCGCCCCCGCCGGCTTCGGGCCGCACATCAGCTTCGGCCACGGCGCGGGCAGCAGCTTCTCCGGCGGCAACTGGGGCGGCTACGCCAGCTTCGGCAGCTGGACCACCGCGACGGCCAGCTGGGTCGAGCCGTCGGTCACCTGCCGGTCCACCAACGACCTGTTCGCGCCGTGGGTCGGCATCGACGGCGACGGCTCCTCCACCGTCGAGCAGACCGGCGTCGCCACCGACTGCTCCAGCGGGCACGCCGTCTACCAGGCGTGGTACGAGATGTACCCGGCCGCGCCGGTGTACTACAGCAACGCCGTCAGCGCCGGCGACCACTTCACCGCCACCGTCACCCGCTCCGGCAGCAGCTACACGCTGACCATCAGCGACACCACCAAGGGCTGGACCAAGACCACCACCAAGTCGCTGAGCACCGCCAAGCACTACTCGGCCGAGGCGATCATCGAGTCGCCCACCGACTCGTACCCGACCGTCAGCGGCAACACCATCTCGTTCACCGGCGTGAAGTTCGACGGCAAGACCCTCAAGGCCACCAACCCGTCCGCGCTCAACGCCGACGACCGCGGCACCAACACCTGGATCCCCGGCGCCGTCGGCGCCGACGGCACCAGCTTCTCGATCACCAGGCACTGACCAGCGCCTGCGGCAAGGCAGCCGCACCCGTCACGGGCGACCCCTGTGGCGGGTGCGGTTCTCATTTTTCCGGGGCACGGCCCTATGTGGTCCGGGGCAGCGCTAGACGCGGGTCGGGAGCGGGACCAGGTCGTCGGCGTGCACGACCTCGCGGCGCTGCTCGGGGGCGAGGTTCTGGCTGGAGCGGCCGATCATCGTGGGGAGTTCGACGGCGTCGAAGGCGACCACGCCGCGGGCGACGACCTTGCCGGCGAGGTCGGTGAGGTCGACCACGTCACCGGCGTCGAAGTCGCCGTGGACGCCGGCGATGCCGGCGGCCAGGAGGGAACGGCGGCGGGTCACCACGGCGGCGACGGCGCCGTCGTCGAGGGTGAGCCGGCCGGCGGAGTCGGCGGCGTGGGCGAGCCAGAAGCGGCGGGCGGACAACCGGGAGCCGGTGGCGGCAAAGGCGGTGCCGGTAGTGGCGTTGGTGAGAGCGCCGGCCGCATCGCCGGCGGTTGCCGAGGCGGAGGTCGCCAAAGCAGAGGCGGCGTCGGCGGCGGAGGCGAGGAGGACGGGGATGCCGGCGGAGGACGCCAGGCGGGCGGCGGCGAGTTTGGAGGCCATGCCGCCGGTGCCTACGCCGGAGGCTCCGGTGGCGCCGGCGATGACGTCGGCGAGGTCGGACTCGTCGGCGACCTCGGTGATGCGGCGGGCGCCGCCGAGGCGGGGGTCGCCGTCGTAGAGGGCGTCCACATCGGACAGGAGGACGAGGGCGTCGGCGCCGATGAGGTGGGCGACGAGGGCGGCGAGGCGGTCGTTGTCGCCGAAGCGGATCTCGTCGGTGGCGACGGTGTCGTTCTCGTTGACGACGGGGACGACGCCGAGGGCGAGCAGGCGGGAGAAGGTGCGCTGGGCGTTGCGGTAGTGGGAGCGGCGCACGACGTCGTCGGCGGTGAGGAGGAGCTGGCCGACGGTGAGGTGGTAGCGGGCGAAAGAGGTGGCGTAGGCGTGCACCAGCTCCAGCTGCCCGACGCTGGCGGCGGCCTGCTGGGTGGCAAGGTCCTTGGGGCGCTTGCCGATGCCGAGCGGGGCCAGGCCGGCCGCGATGGCGCCGGAGGACACCAGCACCACCTGGCTGCCGGCGGCCGACCGTGCGGCGAGGGCGTCAACCAGGGCGTCCAGCCGGCTGGGGTCCAGCCCTCCGACCGCGGTGGTCAGTGAGGACGATCCGACCTTGACCACGATCCGCTTCGCGGCGGCGACCGCCTGGCGGGCCTGCGACACGCCCTACTCCTCGTCGAAATCAGACTCTGTGTCGTCGTCGGCCGGCCACTCGCCCGGGGTCCGCCGGGCCTTGCGGGCCGCCTTGCGCTCGGCCGCGCCGACCCGGCTGTTGGTCTCCAGCCGGACGTCGGTGCCGCGACCGGTCATGAGTACCGCGATGCCGGCCGGCGTGGACGGTTCCCAGTCGAACGTCACATCGCCGATGGTGACCGGGCAGCCCGGCACCGCGCCGGCCTTGGCCAGGGCCTCCTCGACGCCGAGCCGGGCCAGCCGGTCGGCGAGGTAGCCGACGGCCTCGTCGTTGGAGAACTGGGTCTGGCGGATCCAGCGCTCGGGCCGGCTGCCGCGCACGATGAAGCCGCCCTCGTTCTCCGGGTCGGGCTCGACCCGGAAGCCGGCGTCGTCGACGGCGATCGGCCGCAGCACGATGCGGGTGGGCTCCAGGATCGGCTGCGCGGCGCGGTGTTCCTCGACGGCCTTGGCCAGGGCGAAGCTCAGCTCCCGCAGCCCGGTCCGGCTCACGGTGGAGATCTCGAACACCGGCAGACCGCGCGCCTCCAGTTCGGGGCGGACGAGCTCGGCGAGGTCCTTGGCGTCGGGCACGTCGGTCTTGTTCAGCACGACCAAGCGCGGCCGGTCGGCCAGCTCGCCGCCGAGCGACGGGGTGTACCGGGCCAGCTCGGTCTCCAGCGCGTCGATGTCGGACAGCGGGTCGCGGCCGGGCTCGAAGGTGGCGCAGTCCACGACGTGCACCAGCACGGCGCAGCGCTCGATGTGCCGCAGGAAGTCCAGGCCGAGGCCCTTGCCCTCGCTCGCGCCGGGGATCAGGCCGGGCACGTCGGCCATGGTGAACACGGAGTCGCCGGCGGTGACCACGCCCAGGTTGGGCACGAGCGTGGTGAACGGGTAGTCGGCGATCTTGGGCCGGGCCGCGGACAGCACGGCGATCAGCGAGGACTTGCCGGCCGAGGGGAAGCCGACCAGGCCGACGTCGGCGACGGACTTGAGCTCCAGGACCAGGTCCCGGGCCTCGCCCTCCTCGCCGAGCAGCGCGAAGCCGGGCGCGCGACGGGCCTTGGAGGCCAGCGCCGCGTTGCCGAGGCCGCCGCGGCCGCCCTGGGCCGCGACCAGCCGGGTGCCGGCGCCGATCAGGTCGGCCAGCACCTCGCCGTCGGGGCTGAGCACCACTGTGCCGTCGGGCACGCGCAGTTCGAGGTCCTCGCCCTGGGCGCCGTCCTTGTTGGAGCCCTGGCCCTGCCGGCCGTTGGTGGCGCGGGCGTGCGGGCGGAAGTGGAAGTCCAGCAGGGTGTGCACGCTGGGGTCGACGACCAGCACGACGTCGCCGCCGCGGCCGCCGTCGCCGCCGTCCGGGCCGCCCAGCGGCTTGAACTTCTCGCGGTGCACCGAGGCGCAGCCGTTCCCGCCGTTACCGGCCGCCACGTGGATGGTCACGCGGTCAACGAAGCGAGACACGAGAAGTACTTCCTTCCAGAGCATGAAAAACGAGGGGTGACCGGTGCTGTGCGCCGGTCACCCCTCGTCAGATATCAATCCTCAGGCGGAGGCGACAACCTCGACCGGGACGATGTTGACGGTCTTGCGACCGCGCTTGGCGCCGAACTCGACAGCGCCGGCGGCCAGGGCGAACAGCGTGTCGTCCTTGCCGCGGCCCACGTTCACACCGGGGTGGAACTTGGTGCCACGCTGGCGGATCAGGATCTCGCCGGCCTTGACGACCTGACCGCCGAAGCGCTTGACCCCAAGGTACTGCGGGTTGGAGTCACGGCCGTTACGGGAGCTGGATGCACCCTTTTTGTGTGCCATGGCTGATCAGGTCCTCTACTTGGTGATGGCGGTGACCTCGACGCGGGTCAGCTTCTGACGGTGACCCTGGCGCTTGTGGTAACCGGTCTTGTTCTTGAACTTGTGGATGCGGATCTTGGGGCCCTTGGTGTGCTCGACGACCTTGGCGGTCACCGAAACCTTGCCCAGGGCGTCGGCGTCAGCGATGACATCGGAGCCATCGACGACGAGCAGCGCTGGGAAGCTGACTTCGGCGCCCGGTCCACCGTCGAGCTTCTCGACCTGGACGATGTCGCCGACGGCAACCTTGTACTGCTTGCCGCCAGTCTTGACGATCGCGTACATCGGGACGGAAGTCTCCTGCTACTCGACGTTGACGGGGCACGCACGGCCCAAGCACAGGGAACATCCCCAGAGGAAAACCAACACCGAGGAATTCCAACCAGCTTGGACTGGCGCGCGACGGGGCCCTCCGGATGGGGGCCAAACAAGAGGTTACGGGCCGGGTGGACGGGAGGTCAAACCGGGGTCCCCGTAGCCGGCACAAGGTGACCGTGGTCACCCCGGACAGGCGTCACCGGCCCGTGGGCGAGTGCCCACGGGCCGGTGAAACGCCTGGTCAGTCCTGTGTCGCAGTGCCCGCCGACGGCGGGCCGGCCGGCCGGGACGCGGCCCGGCGGCGACGCCGTGTGGTGGAGGCCACCGGCTCCGGCTCGGACGCGTGGTGGCCGTTGGCGGCGGCGGTCGGCTGCTCCGGCACCTCGTAGGCGACGGAGACCCCGGCCTGCCCGGTGACCGCGGCCGCGGCGACCGCGGGTGCGGCCTCCTCGACCGGGCCGGCGGCGGCCTCGCCGGTGGCGACGGCCGGCTCGCCGGACCAGCCGAAGGCCGACCGGGCCGGCTCAGCGGCCGATTCGGCGGCAGCGACCGGCTCGGACGCGGACGGCTGGCCGACGGCTTCGCTCGGGGTGGACAACGCCGCGGCGGCCTCGGTGGCCGCCAGGGCCTCCGCGGCCGGCGAGGCCTCGGTCTCGACGACCCGCTCGGAGGTGTGCGCGCCGGCGGTGGAAGCGGCCTCGCCAGCCGGGCCATCCGTCTCGGCGACGGCCGCCGGGGCGGCCTCGTCCTGCCCGCCGGCGGTGGCGGCCTCCTCCGAGGTCACCTGCTCGACGTCGGCGGCCGGCTGCTCCTCGGTGCGGTGCCGGTTGCGGTTGCGCTTGCGACCCGATCCGGCCGGCTTCTCGGCCGGAGCCTGCTGCTGCTGGCCGCCGTTGCCGGTGGACGAGCCGGTGGCCTGCCCGTTGCCGCCGTTGCCGTTGCCGTGGCTGTGCCCGAGCGGCTCGGTGCTGACCACGACGCCCCGGCCGCGGCAGTGCTCGCAGGTCTGGCTGAACGCCTCCAGCAGGCCGGTGCCGACCCGCTTGCGGGTCATCTGCACCAGGCCCAGCGAGGTGACCTCGGCGACCTGGTGGCGGGTGCGGTCCCGGCCAAGGCACTCGGTCAGCCGGCGCAGCACCAGGTCCCGGTTGGACTCCAGCACCATGTCGATGAAGTCGATGACGATGATGCCGCCGATGTCGCGCAGCCGGAGCTGGCGGACGATCTCCTCGGCCGACTCCAGGTTGTTCCTGGTGACCGTCTCCTCCAGGTTGCCACCCGATCCGGTGAACTTCCCGGTGTTGACGTCGATGACGGTCATCGCCTCGGTGCGGTCGATGATCAGGTAGCCGCCCGAGGGCAGCCAGACCTTGCGGTCCAGCGCCTTGGTGATCTGCTCGTCGATGCGCTGCTCGGTGAACACGTCGTTGAGACCGACGTGCTTGCGCAGCCGGTCGGCCAGGTCGGGCGCGACGTGCCGGACGTAGCCGTCGATCGTCTCCCAGGCCTGCTCGCCCTGCACCACCAGCTCGGAGAAGTCCTCGGTGAACAGGTCGCGCACGACCTTGACCAGCAGGTCCGGCTCCTCGTAGAGCAGCTGCGGGGCCTGGGCCTTGGGCGCGTCGGCCTTCTCCTTGATGACCTCCCACTGGGCCTGCAGACGGCGCACGTCGCGGCCCAGCTCCTCCTCGGCGATGCCCTCCGAGGCTGTGCGGATGATCACGCCGGCGTCCTCGGGCACGACCCGCTTGAGGATGTCCTTGAGGCGCTTGCGCTCGTTGTCGGGCAGCTTGCGGCTGATGCCGGTGGCGCCGCCGCCGGGCACGTACACCAGGAAGCGGCCGGGCAGGCTGATCTGGGTGGTCAGCCGGGCGCCCTTGTGGCCGACCGGGTCCTTGGTCACCTGGACCAGCACGCTGTCGCCGGTGGACAGCGCCTGCTCGATCTTGCGGGCCTTGCCCTCCAGGCCGGCGGCGTCCCAGTCCACCTCGCCGGCGTAGAGCACGGCGTTGCGGCCGCGGCCGATGTCCACGAACGCCGCCTCCATGCTGGGCAGCACGTTCTGCACCCGGCCGAGGTAGACGTTGCCGACCAGCGACCCGGTGCCGGCCGAGGTCACGAAGTGCTCGACGAGCACCCCGTCCTCCAGGACGGCGATCTGGGTGCGGTCGCCGCGCTCGCGCACGACCATCTTGCGGGCCACGGCCTCGCGGCGGGCCAGGAACTCGGCCTCGGACAGGATCGGCACGCGGCGGCGGCCGGCCTCCCGGCCGTCCCGGCGGCGCTGGCGCTTGGCCTCCAGCCGGGTCGAGCCGCGCACGCTGCGCACCTCGTTGTTGGCCGCGGTGGCCTCGGCCCGCTCCTCTTCCCGGGTCGGCGGCGCGTTGCGCACGTGCACGACGGTGTTGGGCGGGTCGTCCTCGGCGGCGGCCGCCTCCTCGTCGGAGCCGCCCTTGCGGCGACGACGGCGGCGACGGCGACGGCTGCCGCCCGCGCCCTCGTCGGCGTCGCTGTCCTCGGTGGACTCGGCCTCGGCCGGCTCCTCGGGCTCGCCCTCGGCCGACTCGGCGTCCTCATCGGACTCGGCGTCGGCGCTGTCCTCGGGGCCGCCCTTGCCGCGACCACGGCCACGGCGGCCGCGACGGCGGCGGCGACGGGCGTTGCCGTCCTCGTCGTCGTCGGCATCGACGGCCTCGTCGGCGGCCTGGGTCGGCTCCTCGTCCTCGTCGTCCTCGACGACGAGCTCCTCGACGACCACCGGCTCGGCGGCCTTGCGGCGGCGCGAGGGGCGGGGCTCGACGGCCGCGGTGGGCTGCATGAACACCACCGACGGCGGGGCGAAGACCGGGGCCAGGGCCACCGCGACCTCGTCGTCGGCGTCCTCGGGCTCCGGCTCGTCCTCGGCTTCGACCCGCTCGGCCAGCGCCTGGGCCAGCTCGTCGTTGGCGACGAGCACCTCGTCGGAGTCGTCCTCGACGTCCTGGCGCCCGGTGGCCAACAGGGTGGCGGCCACCTGCTCGGCGACCTCGCGGCTCACGCTGGACTGCGGGCTGCGCACGACCTCGCCGAGGTCGGCCAGCGCGGCGAGCACCTCTCGGCTGCTCGTGTCCAGCGCCTTGGCCAGCGCGTGCACCCGCAGCTTGGGAGGGAACTCGGGAATGGGTGTGGTGCCATCCCCGCCGGGCCCGCCGGCGGGGATCCTCGTCTTCGACATGTAGCTCCTCCGCCCCCGGGCGCGTCCAGTGTCTGGACCGCGGCCACACAGGGGCCCGTTCTGTTCTGTCTCCGTCGCGGTCGGCGACGGGAAACCTTGCCTGGCGCCACCCGGCTTCCTGGCGGGGCCAGGCCTGCGGGCGGCAGGTCATTCGACGACGGGCTGGTCCGGCTCCTGCTCCCTGGCCGGGTCCGCCGTCCCGCGCCCCTCGGGGGCGAACGGGTCGGCGAGCCCACCCGCGTCGTCGAGCCGCCCCTGCGCCAACCGGGTCGCCTTGGCGGGTACCGGGGGCTCGAGGCCGGCGACGACGCGGAGCGCACTCAGCACGTCATCGGGTCGTACCGCAGGGGTCAGCTGCCGTACCACCATCACGAGTATCCCATACGGGGAAGACGCGGCCGTGTCGTCGTCCTTACGCGGAATCGGCGCGTCCGCCAAATCACCCGTTGCGCCCACCCGATGATCACTGAGCGTCGCGGTGAGCGAGGTCACATCACCCACCTCGGCGGTGACCACCCCCGGCCGCACGTCCATGATCCGCCGGCCGTCCTTGGTCAGCCGCTCCACCTCGACCGACTCGGCGGCCAGCAGGGCGTCCACGGCCCGCCGCAGCTCGGCCGGGTCGACCCCGGGCAGCTCGACCAGCCAGCGGCTGGCGTCGATCCGCTCGGCCAGCGAGCCGGCCGCGGCCTGCACCGCGTCGACCACGTCCAGGCCGGGCGGCAGCGCCTGGTCCAGGGCCCGCCGCAGCGCCTCCGGGTCGATCCGCTCGACCACCTGCACCTCGACGTACTCCGCCTCGCTGGCCACCCCGGTCGGCGCCGCCCCGATCCAGGAGATCTTCGGGTGCGGGCTGAAGCCCTGCGAGTACGCCATCGGCACGCCCGCGCGGCGCAGCGCCCGCTCGAACGTGCGCGCGACGTCCCGGTGCGAGGTGAACCGGAGCCGACCCCGCTTGGTGTAGCGCAGCCGGAGCTTCTGCACCGCGGCGGCGGACGGGTTGGGCGAGTCTTGGCGGCTCAGGACTACTCTCCTTGGCTGGTTCGACGGGTCCGGTAGGACGGTACCCGGCCGGTTGCGGGGACACTGATGTCCACCGCCGGCTTGTCCGGCGGGCGGGCGATGGTTACCGTCCGGCTGATCGCTGACGTGGGTGACCCCGAAACACCCACCCCAGAGATGGAGGTCTCCTGTGCCTCTGCTCCGCCGGTCACAGCTGGCGGCACTGGCGGCCGCCCTGCTCGCGGCAGGGTGCCTGAGCGCGCCCGTCGCCGGGGCCGAGGACCAGGTCCAGTCGACATGCGTGCAGCCCGGGCCCACCCTGCGCTACCTGGTCGTCTTCGCCAAGGGCACACCCGAGGCGGACGCCGACGCCCAGATCACGACGGCCTGCGGCACGACCACCGTCTACTACGCCCCGATCGCCGTGGCCGTGGCCACCTCCCCCGACCCCGGGTTCGCGACCAAGATCGGCCCGGACCGGGCCTACAGCGCCCAGGGCGAGGCCTGGACCTCGAACGGGCCTTCGACCCGCAAGAAGGCCGACGAGACGATGTCCGCCGCCTCGCTGCTGACCAGCACGGAGTCGGTGCCGACAGCGGACCGCAGTGGCGAGCAGTGGGACATGCGGCTGATCAACGCCGGCCAGGCCCACCAGATCACCGAGGGCGACCCCCGGGTCGTCGTGGGCGTGCTGGACTCGGGCATCGACCCCCGCCACCCGGACCTGACGCCGGCCCTGGACCCGCAGCTGTCGGTGGGCTGCCTGACCGGCAAGCCGGACCCGAGCGTGGCGGCGTGGGCGCCGACGACCTCGCCGCACGGCACGCACGTGGCCGGCATCATCGCCGCCGCGGACGACGGCAAGGGCGTGACCGGCGTGGCGCCGGGCGTGCGCCTCGCGTCGGTGAAGGTCGTGGACGACGACGGCTACATCTACCCCGAGTACGCCGTGTGCGGCTTCATGTGGGCCGCCACCCACGGCATCAGCATCACCAACAACAGCTACTACGTGGACCCGTGGGAGTACACCTGCGGCAACCAGCCGGGGCAGCGAGTGGTCACGGAGGCCATGAAGCGGGCCGTGGACTACGCGACCTCGCAGGGCGTGCTGAACATCGCCGCGGTCACCAACTCGGCCGCCGACCTCACGCAGCCCGGCACCGACACGCGCAGCCCCGACAACTCCCCCAGCCACGGCGTGCGCCAGCTGAGCTCGGACTGCGCGGTGCTGCCGGCGGCGGAGCGCAACGTGGTGGCGGTGTCCTCGGTCGGCTCGGACCAGCTCAAGGCCGGCTACAGCTCGTACGGCCTCGGCGCGGTCGACGTCACCGCGCCCGGCGGCGACGTGCGCCAGAAACCGTCCAACAACGACAACCCGTGCGTGCTGTCCACGGTGCCCGGCGGCTACGGCGACTTCTGCGGCACCTCGATGGCCGCCCCGCACGTGGCCGGCGTGGCGGCGCTGCTGGCCTCCACGCACCCCGGTGACACGCCCGCGCAGCTGACCCAGCTGCTCAACCAGCAGGCCAAGCCGGTGCAGTGCCCCAGCGACTACGACCTCAACGACACCGGCGTGCAGGACGCCTACTGCTCCGGCTACGCGTCGTTCAACGGCTTCTACGGCCACGGCATGGTGAACGCGCTGGCCGCCGTGGCCAGCGGCACCGCGCCCAAGCCCGTGGCCAGCGCCCCCGACGCGCCCACGGCCGCGGGCAGCGCCCAGGGGTCGACCGGCCGCGCGACGGCGTCGCAGCAGCCGATCGGCCCGGAGCAGCTAGCTGCTGGTCAGTGACGGGTTCCTGACCGGGGAGCCGACGCCGACCGGGGAGATCGGCAGCAGTTTGCGGCCGGTCGGCCCGACCTGGATGTCGGTGCCCATGGCCGGGCAGACACCGCAGTCGAAGCACGGGGTCCAGCGGCAGTCGTCCTGCTCCTGCTCGGACAGGGCGTCCTGCCAGTCGGCCCAGAGCCATTCCTTGTCCAGCCCCGAGTCCAGGTGGTCCCAGGGCAGGACCTCGGTCTCCTCCCGCTCCCGGGTGGTGAACCAATCCAGGCTGACGCCCAGCGGCTCCAACTCGGCGGCCGCGGCGTTCACCCAGCGGTCGTAGGAGAAGTGCTCGCTCCAGCCGTCCAGCCGGCCGCCGTCGCGCCACACCCGCTCGATGACCCGGCCGACCCGGCGGTCGCCCCGGGACAGCAGGCCTTCGATCAGCGAGGGCTTGCCGTCGTGATAGCGCATGCCGATGTTGCGGGCCAGGCTGCGGTCGCCCTGGTTCACCTCGGCCCGCAGCTTGCGCAGCCGGTCGTCGACGGTGTCGGGGTCGCACTGCGGGGCCCACTGGAACGGCGTGTGCGGCTTGGGCACGAAGCCGCCGATGGAGATCGTGCAGCGAATGTCCTTGCGGCCACTGGCTTCCCGGCCGGCCTTGATGACCTCCTTGGCCATCCGGGCGATCTGGAGCACGTCATCGTCGGTCTCGGTGGGCAGGCCGCACATGAAGTACAGCTTCACCTGCCGCCAGCCGTTGGAGAAGGCGGCGCTGACCGTGCGGATCAGGTCCTCCTCCGACACCATCTTGTTGATGACGCGGCGGATCCGCTCGCTGCCGCCCTCGGGCGCGAAGGTCAGGCCGGACCGGCGGCCGTTGCGGGAGATCTCGTTGGCCAGGTCCACGTTGAACGCGTCGACCCGGGTGCTGGGCAGGGAAAGCCCGGTGTTGGTGCCGGCGTAGCGGTCGGCGAGGCCCTTGGTGATCTCGGCGATCTCCGAGTGGTCGGCGCTGGACAGCGACAGCAGGCCGACCTCCTCGAAGCCGGTGGCCTCAAGGCCGGTCTGGATCATCGCGCCGATGCCCTCGATGGAGCGCTCCCGCACCGGCCGGGTGATCATGCCGGCCTGGCAGAACCGGCAGCCCCGGGTGCAGCCGCGGAAGATCTCCACGCTCATCCGCTCGTGCACGCTCTCGGCCAGCGGCACCAGCGGCTGCTTGGGGTAGGGCCACTCGTCCAGTTCCATGGTGGTGCGCTTGAACACCCGGTAGGGCACGCGGTCGGTGTTGGGCACCACGCGCTGGATCCGGCCGTCGGCCAGGTACTCCACGTCGTAGAAGCGCGGGATGTAGACGCCGCCGGTCTCGGCCAGCCGGGTCAGCAGCTCGTCGCGGCCGCCGGGGCGGCCTTCGGCCTTCCACTCCCGGATGATGTCGGTGATCTCCAGGACGGCTTCCTCGCCGTCGCCCAGCACCGCCGCGTCGATGAAGTCGGCGATCGGCTCCGGGTTGAAGGCGGCGTGCCCGCCGGCCAACACGATCGGGTCGTCCTCGGTGCGGTCGGCGGCGTGCATCGGGATGCCGGCCAGGTCCAGGGCGGTGAGCATGTTGGTGTAGCCGAGCTCGGTGGAGAAGCTCAGGCCCAGCACGTCGAAGGCCCGCACCGGGCGGTGCGCGTCCACCGTGAACTGGGGGACGCCGTGCTCGCGCATCAGCGCCTCCAGGTCCGGCCACACCGTGTAGGTGCGCTCGGCCAGCACGTCCTCGAGCTCGTTGAGGATCTCGTAGAGGATCATGACGCCCTGGTTGGGCAGGCCCACCTCGTAGGCGTCCGGGTACATCAGGCACCAGCGCACGGCGGCCGAGTCCCAGTCCTTGACCGTCGCGTTCAGTTCGCCGCCGACGTACTGCACCGGCTTGGACACCCTCGGCAGCAGAGGCTCCAACGCGGGGAAGACCGACTCGACACTCACCCGACAAGCGTAACGCTCACGTCAGCAGCAGCGTGCCCAGGCGGCGGGTGGCCAACCAGGCCCCGACCACCACCATGATCGCGAAGTAGCCGATGTGGCCGAGGATTCCCCAGCTCACGGCCCCGCTGGAGAGCTGGCGCATGAGCTCGATGCCGTGGTAGAGCGGCAGGCATTCGACCAGGATCCGGATCGCCCCCGGGTAGACGGTGATCGGGTAGAAGGTGGTGGAGAACAGGAACATCGGCATCTGCACCAGCAGGACCAGGTCGAAGTCCTGCCAGGACCGCATCAGGGTGGCCGCGGCCATGCCGACTGCGGCGAAGCCGAAGGCGATCAGCAGCGCGGCCGGCAGGGCCAGCACCGCCCAGGGGCTGGCGACCAGGCCCAGCGCGGCCATCACGGCCAGGAAGCCGGCGGCGTAGATGCCGCCGCGCAGCAGCGCCCACGAGGTCTCCCCCAGCGCCACGTCCATCGGACCGAGCGGGGTGGCCAGCATGGCGTCGTAGACCCGGGCGTGCTTGAGCTTGAGGAAGATGTTGAACGTGGAGTCGTGGATCGCCCCGTTCATCGCCGAGGCGGCCAGCAGGCCCGGGGCCACGTACGCGGCGTAGCTGATCGGGCGGCCGTCCGGCGCGGCCTGCTGGCCGACGATCGCGCCGAAGCCGATGCCCAGCGCGAACAGGTAGAACAGCGGCTCGACCACCCCGGACGCGACCAACAGCCAGTTGCGGCGGTTGACCAGCGCCGACCGCTCGACCACGGCCCGCGCCCGGCCGGCGTAGCTGCCCATCGGCACGACGCGCAGCAGAAGTCCCTGGGACATCGTTCAGACCTCCAGCCGGACGCGGAAGCGGCGGCGGGCCACCAGCAGGCCACCGGCAGTCAGTGACAGCAGGTAGGCCAGGTGGCCGGCCGCGGTGAGCGGGTCCATGTGCCCGAACTCGGCCGCCCGGGCCAGCTCGTTGCCGTGCCACAGCGGCGTGACCCAGGCCAGCGGGTGGCTCCAGGCCGGCAGCTGGCTGATCGGGTAGAACGTGCCGGCGAACAGCGACATCGGCACCATGACGAAGCGGAACACGTTGCCGAAGGTGTTGCCCTCGTCGTTGACCGAGGCGGCCAGCGCCAGCATCCACGAGCCGAAGGCCAGGCCGGACAGCACCGCCACCGGCGCCGCGAGCAGCACCCGGGCGTCGGTGAACGCCCCGAACAGGCTGGCGACCGCCAGATAGGCCAGGCCGGACAGCAACACCCGCAGCGCCACCCACAGGACCTGGCCGGCCAGCAGCTGGCCCACCGAGACCGGGGTCGCGATGATCGCGTAGTAGCGCCGGTCCCATTTGATGCTGCCCAAGATGGGGAACGACGACTCGCTGGCCGCCACCTGGGTGGACAGCATCACCAGCACCGCCGGCGCGAGGTAGACGACGTAGGGCAGGCCCTCGGTGGCCGCGCCCGGCCTGATCTGGCTGCCGAGCCCGAAACCCATGGCCCCCAAGAACATCAGCGGCGTCAGCAGGCTGGAGACCACGGTGGCCCGCCAGTTGCCGCGGTACCAGGTCCACAGGTTCTCCAGCACCAGGCCGACGGCCGCGACCGGATGCACCGCCCTGCCGGTGGACGCCATCAGTCCACCAACGTCCGGCCGGTCAGGCGCAGGAACACGTCCTCGAGCGTGGCCCGCCGCACCAGGCTGGAGACCGGCCGCACGCCCCGCCGGTTCGCCGCCGCCAGCACGGCTTCCCCGTCCGCGGTGTAGAGCAGCAACCGGTCCGGCAGCACCTCGACGCGGTCGGCCAGGTCCTGCACCAGCGGCACGTTGGCCTGCTGCTGGTCGATCGGGAACCGCAGCTCCAGCACCTCGCGGCTGGAGTGCTCGGCGATCAGGGCCGCCGGCGAGCCCTCGGCCACGATACGGCCGCCGTCCATCACCACCAGGCGGTCGCACAGCTGCTCGGCCTCGTCCATGTAGTGCGTGGTCACGATGAGCGTGACGCCGGACTGTTTGAGCCGGAACAGCCTGTCCCACAACAGATGTCTCGCCTGCGGGTCCAGCCCGGTTGTCGGCTCGTCGAGCAGCAGCAGCTCGGGCTCGTTGACCAGGGACCGGGCGATGGTCAGCCGCCGCTTCATGCCGCCGGACAACGGCTCCACCTGGTCGTCGGCCCGATCCGACAGCTGCGCGAACTCCAGCAGCTCGGTCGCACGGGCCCGGACCTGCGGCCGGGACAGGCCGAAATACCGGCCGTACACCTGGAGGTTCTGCCGGACGGTCAGCTCGCTGTCGAGATTGTCCTGCTGCGGCACCACACCGAGCCGGGCTCGGATCCGCGGGCCGTCCCGCTCCGGATCCATGCCCAGCACCCGCAGCTCGCCCGCGGTTCTCGGCGACGTGCAGGCGATCATGCGCATGGTCGAGGACTTGCCGGCGCCGTTCGGGCCGAGAAAGCCGAAGGCCTCGCCCCGCCGCACCTTCACGTCGACCCCGCGCACCGCTTCGAAGTCGCCGAACCGTTTGACCAGGCCGCCCGCCTGCACCAGGACCGCGTCGTCACTCACACCCGCGACGCTAGCGCCCACCCCTGACAGAACGACCCGCCCCGCATGCGGGAAGGACGCCTTACCCGCGTAAGACATCCTTCCCTGCGTGCAGCAGGTTCCCTCAGAGGCTCGGGAACCAGATCTTGATCTCGCGCTCGGCCGACTCCGGCGAGTCCGAGCCGTGCACCAGGTTGAACTGGACCTCCAGGCCGAAGTCGCCCCGGATGGTGCCCGGCGTCGCCTTCTCCACCGGGTCGGTGCCGCCGGCCAGCTGCCGGAACGCCGAGATCGCCCGCGTGCCCTCCACGACGATCGCCACCAGCGGACCGCCGGTGATGAACTCGACCAGGTCGTTGTAGAAGCCCTTGCCGGCGTGCTCGCTGTAGTGCTCCTCGGCCACGGCACGGTCAGCCGTGCGCAGCTCCAGCGCGGCCAGCTTCAGGCCCTTGCGCTCGATCCGGGCGATGACCTCGCCAACCAGGCCACGGCTGACGCCATCCGGCTTGACCAGCACAAGCGTGCGCTCGCTCACGACTGTTCCTTCTCCTTCACGCGGGTGTCATCGCCACGGGCGGTAGCACGGGCGGCATGAGCAGGGTAACGACCCGCATCCCCACAGCTGGAAGTAGGTACGCGCATCCTCCGTCACTCCGTGACCGCAGGACAGCTACTCGGCCGCCAGCCGTGGCGTGAAGTCCTTCGAGCGCTCCTCGTAGTCCTCAGCCTTGGCCAGGTACTCCTTCGCCGCCTCGGCGTCGCCGCGAGCCGCTGCCCGCATCCACTCGGCTCGCATCCGATAGCCCATCAGGTAATCCAGGAATTCGGTCTGCGACTCCTCGGGCTGATCTTCCAGCCGGCCGATCAACGCGCTGCGCATGATGTCCGCGATCGCGTCCACTCGCGTGGCCGCGTGCAGCATGGTCTCCTTCATCTGGACTTGGACCCCGTGCTGGGCGTGCAACCGGTCCAGCCACTCGTGCCGGCGCTCGGGAGACATCGCGTCCAGCTCGGCGCGAACGTCCTCAGGGAGATCAAAGGGCACGGGATCGTCCATGATCACCTCTCTTGACTGGCCGCCGAGCGCGTCACTCAGGAAGGACCAGCCTCTCCGACATCACCTGTGAATGAGCGAGCCGGCCGAAGAGGTAGGTGCAGGCGATGTCCTCCGTGGCGACGACTATCCGGCCGCGCTTGACTCCGCGCTCGTAGAAGAATACCTCCCATTGGTCGTCTTCGGTCTTCATGACGCAGTAGTGGTCCTCGGCGACCCCGCCAACCGCGATCGTTGTCGCGGGAAGGCCGATGTGCTGCAAGTCCGCCAGCAGATTACGCGTGTTCATTCTGCCCTTGGTACCAGAGGCGGTCAGCGGACCAAGCCAAGACGCAGGTCTAGTCGCGCCTTACCTGCAAGACCCCATTCATCAGCTGCTGGGCAGCGAACCGGCCGATCAGGTAGAAGCAGGCGTCTTCCTCCCTGGCGAAAGGCACCTCGTCGAATCTGCTGCCGCGCTCGCTCCAGAACACGTGCCAGGTGCCGTCGTCCTCCGCCGTCAGGCACCACCGTTCGTTGGCCTCCCCGCCGATGGCGTACTTGTCCGCCGGCACGCCGAAGAGATCGAGGTAACCACCCACCGTGTTCGTCAAAATGACCATCAGATCTCCTTCAAGTAGCCGGCGAGGACCAGGTCCTCAACAGAGTGCGGGGACAGGTACTGGATCCCACCACCGGGGAACCCCATGGCCGGGGCGATCCCTCCCATCCAAGCGGGTATCTCCTTGACGACCTCGTACCGGTGGTAGCCCTTCTCGAGTGAGTCGCCAGGGATCGCTCGATCGTCGAAAGGTGTTCCAGCCGGGGACAGGTAGCGCCCGTCAGGATCGCCGAAGCGATCGATGACGGTGCCGCGTTCGAGGACCACCGGGTGTCGATCCTCTGAACTGGAGAACCCGTCGGGGTAGCGAGTCTTGTCTGGCCACTCGTAGTTGTCGTACCCCTCGGGGGTCTTGCCGTGGTGGTAGCGGGTTCGCCACTCGTCCTTGCCGAGACCGGCGTAGCCGTCCCCGCCCTGGAGGAGCTTCTTGACCTCGTCGGAGTCGGCCGGCAGGCCGGCCTTGAACGGCGAGTTGCTCGGCACGCCGCCTTGCGCCAACTGCGTCTTCCTGAAGGCGGCTAGTTCGAGGTCTTGCTTGTCGACCAGGTCGGCGTCGGGGTGGGTGAGATACCGCGTCTGGACGGGACCGTCGGGGCCGTTGAGGGCGCCGGTGGCACCGTTCGAGTAACGGTACTTCTGCGGGTAGTGGGGATCCGTGGTGATGTCGCCTCGACGCCCTGGAGTCTTGCCCTTGGTGTCGAAGAGATCCCCGCTGATCCGCGTCCGCTCGCCTTCTTTACCCTTCGGCAGTCGCGCGACCGTCCGGTCCTTGCCGCTCACCGACTTGGCGGACGGCGACTTCTTGTGTGTGGCGCTGCCCTTCGGGTCGATCTTGCCTTTGGTGTCGGGGTGCAGCTTCTTCAGCAGTCCGGCACCGTGTTCGTCGGCTTGCTCGTGCAGGTCGGCAGTGGTGTGCAGGCGCTGGCCCGCGCCCTCGACGACGCGACCACCCTCACCGAAGACCTTGCCGGTGATCCCCAGGCCCTTGCCGAAGGCCTTGCTGATCACGCTGCCGAGCCCGGACCGGTCCCCGCTGGCGTGCGAGATCAGCCGCTGTCCGGCCGACTCCAGCTTCTGGCCGCCGCCGGCCAGCTTCCCGCCGAAGGTGCCCAGCTTCGTGCCGGATCGGCGCAGGTGCTCGGGGTTGGTATGGATCTTGCTCACCGGCTGCTCGCGAGCGCGCGGCCCATCTCGTACAGCTTGGTGGCCAACGTCTGCGAGGTCGCGGGCGCGGCGGTGATCCACACCTCGCGGCTCGCGTTGTGCTGGCGCTGGATAAACCATCGCCCGGACTCGACGTCGATCACCTTGAGCGGGAACGCGTTGCGGCGCCGACGACCGTTGCGGTCCCGGACCGCGACATGAAGCTCGGCACCGCCGGTGCGCGGCTCGTCGGCCAACCTCTTCAGCCGCGTGACCGCCGGGTCCGTGCGCCCCTGCCCCGCGAAGACGCTGAACTCCTCTTCCGCCTGCCGCCCGACCGGGCCGTCGACCGCGGTTGCCGGCACCGTCAGGGACTGCCCGTGCGCGGCCGGCACCGGCGGCAGCTGCCCGATCAACGCCTCAGCAACCGAGTCGCCACGGACCGGGTGCAGAGCCAGAGTCGTGTCGTCCAGGATCGCCAGCAGGCCCCAGCCACCGCCGGCCACGGCCAGCGCCGTGAACGGCTCTCGGCGCTGCTGGTGAGCGAGGTAGCCGTAGAACTCGACCTCGGGCCGAGCCAGCAACCGAAACGTGCTCACCAGCGCGGGATGAACCCCGCGTTGCCGGTCGAACAGCCCGAGCTGGGTCAGTTCCTCGCTGGCCCGCACGGTCGCCTGGGCACGGCGTTGCGGATCTGCCGTGTCCGGCAGCACGAACAGGGCCTCCGGCTGGTCGCCGATGTTTTCGCTGGTCCAGGTCAGCGCGTAGGTGGATCGGGACAGCACGACGCTGGTGTCGAGCATGGACTATTCGCCGATCACGCCGCCGGCCGGCAGCGACGACGGCAGGTCGCCCACGACCTCGTTGCCATGCTCCTCGGTGACCAGGTAGGCGGCCGTCTTGTGCTCCTTGTCCTCTTCCTTCTTGCCACCACGGCCACCGGCACCAGGACCACCAGCGCCAGCTTGCCCTGCGGCACCGCGAGCCCCGGCGGCACCGGCTCGTCCGGCCATGGCCTCCTGGGCAGCTCCTGCACCCGCCGCGTTGCCGGGCCCAGCCGCGCCGCCGCGCCCGCTGGCCGCGCCGGGCCCGCTGCCGTAACCGGAGCCCGAACCACCACCGAACCCGCCGCCATAGCCGCCGCCGGCGAACACGCTTCCGGACCCGAACCCGCCGTCAGCGCCGCTACGCGACCCGAAGGTGGAGTCGTAGCCACCGGTCGCCGGCGGGGTGGGGTTGCCGAACTGGCCACCGGAGTACCCGGCCAACCCGGTCGACGTGTCGCCCGAGCCCGGCAGCACCGGCGGCTGGTTGGCCGAGGAGCCGCCCGGTTGCCCGCCGCCAGCGGGCGGGGCGACCGGCTGCCCGCCGGTCGTGACATGGCGGTCCTGCGATCCGCCGAACGTCGGGCTGTACGAGCGGGGCTCGCTGATCCCCGGCCCGCCCGGCGGCGTCGGCCCCGGCACGACGTTGCTCTGCCCGGGCGTCACTGTGTCGCCCTTGGGGATGCCCGAGGCGTGCGACTGCGTCGGTGGCTGATAGCTGGAGTAGGCCTGCTGGTTAGTCTTCGTGCCCGCCTGGTAAACGGCGGCGGTGGCCGCGCCGCTGGCCGCGCTGATCACGTCCATCGAGATCGGGTTGGTCGCCGGGGGCGGGTTGTCCGGCATCGGCACCACGCTGTTCTTGGTGCTGTCGAACACCTGCGTCTGCCCGGCGTAAGCGGACTGTTTGGCCGCCATGTGCTGGCTGAAGCTCTGCGCGATCGTCTGCGACTGCCGGACGTTGGCCAAACCCTCCTGGGCGGCGGGTCCCTGCCAGGACTGCTCCACCTTCGCGGTCACCTTCGCCGCGCGGCTGGCGTAGTCGTCGTAGTCGCTCTGGAGCGACTTGGCGGTCGCCTCGGCCACGCCGTAGGACTTCGTGCCGGGGCCGTTGTGGAAGTACTTATGGATCGTCGCGGGGTTGGTGCCCTTGACCGCGCCGTCGAAGAAGACCGCGTCGCTGACGGTGTCGATGTTGTGCTCGATCTGCTGCCCGTAGCTCTGGTTGCCCGTCACGGTCGACACGACAGTGCCCGCCGCCGATCCGACCGCGTGGCCCACGGCGTTACCGACGTGGCTGATCGTGCTTTGGAGATCATCGAGGAGGCTCATCTACGATCCCCCCTTTATTGTCGTCACCATCGCCGTCGCGATCGCCTGAACCCGAGGGCACGGATTGCTCCCGTCCGGCCCACCGCTGTTCATTGCACCCATAACGTCGATCGCCAACTGATTTGTCAGGCCTACGGAAACTTCACATGTTCCTTGAGACCGAGTGTCATCGGTCATTGCGATGACGGCCGGATATCCGGCAATATCGGACAGTGGCACGAACGCCTTGTATGTGTCCTTCTGGCTATAGATGCTCGCGAGGCCGCTTCCGGAGGTCAGGAAGATGATGCTCAGCCCAAGGTGTGACGGACCGGTGTCCGCCCAGCCGCAGTGGGGGCCGAGCGGGTCGTCGATGACCTTGCCGCCGGTCGTTGTGATGTTCAGCTGCCCAAGTTGCGCCGAGGTCAATACTGAACACGGGGCTTTCTGAAACCTCGCGCTATCGAGCGGATGTGCGACGTTCGGCGTTCCCGCCGGCAGGCTGGAGGTTGAGGACGTGTTGGTGTTGGTGGGCGTTCCGGTGCCCCCGACTGGCGTTGGGGAGCATCCGGCGACAGTCATCGTGACGCTCGCCGCAGCCAACAACACCATTAGTCGCTGTCGCACTCAGTCGCCCTTCTTCTTCAGCCCCTGGGCGCCGGCTTGGTCGGCACCGGTGTAGTAGTTCTTCGCAGCCTTGAGGTTAGCGATATCGTTTTCGATTTTCTTTTGCCACGCCTGAAGGTCTGTTATGTGCTGCTGGTGGGACGCCTGCATGGGGTTGTGGAAGCTGGCCGTGACCGGCTCGTTGCCCCATGCGGGATTAGTGATATGTAGCAAGCTCTGCGCCTTGGGCATCGACTTGGTCCGGATGTCGTCGAGGATCGACTGAAGCTCGTCGATCGCCTCCTGCGCCAGGTCCGGGTCGTAGTACGTCCCGTCACTCGTGTGGAAGCCCGCCACGCCACGACCCCCGTCGCTCGCCCCAGTGTCGTCCAGGTAGACGCAGCCCGCCTCCTGCCGGTTCCCGAGCGTACCGAGTACGTCGACCCCGCGTGGGCGGGCTGCGACTATCTGTAATCGACTGAACGGGTGATGCTCAGCACGGTCCAAGTCCGAACGCCGGCCGGGAAACCCCAGCACGACGTGCCAAAGAGACCACCACGTCATGATCCGACGACAGCACCGACACATGCTGGGGAAAGAACTCCTCGACCGAGATCTTGAACCACCGCTGTCGCCCATCGCGAGTGACCAGAGCGGTCGTGGTGTGCTCCAGGCCCACCAAGACCGCGTCGTTCGGCCCGGCCCCGTAAACGTGGATCTGCTCGCCGTCGAGGAGATCAACAATCCGTCCGCACAAATCTCCGGCCGTAACCGGGGGCTGGTCAGTGGTCACGATACGGTCCTTTTCGATGGTTGGGTCGGGTTGCATGTCCGGACCGCGAAGCAGCACCCGCGCTTGGACGGCAGCGAGCGCGAAGTGCGTCTCGACGGCGTTCCACATGTCCGAGGGGGTTGTGGGAATGCCCGCAACTCGGTGCAGCAATCCGAGCGCGACGCAGGGGCCTCCCAAACGGCAGCCTCCAGGTGTTGCTGTGGTGGGCTGGCAGCTTCCGGGATCACTGCGGTTCTCGCTCGCAACGACAGCGGGGCGTCCTCGGCCGGAAGGCTCGGATCAGGTCCGCGTGGCCCTCAGCGTCCAGTTCTCGCAGGCCGCTCAAGATCTCGGGCACGACGGCGGACCGGGTCTCGCCGGTGTATGTGCGGCGCGGCCGAATCAATCGCGCGGTCAACGACTCGGTTCGGGTCATGATGTCCTCGCTGCGGCCGCCCGGCTCGGCGCACGACAAGGACGCCCGTGATTGGTGCGTCGACGAAGTACGGAGGCACTGCTGCGGTGGGCTACGCAAACCCTCTGGCGGACTGTGGCCACTCCAGCCGGGATGTGGCCCCGCTTGGCACCCACGCGTGCCGTGGCCGAGCATAGTCGGCCGCGATCAGGCGGTGGTCCAGGCTTCCCTCGAACGGACGGACCATCTGCCGGCAAGGTGGGCGGACGGAAGCTCACATGCCGTGGCGATGGCCGCCACCGCGGGCCAACGCCATAACCGTGAGCTCAGGCAGAATCGGCGCACCTCGTCCTCGACAGGTGGGGCCGTGGTGACGGGAATCTCCGCGCGGCAGCGCAACCGGTCAGGCGCCGAACTGTTTCAGGCAGGCGAACTGCCCGGACAGGTTGGACTGGTAGAACCACGTGTCGTCGGTGCCCGGGGTCTTCGCGCAGGCCGTCTTGCCGTCCGTGCCGCTGACGACGTCGAGCACCTGGTAGGTCTTCGTGCTGGAGCCGCCGCAGGCCACCCGCTCGACCAGGCCGGTGCCGTCCAGGTCCATCTTCACGCACTGGCCCTTGGGCACCGCCAGCGACGCGCAGTACCGGGTGGACACCTCGTCGTCGTACCAGGTGTCGCCGTAGGAGTCGAAGACGGCCGGGCACTTCGACGACTTCGGGATCACCAGGTTGATCTGGAGCGCCGCCTTGTCCGAGGTGCAGGAGACCTGTTCGCTGGATTCCACGTCCAGCCACGTGCAGTCGTTGACGTGGTACTGGTTGCTGTTCACGCTCGAGGTGCGAGGCACCCGGCTGGTCGTCTTGGTGGTCGACGTCGTCGACGTGCTCGCCCCACCGGCCTCGGCGCTGTGCCGGCTGCTGATGATGCCGACCACCGCCCAGGTGCCCAGCCCCAGCATCAGCACCACCGCCGCGATGGTGGCGACCACCGCCCCGGCCTGCGACTTGCGCGGCGGCGACGGCGGCGGCCCCCACGACCCCGGCTGCGGGTACGGCCCCGTCATCGTCGTCCTCCCCCGTTCGACTGCCAGTCCCAGCATTCTGGCCCCTGGCGTCCGGACTCAGCCCTCCGGGGTTGTTTGGGAGACCGGGTCGAGCCGGGTGCTCACATTGACCGCCGTGCCACGGTCCGAGTCACTCACCGCAGGTCAACGCCATGATCTCCTCGGTCGTCATGTCGATGTCGCCACGCTTGAGCAGGGATTCCGCGCGCCGTCGCTCTCCCGTCGCCTGACCGATGTCCTTCACAACGCGCACCCCGTGCTCGTCGATCACGAACTTGATCTCGTCGCCCGGACGCAGCCCGCACTGCTCTCGGATCTCGACCGGGATGGTGACCCGGCCCCGGCTGGTGATCTTCATGGCGTGGCCCTACTGCTGCTGGCTGGGCAGCGTGCCCTCGGCGAGCCGGCGGGCGACGTCGCGGCGCACCCAGAGCAGGTAGGCCCAGACCAGGCCGAACAGCACGCCGACGACGCCGAGCGGGACGCTGAGGGCGAAGCCGACGAGCATGAGGACCTGGAGCACGAGGGCGAAGGGGATGCCCCACGGGCGGCCGAAGAAGCCGGCGGACACGACCATCAGCAGGGCCAGCACGGCGACGGCGGTCACCGGCCAGCCGGAGAGGTGG
Source organism: Kutzneria sp. NPDC052558 (assembly GCF_044547355.1). NCBI lineage: Bacteria > Bacillati > Actinomycetota > Actinomycetes > Pseudonocardiales > Pseudonocardiaceae > Kutzneria > Kutzneria sp. NPDC052558. The sequence goes on from NZ_JBIUAG010000002.1 coordinate 143,680, forward strand.
TCGACGCGGCCCAGCACGAACAGGGCCAGGCCGGTGACGATGGCCTCCAGCACCATGGTGCCGGCCATCACCCCGCGGATGCCCTTCATCGGGTCGGGGGCGGTCATTGGGGCTCCTTGCCGAACATCGCGCGGGCGGCGCCGGCGGTGACGACGGAGCCGGTCACCACGACGCCGCTGGTGGACACGGGCTCGCCGTCGGTCTCCTCGGCCAGCCGGATCGCCTCCTCGAGGGCGTCGTCCAGCCGCGGCTCGACGACGATGCGGTCCTCGCCGAACACCTCGCGGGCCAGACCGGCCAGCTTGTCGGCGTTCATGGCCCGCGGGGAGCCGTTGTTGGTCAGCACGACCTCGGTGAACACCGGCTCCAGGGCGGCCAGGATGCCGTCCACGTCCTTGTCCTCCATCACGCTGACCACGCCGACGACCTTGCGGAAGGCGAACTGCTCCGTCAGCGCGGCGGCCAGGGCGCGGGCGCCGTGCGGGTTGTGGGCGGCGTCGACGAACACGCTGGGGGCGTTGCGGACCCGCTCCAGCCGGCCGGGCGAGGTCACGGTGGCGAACGCCTCGCGCACGGCGTCGACGTCCAGCTTGCGGCCGGCCCCGGCGCCGAAGAAGACCTCGACGGCGGCCAGCGCCTGCGCGGCGTTCTGGGCCTGGTGGATGCCGAACAGCGGCAGGAAGATCTCGTCGTACGCGCCGCCGAGGCCCTGCAACCGCAGCAGCTGGCCGCCGACGGCGGTCTCGGTCTGCAACACGCCGAACTCCAGGCCCTGCCGGGCCACGGTCGCGCCGACCTCGGCGCAGCGCTGCAACAGCACCTGCGCGACCTCGGGGCGTTGCTCGGCCAGCACGGCCACCGAGCCTTCCTTGATGATGCCCGCCTTCTCGGCGGCGATGCCCAGGATGTCGGTGCCGAGGAAGTCGGTGTGGTCGATGTCGATCGGCGTGATCACGGCGACCTTGCCGTCGGCGATGTTGGTGGCGTCCCACCGCCCGCCCAGCCCGACCTCGACCACCGCCACATCCACCGGCGCGTCCGCGAACGCGGCGAAGGCCATGCCGGTGAGCACCTCGAACTTGCTCATCCTGACGTCGGACTTGGCGTCCACCATCGCGATGTACGGCTCGATGTCGCGGTAGGTGTCCACGTACTGCTGGGCGCTGATCGGCGCCCCGTCCAGGCTGATCCGCTCGGTGGCCAGCTGGAGGTGCGGGCTGGTGTACCGGCCGGTGCGCAGCCCGATGCGGGTGAACAGCGCGTCGATCATGCGGCTGGTCGAGGTCTTGCCGTTGGTGCCGGTGATGTGCACCACCGGGTAGGCCCGCTGGGGCTGGCCCAGCAGGTCGGCCAGCGCGGCGATCCGGTCCGTGGACGGCTCGATCTTCGTCTCCGGCCAGCGGGTGTCCAGTTGGGACTCGACCTCGCGCAGCGCGGCGAGCGCCTCGGGATCGTTCTGGGGCACGCTGGTCTCCGGTGCGCTGGACGACGGGGTTACCAGCCGAGTCTACGACTTGCGCCGATCCGGACCCCGGCGGTCCGGATCGGCGCTGGTCGTCACAGCTGGACCGCTACCTCGAGGTCGCCGTCGGTCTCGCGGTAGCGCAGCTCACCGATCCGACCGGCCGCCACCAGGTCGTCGGCGAAGCCCCGGACCAGCGCCAACGTCGCGGGATCGGCGGCCAGCTCGACCGAGGCCACGTCCGCCCGCATGGAGAGCTTGGCGGTGGACTTGGCCTTGCGGACGGCGGCGATGGCGGCCGAGGCGAGCTCCAACGCCCTCGGGTCACCGGGCGTGCCGAGAGTCGAGGGCCACGGCGCGAGGTGCACGGAGCCGTCCTGCCACCAGGACCACACCTCCTCGGTCACGTACGGCAGGTACGGCGCGAACAGCCGCAGCAGCGTGGACAGCCCGGTGCGCAGGGCGACCCGGGCCGAACCGGCGCCGTCCAGGCCGTAGGCCCGTTCCTTGACCAGTTCGAGGTAGTCGTCGCAGAACGTCCAGAAGAAGCGCTCGACCCGCTCCAGCGCGGCGGTGTGCTCGAAGCCGGCCAGGGCAGTGGTCGCATCGTCCACAACGGACGACAGTGCGGTGATCATGGCCTGATCCAACGGATGCGCGACACTGTCCGAAGTGGACGGCTCGTCGAAGGACAGTGCGAACCGGCTGGCGTTGAGCAGCTTGGTCGCCAGCCGCCGGCCGATCTTCATCTGCTTCGGGTCGAACGCGGTGTCGGTGCCGGGCCGCCCGCACGCCGCCCAGTAGCGCACGCCGTCGGAGCCGTGCTCGGCCAGCAGGTCGTCCGGGGTCACCACCTTGCCCGCCGACTTGGACATCTTCTTCCGGTCGGGATCGAGGATCCAGCCGGAGATCACCGCGTCCGACCACGGCAGCGTGTCCAGCTCCTGCTGCGAGCGCAGCACCGAGTAGAACAGCCAGGTCCGGATGATCTCGTGGCTCTGCGGCCGCAGGTCCATCGGATAGGTCAGCGCGAACAGCTCCGGATCCTGCTCCCAGCCGGACACGATCAGCGGCGACAGCGAGGACGTCATCCACGTGTCCATCACGTCCGGGTCGCCGACGAAGCCGCCGGGCGCGCCGCGCTGGGATTCCTCGTAGCCGGGCGGAACCTGACTCGACGGGTCGACCGGCAGCGCCTCGGCCGAGGCCAGGATCGGGGCCTCGTAACGGGGTTCGCCGTTGGCGTCCAACGGATACCAGACCGGGAACGGCACGCCGAAGAAGCGCTGCCGGCTGACCAGCCAGTCCGAGTTGAGGCCCTTGGCCCAGTCGTCGTACCGGTTGCGCATCCACGCCGGGTGCCACCGGAGCTCGGATCCCCGGCGCAGCAGCGTCTCCCGGTGTTCCAGGCTGCGCACGAACCACTGCCGGCTGGAGACGATCTCCAGGGGCTTGTCGCCCTTCTCGTAGAAGTTGACCGGGCGGGTGGTCGGCCGAGGCTGTCCGATCAGGTCGCCGGATTCCCGCAGCAGCTCGACGATCCGCTTGCGCGCGCTGAACGCCGTCAGCCCGACCAGTTCGTCGTACGGCGAGGCCGGCACGCCCTCGGGCGGCTCCGGCAGGAACCGGCCGTCGCGGCCGATCACCGTGCGGGTCGGCAACTTCAGCTCACGCCACCAGCGCACGTCGGTCAGATCGCCGAAGGTGCAACACATCGCGATGCCCGCGCCGCGCTCCGGCTCGGCGTCCGGGTGCGCGAGCACCGGGATTTCCATGCCGAACAAGGGAGAACGCACGGTGGTGCCGACGAGGTCCCGGTACCGCTCGTCGTCCGGATGCGCGATCAGCGCGACGCAGGCCGGCAGCAGCTCCGGCCGCGTGGTCTCGATCTCCACCGGGCCAAAGGAAATCCGGTGCCACGCGCCGGCGTGGTCGCGTGCTTCGAGCTCGGCCTGGGCCACCGCGGTCTGGAACGTCACGTCCCACAGCGACGGCGCTTCCGACTGGTAGGCCTGGCCTTCGGCCAGCAGCCGCAGGAAACCCAGCTGGGCCACGCGTTGGGCGTGCGTGCCGATCGTGGTGTACGTCAGCGACCAGTCGACCGACAGCCCCAGCCGCCGCCACAGCGCCTCGAACGCCGCCTCGTCCTCGACCGTCATCCGTTGGCACAGCTCGACGAAGTTCCGGCGGGAGATGCCGACCTGGTGCTTGCCGGTGGTTTCCGCCGGCTCGTACGCGGGGTCGTAGGGCAGCGAGGGATCGCAGCGCACGCCGTAGCGCAGCTGCACGCGCCGCTCGGTCGGCAGCCCGTTGTCGTCCCACCCCATCGGGTAGAACACGTGCTGGCCGCGCATGCGCTGGAACCGGGCTACTACGTCGGTGTGGGTGTAGCTGAAGACGTGGCCTACGTGCAGCGACCCGCTCACCGTCGGCGGCGGCGTGTCGATGGAAAACACCTCAGCACGGGAACCGGGCCGGTGGAAGCGGAACGTCTCGTCCGCGGCCCACCGGCCCGACCACTTGTCCTCGATGCCCTCCATCGACGGGCGCTGCGGAATTCCGTCACCCGTCATGGAGAAATCACCCTTCCGGCAGTGCGTCCAAACGCGCGGCCACCCGCGCGATGTCGGCGACGGCGGCCTCCCGGCGCGCCTTGATCTTGTCGACGACGGCGGCCGGGGCCTTGTCGACGAAGGCCTGATTGTTCAGCTTGCCGTCGCACTGGGCCAGCTCTTTTTCCGCCGCGGCCAGGTCCTTGGCCAGCCGCTTGCGCTCGGCCGCCACGTCGATCGTGCCCGAGGTGTCCAGCTCGACCAGCACGCCGCCGATCTCCAGCGAGGCGCTGGCGGCGAAGCCGTCGCCCGGCTCCTCCAGCCGCGCGATGGCCCGGATCGAGGCCAGCTGGCCGACGATGTCGGCTTCGTCCACACCGGACAGTCGGGCCGGCACCTTCTGGCCCGGCCGCAGCCCCTGGTCGGCGCGGAACCGCCGGACCTCGGTGACCAGCTTCTGCACGGTGTCGATCCGCCGCGCGGCAACGACATCGGCCTCGACCGTGGACGCCGTCGGCCAGTCGGCGACCATCAGCGACTCGCCGCCGGTCAGCTCGGTCCACAGCGTCTCGGTGATGAACGGGATCACCGGGTGCAGCAGGCGCAGCAGCGTGTCCAGCACATGCCCGAGCACCGCCCGGGTCGCCTCGGCCCGCTCGCCGCCCTCGGCGATCTGCACCTTGGCCAGCTCCAGGTACCAGTCGCAGCACTCGTCCCAGGTGAAGTGGTAGAGCGCCTCGCACAGCTTGGCGAACTCGTAGCGCTCGAACAGTTCGTCCACTTCGGACACGACCTGGGCCGCGCGGTCCAGGATCCAGCGGTCGGCGTCGGTCAGCCGGTCGCGGGCCGGCACCGGCACGGCCGTGGTCGCGCCGTTGAGCAGCGCGAACCGGCTGGCGTTCCACAGCTTCGTGCAGAAGTTGCGGGAGCCGCCGGCCCACTCCTCGGCCAGCGCCATGTCGGCGCCCGGGTTGGCCCCGCGGGCCAGGGTGAAGCGGGCCGCGTCGGCGCCGTAGGCGTCCAGCCACTTCAGCGGGTCGATCACGTTGCCGCGGGACTTGGACATCTTCTTGCCGTTGGCGTCGCGGATCAGGCCGTGCAGGTACACGTGGTCGAACGGCTGCGCGCCGTCCATCGCGTACAGGCCGAACATCATCATCCGGGCGACCCAGAAGAACAGGATGTCGTAGCCGGTGGACAGCACCGTGGTCGGATAGAACTTGGCCAAGTCGGCGGTCTTGTCCGGCCAGCCCAGCGTGGACATCGGCCACAGGCCCGAGGAGAACCACGTGTCCAGCACGTCCTCGTCCTGCTGCCAGCCCTCGCCGGTCGGCGGCTGCTCGTCCGGGCCGACGCAGACGACCTCGCCGTCCGGGCCGTACCAGACCGGGATCCGGTGGCCCCACCACAGCTGCCGCGAGATGCACCAGTCGTGCAGGTTGTCGACCCAGTCGAAGTAGCGCTTGGCCAGCTCCGGCGGGTGGATCGTGGTGCGGCCGTCGCGCACGGCGTCGCCGGCGGCCTTGGCCAGCGGGCCGACGTTGACGAACCACTGCAGCGACAGCCGCGGCTCCACCACCGTGTCGCAGCGCGAGCAGTGGCCGACCGAGTGCAGGTACGGCCGCTTCTCGGCGACGATCCGGCCCAGCTCCCGCAGCGCCGCCACGACGGCCGGCCGCGCCTCGAACCGGTCAAGGCCCTCGAACGGGCCGGCCACCGAGATCACGCCGCGCGAGTCCATGATCGTCATGGACGGCAGCGAGTGCCGCTGGCCGATCTCGAAGTCGTTGGGGTCGTGCGCCGGCGTCACCTTGACCGCGCCGGTGCCGAACGCCGGGTCCACGTGCTCGTCGCCGACGATCGGGATGCGGCGGCCGGTCAGCGGCAGCTCCACCTCGGTGCCGATCAGGTGCTTGTAGCGCTCGTCGTCGGGGTGCACCGCGACGGCGGTGTCGCCCAGCATGGTCTCGGCCCGGGTGGTGGCCACCACGATCGAGGCGGCGCCGTCCCCGTAGCGGATCGAGACCAGCTCGCCCTCGTCCTCGGAGTGCTCCACCTCGATGTCCGACAGCGCGGTCAGGCAGCGCGGGCACCAGTTGATGATCCGCTCGGCCCGGTAGGCCAGGCCGTCGTCGAACAGCTTCTTGAACATGGTCTGCACGGCCCGCGACAGCGGCTCGTCCATGGTGAAGCGCTCGCGGTCCCAGTCCACGCTGTCGCCCAGCCGGCGCATCTGGTCCAGGATCTTGCCGCCGTACTCGGCCTTCCACTCCCAGACCCGCTCCACGAACTTCTCGCGGCCCAGGTCGTGCCGGGACAGGCCCTCGCCGGCCAGCTGCCGCTCGACGACGTTCTGGGTGGCGATGCCGGCGTGGTCCATGCCGGGCAGCCACAGCGCCTCGTAGCCCTGCATGCGGCGGCGACGGGTCAGCGCGTCCATCACGGTGTGGTTGAGGGCGTGGCCCATGTGCAGGCTGCCGGTGACGTTCGGCGGCGGCAGCACGATGCAGAACGGCGGCTTGTCGCTGCTCGCGTCGGCGGCGAAGTAGCCGCTGTCTACCCACCGCTGGTACAGCCCCTGCTCTACCTCGGCCGGATTCCAGGCGGCCGGGAGCTCGGTGGTGTACTGCTGCGGAAGGGTCTCGGTCACGCGAAGAGTCTACGGAGCCCGCCCCGCACCCAACGAACGGGTGACCTGCCGGTTGCTAGAGTGCTCAGGCCGAAACGGGGGGAACCGTGGACGACATCGACAACCATCCCGACCTGACCGACCAGAAGTGGCTGCGCGCGGCCGAGAAGCGGGCCCGCCGGGCGGCCCGACGCACCCGTCCCCGCGGACCCGGGCCGCGGTGGAGCCGGCTGGTCATCCCCGGCGTGCTGGTCCTGTTCTGCGGGGCGCTGATCGTGTTCTACCGGGTCGGCTCGGTCGAACTGCCGAACGCGGCGCCGGCCACCACCAAGGCCCCGCCCACCAGCGCCAGCCTCGATCCGACCACCGTCGAGTCCTCCGGGCACGTCGACCTGGCCCGGCCGTTCGCCACCACGCCCGCCGCGGACTGGCCGACCGAGGTCCCGGCGCCGGCGGCCAAGGCGACCGGCCGCTTCAGCGCCGCCCAGGTCGACGCGGCGTATCGGGCCGTGCAGAAGACCAGCACCGAGGCCCGGCTGGACCCGGAGGTCATCCTCCGGCACAACAACGACCCGTACCTGGCCACGCTGAATCCCCGCGTCAAGCTGCCCGACCCCGGCGAATGGGTCACCCGGATCGCCGACGGCTACCGGCTGCTTCCGGCGCCGCCCAAGGTGTCCGGCGACATGACCAGTTCCGTGGACGAGCGGGGCGAACTGGTCGTGCACGCCAACTTCGTCTACGCCTACGCGTTCGAGCCGCCGTCGCACCTGGCCCCGTCGACCCCGTGGGACATCGTGTCGGTGATCCACGAGAACGCCGACTACCGGATCGTGGACGGCAAACCGTGGCCGTCGACCGAGAAGGCGTACGACTACTCGATCAACTGCGACCTGTTGCGGCAGGGACTGCTGGGGCCGGGGTACTCCGGCCGCCGCGGCACGCCGCAGCCCGACGCCGAGGCGCCGCCGGCCTACTTCGACCCCAAGCACCCGGTGACCGGCCCGGCCAACTGCTGACCCGTCTGGCCAGCCTTTTCCGGCAGGCGGACAATGGCGGGCATGACGCGCAGGCCTCCGCAGCAGGACGTCGACGAGAGCAAGATCAAGGTCGGTGAGCCGACAACGTACGCGGCCGGGGTGAAGGGCGTGCTGGTGTCGCTCCAGCACGGCTGGGACGAGATGGGCGTCACCCGCAGCGTGCGGACCCTGCGGCTGCTCAACCAGCGGGAGGGCTTCGACTGCCCGGGCTGCGCGTGGCCGGAGGCCCAGGGGCACCGCAAGCTGGCCGAGTTCTGCGAGAACGGGGCCAAGGCCGTCGCCGAGGAGGCCACCACCCGGCGTGTGGGCCCCGAATTCTTCGCCCGGCACTCGGTGGCCGAACTGGCCGAGAAGACCGACTACTGGCTGGGCAAGCAGGGCCGGCTGACTCACCCGATGGTGTTGCGTGAGGGCGCTTCCCACTACGAGCCGATCTCATGGGACGACGCGTTCGCCCTCGTCGGGAACTCGCTGCGGGGGCTGGCCGACCCCAACGAGGCGATCTTCTACACCTCCGGCCGCACCAGCAACGAGGCCGCCTTCAGCTACCAGCTGCTGGCTCGGGCGCTGGGCACCAACAACCTGCCCGACTGCTCCAACATGTGCCACGAGTCGTCCGGCTCGGCGCTGATCCAGACCATCGGCGTCGGCAAGGGCTCGGTCAGCCTGGCCGACGTCACCAATGCCGACCTGCTGCTGGTGGTCGGGCAGAACCCCGGCACCAACCACCCGCGGATGCTGTCCGCGCTGGAGGAGGCCAAGGGCAACGGGGCCACCATCGTCGCCGTCAACCCGTTGCCCGAGGCCGGGTTGATGCGGTTCAAGAACCCGCAGAACGTGCGGGGCGTGGTCGGCAAGGGCACCCCGCTGGCCGACGAGTTCTGCCAGATCCGGCTCGGCGGCGACCTGGCCTTCTTCCGGGCGCTGGGGCACCTCGTGCTGGCCGCCGAGGACGCCGCGCCCGGGACCGTGCTGGACCGGGAGTTCATCGAGTCGTGCACGCACGGCTTCGAGGAGTGGGCCGCCGACATCCGCCAGCTCGACTGGGACGAGGTCGACGCGGCGACCGGCCTGTCCCGGGAGCAGATCGCCCACGTGGCCCGGCTGCTGGTCGAGTCCAAGCGCACGATCATCTGCTGGGCCATGGGTCTGACCCAGCACAAGCAGTCCGTGCCCACCATCCGCGAGCTCGTCAACGTCCTGCTGCTGCGCGGTATGATCGGCAAGCCCGGCGCCGGCGTGTGCCCCGTGCGCGGGCACTCCAACGTGCAGGGCGACCGCACCATGGGCATCTACGAGAAGCCCAAGGAGAACTTCCTGTCCGCTTTGGACAGTGAGTTCGGCATCACCTCGCCGCGGGACCACGGCTACGACACCGTCGAGGCCATTCACGCCATGCGGGACGGCAAGGCCAAGGTCTTCTTCGCCGTCGGCGGCAACTTCGTGTCGGCCACGCCCGACACCGAGGTCACCATGCGGGCCCTGCGGTCCATGGACCTCACCGTGCACGTGTCCACCAAGCTCAACATGTCCCATGTGGTTCCCGGCAAGCAGGCCCTGATCCTGCCCACTCTCGGCCGCACCGAACGGGACGAGCAGACCGGCGGCGCCCAGTTCGTCACCGTCGAGGACTCCATGTCCTGCGTGCACCGCTCCCGCGGCCGCCTCGCCCCCGCCAGTTCCTCGCTGCTGTCCGAGGTCGCCATTGTCTCCCGGCTGGCCCGGGCCGTCTTCGGCGAGTCGCATGCCGTGCCGTGGGCCACCTTCGAGGCCGACTACGACACCATCCGGGACCACATTTCCCGTGTCGTGCCGGGATGTTCGGACTACAACGCCCGCGTGCGCGAGCCCGACGGCTTCATCCTGCCGCACCCGCCCCGCGATTCCCGGTCCTTCCCCACCACGACGGGCAAGGCCAACTTCACCGTCAATCCCGTGCAGCTGATCCAGGTTCCCGCCGGCCGGCTCATCCTGCAGACCCTGCGCAGCCACGATCAGTACAACACCACCATCTACGGCCTCGACGACCGCTACCGCGGTGTCCACGATGGACGCCGGGTCGTGTTCGTCAACCCCGACGACCTGTCCGCCCTCGGCATCGCCGACGGCGCCATGGTCGACATGGTCAGCGAGTGGCCCTCCGGCGACGGTGTGGTGGAGCGCCGCGTCAAGCTCTTCCGCGTCATCGCCTACCCCACCGCCCCCGGCTGCGCCGCCGCCTACTTCCCCGAGGCCAATGCCCTGGTGCCGCTGGAATCCACCGCCGAGACCTCCAACACCCCCACCTCCAAGGCCATCATCATCCGCCTCGAACGCAGCTGACCGTCCTCGCCGCGCGCTGATCGGACCCTCCGGTCAGCGCGGCGTTTCACGGCCCCGGACAACGCTTCTGGCACGACCGTCGCCACCACCCGCCTCGTCCACAAGCAGCGTGGCCACCGATCGATTCCCTCGGATCAACCTCGACCCCTTCGCGCACCGCTCATCTCCATGCCGTCCCGGTCCCTGCCCTGATCACCTCGCCCGCTTTCCCTGCCTCATCCCCATTTGTCGGTCCGGGCCACGTCCGTCCTCATCGGACACACGAACGGGCCGGAGCCTGTGCCGGCCCCGGCCCGTTCGTGTGTTCCGTTGTCAGCTCTGGAAGAGCTGCACCACCTTGACGATCAGCTGATATAAGCCGTAGGCGAAGGGCAGCCCGACCCACAGCCAGGCGACCACCATCAGCGCGCTGCGGTTCACTTCGCGTCCACCTCCTGCGCGGCCGGCTCGTCGGCGGCGGCCGGCTCGTGGAACTTGCTGTCGACCGGCCGGATCAGCTCGTTGGCCACGAAACCGATCAGCAGCAGGCCGATCATGATGTAGAAGGACAGCGAGTACAGCGCCGGACCGGACCGGCCGGCGGCGTGCTGGGCGTCGGCGATGCCGTCGATGATCAGCGGCCCGGCCACGCCGGCCACCGACCACGCGGTGAGCAGCCGGCCGTGGATGGCCCCGACCTGGTACGTGCCGAACAGGTCACGCAGATAGGCCGGCACGGTGGCGAAACCGCCGCCGTAGAAGGACAGGATCAGCATCGCGGCCAGCACGAACACGAGCTTCGACGAGCCGCCGGCCAGCACCAGCACCAGGTACAGCAGCGCGCCGACACCCAGGTACACCCGGTACATGTTCTTGCGGCCGATGGCGTCCGAAGTGGACGACCACACGAACCGGCCCAGCATGTTGGTCAGCGACAGCAGCGCCACGAAGCCGGCCGCGGGCGCCGGGCTCACCTTGAAGAAGTCGACGATCATCGGCGACGCCTTCTCCAGGATGCCGATGCCGGCGGTCACGTTCAGGCACAGCACCAGCCACAGCAGCCAGAACTGCGGGGTCTTGATCGCGTTCTTGGCCGAGACGTTGTTGGTGGTGATCAGCTTGTGCGACGTGGCCATCGACGGATCCCAGCCGGCCGGCTTCCAGCCGGCCGCCGGCACCCGCACCAGGAACACGCCCAGCGACATGAAGATCGCGTACACCACGCCGTGCACCGCGAACGTCGCCGCGATGCCCGAAGTGGAGGTGCCGAAACCGGCCAGCATGGCGGTCGACCAGGGTGATGCGATCAACGCTCCGCCGCCGAAGCCCATGATCGCGATACCGGTGGCCATGCCCGGACGGTCCGGGAACCACTTGATCAGCGTCGACACCGGCGAGATGTAGCCGATGCCCAGGCCGAGTCCGCCGACCAGGCCGTAGCCCACGACGACCAGCCAGAACTGCGACGTCGCCACGCCCAGCGCGGCGATCAGGAACCCGGCGCCGAACGCGACGGATGCCACCGCCATCGCCCACCGCGGTCCGTTGCGTTCGACGAGCGTGCCGCCGAAGGCCGCCGACAGGCCGAGCATGACGATCGCCACCTGGAACGGCAGGCCGCTCTCCACCCCGTTGAGATGCAGCGCCTTCTCCAGCGGCGTCTTGAAGACGCTCCACGCGTAGGCCTGTCCGATCGACAGGTGCACGGCCAGCGCGGAGGGGGGCACGAGCCAGCGGCTCCAGCCCTCCGGCGCTACCGTGCGCGAGCGATCAAGGACCCCGAGTCCCATCTCCACTGCCCTCCCAGATAGTTGAGAATGGAACCTATTGGGATCGAGCGTGACTCGGCACGACCGAGTGGCCCACGTAACGACGAGCGGCAGCAGTGACGCGCCGAACGGAATGAAGCGAAGACTTACGAAACTTGGAGGTTCCGTAATGGGAAGGGTGACGGTCCGCCGCCCGGTGCTCAAGCTCTCCCACCAGGGCGAACGCCATCGTCCGGATGCACTAGCGGCCGAAGAACCACTCGAATTGCGTATTGACGGAAAAGCGCTCGCCGTCACGATGCGCACGCCCGGTAACGATGTGGAACTGGCCCATGGCTTTCTGCTCACCGAAGGCGTGATCGGCGGCCGCGAGGACATCTCGGCGGCCCGCTACTGCGCCGGAACCGGTCCCGACGGCCGAAATACGTACAACGTGCTCGACGTCTCACTTTCCCCCGGCGTCGCCCCGCCCGAGGTCGGCGTGGAGCGCAACTTCTACACGACCTCCTCCTGCGGCGTGTGCGGCAAGGCGGCGCTGGACGCCGTCAAGCTCCGCACCCGCTATCTCCCCGCCGACGACGACTGCGGCGTCACCGTCGAGGTGCTCACCTCGCTGCCCGACAAGCTGCGGGCCGCTCAGAAAGTCTTCGACTCCACCGGCGGCCTGCACGGCGCCGGCCTGTTCACCGCCGACGGCACGCTGCTCGTCGCCCGCGAGGACGTCGGCCGGCACAACGCCGTCGACAAGGTCATGGGCTGGGCCGTGCAGTCCGGTCTGGTCCCGCTGCGCGGCTGCGTGCTGATGGTCTCCGGCCGCGCCTCGTTCGAACTCGTACAGAAGGCCGCTATGGCCGGCGTCCCCGTGCTGGCCGCCGTCTCCGCCCCGTCCTCGCTGGCCGCCGAGCTCGCCGACGAGCAGGGCATGACCCTCATCGGCTTCCTCCGCGGCGAGTCGATGAACGTCTACACCGGCGCCGACCGCGTGCTCCGCTGACGCTCCCCCGGCCGGTCGACGACATCGGGCGGGCGAAATCGCCCGTGTCGGCCAAACAGAGCAAAATGCCTGTGAACCGAGTTCACAAGCATTCCGCGGTGTGTCGGCGGCGACAAGCTCGAACGTCACATCGGACCGGGCGGTGGCGCTGACTAGGGTTGGACCATGAGCACACACTTCGACGTCGTGGTGGTGGGGGCCGGCCCCGGCGGGTACGTCGCGGCGATCCGGGCGGCCCAGCTGGGGCTGCGCACGGCGATCATCGAGGACCGGTACTGGGGCGGCGTCTGCCTGAACGTGGGCTGCATCCCGTCCAAGGCACTGCTGCGCAACGCCGAACTGGCGCACCTGCTGACCGGCGAGGCCGAGGCGTTCGGCATCCACGCCGAGGGCGGCATCACGCTCGACTACGGCGCCGCGTTCCAGCGCAGCCGCAAGGTCGCCGACGGCCGGGTCAAGGGCGTCCACTTCCTGATGAAGAAGAACAAGATCCAGCAGTTCTTCGGCTGGGGCACGTTCACCGACCCCAACACGATCCAGGTCGAGCTCACCGACGGCGGCCAGGAGACGGTCACGTTCGACCACTGCATCCTGGCGACCGGCGCGACCACCCGCCTGCTGCCGGGCACGAAGCTGTCCGAGCGGGTCGTCACCTACGAGGAGCAGATCCTCAGCGACAAGCTGCCCGGCAGCATCGTCATCGCCGGCGCGGGCGCGATCGGCGTCGAGTTCGCGTACGTCCTGCACGGCTACGGCGTCGACGTCACGATCGTCGAGTTCCTCGACCGCCCCGTCCCGCTCGAGGACGAGGAGGTCTCGGCCGAGCTGTCCAAGCGGTACCGCAAGCTCGGCATCAAGGTGCTCACCTCGACCCGGGTCGACGCGATCGACGATTCCGGCGAAAAGGTCCGGGTCACCGTGTCCAAGGACGGCCAGCAGCAGGTGCTGGAGGCCGACAAGGTGCTACAGGCGATCGGCTTCCAGCCGCGGGTCGAGGGCTACGGCCTGGAGAAGACCGGCGTCCGGCTGACCGAACGCGGCGCCGTCGACATCGACGCCCGCGGTCGCACGAGCGTGCCGCACATCTTCGCCATCGGCGACGTCACCGCCAAGCTGATGCTCGCGCACGCCGCCGAGTCCATGGCCATCGTCGCGGCCGAGACCATCGCCGGCGCGGAGACCATGGAGCTGGACTTCGTGATGATCCCTCGGGCCACGTTCTGCCAGCCCCAGATCGCCAGCTTCGGCTACACCCAGAAGCAGGCCGAGGAGCAGGGCTTCGACGTCAAGGTGGCCAAGTTCCCGTTCACCGCCAACGGCAAGGCCCACGGCCTCGGCGAGCCCGGCGGCTTCGTGAAAATCATCGCCGACGCCCGGCACGGCGAACTGCTGGGCGCGCACATGATCGGCCCCGAGGTCACCGAACTGCTGCCGGAGCTGACGCTGGCTCAGCAGTGGGACCTGACCGTCACCGAGGTCGCCCGCAACGTGCACGCCCACCCGACGCTCAGCGAGGCCGTCAAGGAAGCCATCCACGGCCTGGCCGGCCACATGATCAACTTCTGACGCGAGCAAGGCCCGCACACCGAATCCCCGTGAGCGGCCGGCCGCCGCTCACCAGTCGCCGGCACCGGCCGCCAGTCACCGGGTCACCGGTCTCCGGCCACCAGTCGCCGGTCGCCGGTCGCCAGTCGCCGGTCGCCGGTCGGTTCGCCGACCAGCGGCCGGCGAGACGGGCGCGGCGCCGATTCCGGCCGGCGCCCCGCGACCCCACAGATCCACATCGACTGCGACCGACCGACCAGCCGACGGTTGCGCCAAACCACAGGTCAGGGTCGGCTTCCGGCGACCAGCGGGCCGGGGCGATCGCCCGAGCCACAGGCGACAGCCGGCGTCAGGGCAGTCGTTCGGCGGCGAAGAGGACCGCCCGTCAGGTCGCCCGAAACGACACTCGCCCGACGGCCGAGGGGCCGCCGGGCGAGTGAGGGGTCGAGGGTCAGGCCGACTTCTCGCGGCGTTCGCGGCGGCTGGGCTGCCGGGCAACGATGGTCGGGTTGACGTTCTCGCGCACGGTCTGCTCGGTGATGACCACCTTGGCGACGTCGGTGCGGCTGGGGATGTCGTACATCACGGGCTGCAGCACCTCCTCCATGATGGCGCGCAGGCCGCGGGCGCCGGTGCCGCGAAGGATCGCCTGGTCGGCGACGGCTTCGAGGGCGGTCTTGGTGAACTCCAGCTCCACGCCGTCCATCTCGAACAGCTTCTGGTACTGCTTCACCATCGCGTTGCGGGGCTCGGTGAGGATCTTGACCAGGGACGGCTTGTCCAGGTTGGTCACGCTGGCCACGACGGGCAGGCGGCCGATGAACTCGGGGATGAGGCCGAACTTGATCAGGTCCTCGGGCATGGTGTCGCCGAAGATGTCGGAGGACTCCATCTCGGCCTTGGTGCGGATCTCGGCGCCGAAGCCGAGGCTGCGCTTGCCGACCCGGTCCTGGATGATGCGCTCCAGCCCGGCGAACGCGCCGGCCACGATGAACAGCACGTTCGTCGTGTCGATCTGGATGAACTCCTGGTGCGGGTGCTTGCGGCCGCCCTGCGGGGGCACGCTGGCGGTGGTGCCCTCGAGGATCTTCAGCAGCGCCTGCTGCACGCCCTCGCCGGAGACGTCGCGAGTGATCGACGGGTTTTCACTCTTCCGAGCGATTTTGTCGACCTCGTCGATGTAGATGATGCCGGTCTCGGCTCGCTTGACGTCGTAGTCGGCGGCCTGGATCAGCTTGAGCAGGATGTTCTCGACGTCCTCGCCAACGTAGCCGGCCTCGGTGAGCGCGGTGGCGTCGGCGATGGCGAACGGCACGTTGAGCAGCTTGGCCAGGGTCTGCGCGAGGTAGGTCTTGCCGCAGCCGGTGGGCCCGAGCATCAGGATGTTGGACTTGGCCAGCTCGACGCCGTCGTCCCGGCCGTCGCGGTTGCGATCGCCCGCCTGGATGCGCTTGTAGTGGTTGTAGACCGCCACCGACAGCGTCCGCTTGGCATCGTTCTGGCCGATCACGTACTGGTCGAGGAAGTCGTGGATCTCGGCCGGCTTGGGCAGCTCGTCCAGTTTGACGTCGCCCGCCTCGGCCAGCTCCTCCTCGATGATCTCGTTGCAGAGGTCGATGCATTCATCGCAGATATACACGCCTGGACCGGCGATGAGCTTCTTCACCTGCTTCTGGCTCTTCCCGCAGAAGGAGCACTTCAGCAGGTCTCCGCCGTCACCGATACGCGCCATGACCGCTGACCTCTGTCCCCTCCGGTGGTCCGACTGCCGCCGGCTCACCTGGCTGTCACGATGGCCCGACCCACTCGGGTGGGTCGCGCACGTTCTCCACGACGGTACCCGCCCGCGCTGGCGAGCGGGAGGACCAGCGTGCCCCGACCGTGTCGAACCAGGCGATTACTAGCCGGATTCGGCGTGTCGGCCGGGGCCGCGGCCCCGATTTTCAGCTCTGCGCGGACAGCTTCCGGTACGGCAGCACCTCGTCGACGATGCCGTAGGCCCGGGCCTCCTCGGCGGTGAGGATCTTGTCGCGGTCGATGTCCGCGGCGATCTCGTCCGGGGTCTTGTTGGTGTGCCGGGCCAGCGTGGTCTCCAGGGCGCGGCGCACCCGCTGGATCTCGTTGGCCTGGATCTCCAGGTCGGACACCTGGCCGTAGACGCCCTCGGTGGCCGGCTGGTGGATCATGATCCGGGAGTTGGGCAGCGCGCGGCGCTTGCCGGGCGAGCCGGCGGCCAGCAGCACGGCGGCGGCCGAGGCGGCCTGGCCGAGGCACACGGTGGCGATGTCGGGGCGCACGTACTGCATGGTGTCGTAGATCGCCATCAGCGAGGTGAACGAGCCACCGGGCGAGTTGATGTACATGATGATGTCGCGGTCGGGGTCGACCGACTCCAGGTACAGCAGCTGCGCCATCACGTCGTTGGCCGACGCGTCGTCGATCTGCACGCCGAGGAAGATGATGCGCTCCTCGAACAGCTTGTTGTAGGGGTTGGACTCCTTGACCCCGTAGCTGGTGCGCTCGACGAACGACGGCAGCACGTAGCGGGACTGGAGTGGCTGGAACTGGCTCACTGAGGACTCCTGGCGTCGCATGTCGCTTGGTCGAGCTGGCGGGGTCGGGGGCTGTTGTCCGGCGGCCGCCCCGCGGCTGGCTTGTTTCCGACTTTAACGAACGCGGGCGACGCCGACGTGTCGACGCCGCCCGCGTTCGCTCAGGGCGTCACTCCTGCTCGGCCGCCTCGTCGGCGGTCTCGGCGGCGGTCTCCGCCGCGGCCGGGGTGCCGAACAGTTCGTCCAGGTCGATCGTGTTGCCGGTGGCGTCGGTGATCGTGGCCTGGCTGACGACGGAGGCCAGGGCCTTGCCGCGGCGCACGTCGGCGAAGATGGCGCCGAGCTGGCCGGCCTGCTGGGCCCGCTGCACGTACTCGTCGGGGCTGATACCGAAACGCTGGGCCTGGAAGACGATGCGCTCGGACAGCTCGGCGTCGTTGACCTGGACCTTCTCGGCGTCGGCGATGGCGTCGAGCACGAGCTGGGTCTTGACCGCCTGCTCGGCGGCGGTGCGCAGCTCGGCGTCGAACTCCTCGGGGGTCTGCCCCTGCTCCTTGAGCCACTCGTTGAAGCGGTCGTCGTCGTGGTCGAAGGCGTGCACCGCGTCGTGCTTGCGGGTCTCGACCTCGGCGGCGACGATGGCCTCGGGCAGCGGCACCTCGGTGACCTCGAGCAGGGCCTCCAGGACCTTGTCCCGGGCCTGCACGCCCTGCTGCACCCGGTTGACCCGGCCCAGCCGCTCGCGCAGGTCGGCCTTGAGCTCGTCGAGGGTGTCGAACTCGCTGGCCAGCTGGGCGAACTCGTCGTCGGCCTCGGGCAGCTCGCGCTTCTTGATGTTCTCGACCTTGACGGCGACCTCGGCGTCGCGGCCCTCGTACTCGCCGGCGACGAGCTTGGTGGTGAAGGTCTTGGTCTCGCCGGCGTTGGCGCCGATGAGGGCGTCGTCGATGCCCTCGACGAGCTGCCCGGAGCCGATCTCGTAGGACAGGCCGGTGGTGCGGGCCTCCTCGACCTCGTCGCCGTCGACGGTGGCGGACAGGTCGACGGTGACGAAGTCGCCGTTCTCGGCCGGGCGGTCGACGCCGGTCAGGGTGCCGAAGCGGGCCCGCAGCTCGTCGAGCTGCTTGTCGACGTCCTCGTCGGTGGTCTCGACGTCGTCGACGCTGACGGCGAGCTCGCCGAACGCCGGCACGGTGATCTCGGGGCGGATGTCGACCTCGGCGGTGAAGGCCAGGTGGTCGCCGTCCTCGATCTTCGTGACCTCGATGTCGGGCCGGCCGAGGGCGCGGACCTCGCCCGCGTTGACCGCCTCCATGTACTTGGCCGGGATGGCCTCGTTGACGACCTCGTCGAGGACGGGCGCGCGGCCGATGCGCGACTCCAGCACGCGCGGCGGCACCTTGCCCTGGCGGAACCCGGGGATGCGGACCTGGCCGGCGAGCTTGCGGTAGGCGCGGTCGAAGTTCGGCTTCAGCTCGTCGAACGGCACCTCGACGTTGATCCGGACCCTGGTCGGGCTCAGCTGCTCGACGGTGCTCTTCAACGTGGTCTCCTCGTACGAACAAATACGTGCACAGACGTCCCGGCGGCACTACACCCCGGGTTTGGATGCCCCAAGTCTAGGTCGACCCCCAAGCGCCGAGCCCCCGACCCCCACACGCCCCCTCGCCCACACCCTCGCAGCGTGTAGCCCGAAGCCCACACACGGCCATCGCGTAGGCCGAAGCCCACACACGGCCAGGGTGTAGGCCGCAGGCCACACCCGGGGGTCCAGGGGGCGGAGCCCTCCTGGCTTGGGGTCTGGGGCGAGAGCCCCAGAAAACACCCCCGCCGATAACGGCGAAAGGGCCACCACCGGTGGCCCTGAGCACGACGAACTCGTCGGGGTGGCGGGATTTGAACCCACGGCCCCTCGCTCCCAAAGCGAGTGCGCTACCAAACTGCGCCACACCCCGTTCGCGCCGTCTTGGCGATGGCGCGTGCATGAGCGTAGCGCGACCCGCTAAGCTCCCGCATGCACCCGGGTGGTTGGGGTGCGTGCGGGTGTAGCTCAATGGCAGAGCCCCAGCCTTCCAAGCTGGTCATGCGGGTTCGATTCCCGTCACCCGCTCTTTTTTGTGCCCGGATTGTGTTGAGCGCCACATCATCTGGTGGTGAGCACGATGGCCGTGGCGTCGTCGCGGTAGCCGTCGTCGGTTTCGCGGGCGGCGGCGACGAGGGCGTCGGCGAGGGCTTCGGGATTGTCCTGGTGTTGGCGCGTGAGGTTTTCGAGTTCGTCGTGGGGCACGGTGTCGAGGCCGTCGCTGAGCAGGAGCACGAGTTGGTCGGCGGGGGCCGAGGTGACGGCGACGTTGGTGACGGTGGCACTGGAGAGGGTGACGCGGACCCAGCTGTCGTGCAGGGGCGCGAGGTCGGCGGCGCCGTTGCCGCGGAGGTAGGCGCCCATGGTGTGGGGGTCGGTGCGCAGGTGGAGGGCGTCGCCGTCCCAGGTGTAGGCGTGGGAGTCGCCGACCCAGGCGAGGTGGGTGGGCCGGCCGGGCACGGTGAGGGCGAGCACGATGACGCCGTCGGGCATGTGGGGGTGGATGCCGGGGTCTTCGACGAGCGCGGCGGCGGCGAGCACGCCGGCGAGGGCGCCTTTGGTGGCGCCGATGCGCACGGCGCTCTCGGCTAACAGGCTCATGGTGTGGGCGCCGTGGGGGTCGTTGCCGATGCCGTCGACGATGGCGGCGACGGCGACGCCGGTGGACGCCTGGTAGAGGGCGGCGGCGTCCATGTTGTGGTCGCGGACGCCGCGGCGGGTGGCGGTGGCGGCGCGGCGGCCGTGGGTCAGCTGGTGGGTCGTGCCCAACGTCAGCCTCGCTTCCGTGAAAGAGAACTGGCGGCGGCCCCGGTGTTCGGGGCCGCCGCCAGCGGGTGTTCAGCGCAGGCCGACGAGTTCCATGGCCCGGTTGAGGGTGGCGTCGGCGACTTCGGCGGCCTTGGCGGCGCCGTCGGCGAGCACCTGGTCGAGGTGGCCGGTCTCGTTGTGGATCTCGGTGAAGCGGGCCTGGATGGGCCCGATCTTGTCGAGCACGAGTTCGGCGAGGTCCTTCTTGAGGGTGCCGTAGCCGCTGCCGTCGAATTGGTCGAGGGTCTGCTCGCGGGTGGCCCCGGACAGGGCTTCGTGCAGCACGAGCAGGTTGTCGACGCCGGGCGAGAGGTTCTCACGATCAACCGCGGTGCCGGTGTCGGTGACGGCGCGCATGATGGCCTTGCGGATCTTCTTGGGGTCGTCGAGCAGGCCGATGGCGTGGCCTTCGGTGGTCTCGGCCTTGCTCTTGCTCATCTTGGCGGTGGGGTCGTCCAGGCCCATGATGCGCGCGCCGCTCTTGCGGATCAGCGCGTCGGGAACGCGGAAACACTGACCGAACATCGAATTGAACCGGTTGGCGATGTCCCGGGTGAGTTCGACGTGCTGCCGCTGGTCGTCGCCGACCGGCACGTAATTGGCCTGGTAGAGAAGAATGTCCGCGGCCATCAGCGCCGGATAGGTGAACAGTCCGGCGCTGGGGTTGGCGCCCTGGGACTTGGACTTGTACTGGGTCATCCGCTCCAGCCAGCTGACCGGGGTGACGCAGTCGAAGATCCAGCCGAGTGTGGCGTGCGCGGGCACCTTGGACTGCAGGAACAGCACGGACCGCTCGGGGTCGAGGCCGCAGGCCAGGTAGAGGGCGACGATCTCGCGGATCCGCCGGCGCAGGTCGTCGGCCTTGATCGCCTCGGGAATGGTGAGGGCGTGCAGGTCGGCGATGAAGAAGAAGTTCTCGTATTTGTCCTGTTCCTCGGCCCAGACGCTGAGCGCACCGATGTAGTTGCCGATCGTCAGGTTGCCGGTCGCGGTAATACCGGACAGCACCCTTGGCTTCGCCTGCGCTGCGGCGTCCGTCATCTCTGCCCCTCTAATTCAACGGCTTATTTACCAGGGAATTCTACCCTCCGGACGCCGGACGAATTCGGCGACCTGCGAAGATCGGCCGGACGGCTGCCCGGGCCGCGGGCGGTTAGGGTGGGCTGGTGGCGCACCACCAGCCCGTCGACCGGTTGTCGACCGTCCGGCACTCGCGCAGCGTGTTGTTCGTGGTGAACACGGTCGCCTCGGCCAACCGGCTGTTGGACGTGGTTCCCTTGTTCGAGGCGGATCTGCGGGTGCAGCTGGTGTTCACCACGCCGCCGAACTCGACCGTGACCGACGGCGTGGCCGAGGTGTTCGCGGAGCTGGACGTGCTGGCGATCCCGTGGGAGCACGCGCTGGAACGGGATTTCGACTTGGCGATCACCGCCAACCACAGCGGCGAGCTGCACCGGCTGCGGGCGCCGGTGGTGATCATTTCTCACGGGGTGGGTTACAGCAAGAAGGCGGCCCAGAGCCCAGAGCCCAGAGCCCAGAGCCCAGAGCCCAGAGCCCAGAGCCCAGAGCCCAGAGCCCAGAGCCCAGAGCCCAGCATACGGCCTCTCCCGGGATTGGTTGCTGCACAACGGGAATCTTGTCGCCGACACCCTCGTGCTCTCGCACGAGGAGCAGGTCGAGCGCTTGGCCGCCACCGTGCCGGAGGCGCTGCCGGCGGCCTATGTCGCCGGCGATCCCTGTTTCGACCGGATTCTCGCGAGCATCAGTCGGCGTCCGATCTACCGTGCGGCGTTGGGATGTGACGAGGACGCCACGCTGATCGTCGCCAGTTCGACCTGGCGCACCGGCTCCGCTTTCGGCACATGGCCGACGTTTCTGCGCCAACTCCTGGCCGAGCTCCCGCCGGACCAGTTCCGGGTGGCGGCGGTGCTGCACCCGCACGTCTGGCACGGCCACAGTCCGCACCAGATCCGGGCCTGGCTGGCCGACTGCGTCCGCGCAGGGCTGATCCTGATCCCGCCGCTGGAAGGGTGGCGCGCCGCCCTGATCGCCGCCGACATTGTTGTGGGCGACCACGGTGCGGTCACCTGTTACGCCGCCGCACTCGACAAACCCGTTGCCCTGGCGGCATTCGACGAGGACGAGATCATCGGCGGCACCGCGGTGTCCACTGTGGTCGAACTCGGCGCCCGGCTCGACCGACACGCTCCCTTGCTGCCGCAACTCCGGGCCGCCAACACTTCCTGGCCGGGCGTCCGCGAACTCGTCAGCTCACGCCCGGGCGAGGCCGCACGCCTGCTTCGATCGCTTTTCTACCAACGACTCGGTCTGTCCGAACCGGACGGTGGCATCGTCGAGCCGCCGCTTTCCCTTGCCGGCTTGACGGTCGGCACCGGCGTGCAGGCGTTCACCGTCGCCGCGGTGGTCGGCGAAGACGGAGTCGCGCACCTCCAACGCCGTCGCACCGATGTGCGCCCGATCCCCACCGGCCCGGCACATCTGGTCGTGCATGCCGACCATCCGATCCGCGAACACCGCACCAACGCCGACATCCTCTTCACCGAGCGGACCGACCACCTGGCGATGCTGTTCGGACAGGCCCCCGGCTGCCGGATCGTGGTGTCCACAACCGCCGGCACCGCAACGATCCGCGGCCGCGAACAACCGATCCGCCTCCACGGCTGCGATCCGCTGCTCGCGGCCTCGGCGTTGTTCGCCCTCAACGGCGAACCGCCGGCCGATATGCGGATCGTCGCCGACGGTCAGGCCTACTCCTGCACGTTGTCGAGCTGATTCCGCAGGTCCTCCACAATCGTCCGCTGACGCTCGGAGCCGTCCTCGGCGAACAGCCGCTCCGCCTCGGCATAGGCCGCCCGGGCGGCCTCGACGTCACCGAGCGCGGCCAGCGCACGGCCGAGCTCCAGCTGGCACTTGGCCTTGTTGTCGGTCTCGGACGTCGGCTGGAAGTGGTGCCACGCCGCCATGATCTCGTCCCGCGCGGCTGCGGGCTCGCCCAGCTTCAGCAATGCCCGGCAGCGCTGCAATCGCAGGATCGCGAACTCCCGGGAATCATCGGCGACCGCCCACGCGAGGTCGAAGCAGCGCAACGCCTCCCGGGCGTCTCCGGCCTGGAGCGCGATCTTGCCCAGCCACTCCAGCGCGCTCTCCTGGCCTTGCCGGTGCCCGATGCGCGCCGCGACGCCGTGCGAGGTCTGGAAACACTCCCGTGCCCGGTCCAGCTCGCCGATGCCCAGATACGCCGACCCCAGCTGGGACGCCATCCGCATCTCCGCCTCGGCGTGCCCGCACCGCTGCGCGGCCCGGAGTCCCAGCTCGTGCGTGGTGATCCAGTCCTCGTAGTGGCCGTGCAGGTGATACAGGCCCCACAATGCCTCGCACAGCTGCCACACCAGGTCGTCATGCCCGGCCGCCTCGGCCAGCTTGACGGCGCCGGCGAGGTTGGCCCGCTCACGTTCCAAGCACGCCAACACATCCGCGCGCGTGATCGTCAGCGGGCGGCTCGGCTGCCGGTACAGCGGCCCGCTGCGCGGACGTCCGGACAGGAGTCGGTCGAAGGTGACGGTGTAGTCGAGATACCACTCGGCAATCCGCCGACTCAGCTCGTCGGCCGGCCCGTCGGACTTGGCCCGCGCGTGCGCCTGGGCCAGGTCGTGGAAGTGGCACCGCTCGTCCTCGACGGTCAGCAAACCCGCATGGGCCAACGAGTCCAGCGCGTCCTCGGCGTCATCGGGATCGCCGCCGATCATGTGCGTGGCCAGCGCGACGTCGAAATCGGCGCCCGGGTGCCAGGCCAACACCCGATACGCACCGGCGGCCGGCTCGCCGAGGCTGCCGTAGGCGATGTCGAGATGGGTGACGAGCAGCTGCTTGGTGTCGTCGTCGAGGGCGTCCCAACCGTGCTCGGCGAGCCGCCGCAGGAACCGGGCCTTCTTGCCGGCCGACACGCCGATCAGCTGGCATGCCATCAACTCGATCGCCGCTGGAAAGCCGCCTGCGGCCCGGACGACGATCTCGGACTCCTCGGCGGTGAGCTCGATGTCGTGCCGCAAGAGCAGATCACCGAGCAATCGGTGCGCGTACTCCGTCTCAAGCGGCGGCACCGGGACATAACCGAAGTCGGGACCGAGATCCCGAAGCAGCCATCGACTCGTCACCACCACCGTGCAGCCCGCGCCGGCCGGCCGGAAATAGGCCACCTGGGCCGCGTTGAGGACGTCGTCGAGCACGAGCATCAGCTTCTTGTCGGAGCCGTAATCGCGCAGTTGGGCCGCCCGCCCGTCGGCCGTCGGGGCGATGTCGTCACGGTCGAGACCGAACGACATCAGCAGAGCGCCCAGACTCTCTCCCGCCGATTCCCGCTCACCGAGATCGGGATTGGCGAGCTTGAGAAAACGCACTCCGTCCGGATATTCGGACTCGTGGCGGCCGGCCCACACGGTGGCCGCGCCGGTGGTGCCGACGCCGCCGGGACCGTGAAAGCAGATCAGCGTGGGCTCGCCCGCGGCGAGGGCGCGGTCGCGGTGCCTGTCGGCCTTCTCGTGCACGCCGTGGCGGTTGACGAAACAGGCCGGCGGACGGGGCGCGGCCAGGCCGACGGCCACCCGCTCGCGGGCGGCCTGCACGATCACCCGATCGATCGTCTCGGCCTGGATGACCGTTCCGGAGAGATTGCCCGAAGCCTGGTTCGCCACGCCCGGAGACTACCGACGATCAAGGACGGCTAGGCCGGCCTTGACCGGTATTCACCCGCCACGACGAGCGCGAACAACGCCAGGGTGATGACGTGCACGCTGGTGCACCACTCGCAGATCTTGCCGATGACCACGAGCTCGACGGCGACCAGGTAGACGACGAACAGCAGCCCGACGCCGACGCCGGCCAGGCGCAGCCAGCGCACCGCCGGCAGCTCCGAGCGCCAGGCCCACGGGCTGGTCAGCACCACCATCGGCACGAAGTAGACCAGGCCGAGCACCGCGACCGGGATGCCGAGGATCACCGACTGCGGGCTGGAGGTCACCTGGGCGCAGTTGATCACCGAGTTGGCCTGGCAGATCAGGGTGGCGTTGTCGGTGTAGTGGCTGATCGTCATGTAGACCGCCACCGCGAGCCCGGCCAGCGACAGCAGCAGCGTGCTGACGACCAGCCACCTCGGGTAGGCGCTCGTCGACTCCGACGCCTGGGTGCCTGCGGACATGGTCGCAGGATACGTGGATCAGACCGGCACGGTCAGACCGTAGGCGCGGCAACAGTTGCCAGCGGCAAAATTGACCGCGAAAGCTTCCGCGTCGGCGACGGTCAGCACGTCGTCGGCGAGCCAGTCGTCGATCAGCCGGCCCAGCGCCCGCCGCCACAGGGTCGCCCCCAGGTGGTGCAGCTCGGGCAGGCCGAAGCCGTCGGAGGAGAAGCAGACCGAGCCGAACGGCGCCAGCTCCAGCAGCTCGGCCAGCACGCTGCCGGCCCGGTCACCCACATAGGGGATGGCCAGGCCGACGTCGACGAGCACGTGCGGGAACAGGTGGGCGAGATAACCGGCGTTGCGGTGGAACGGCCACGTGTGCAGCAGCGCGATCGTGGCGCCGGTCGACTTGGTGGCGCGCAGGAAGTCGCCGAGCAGGGCCGGGTCGGCGCGGTGCAGCCGCAGGTCGTCGTCGCCGAAACCGGTGTGCAGCTGGAGCGGGACGTGCAGCTCGGCGCTGAGCCGGGCGCCGAGGTGCACCAGCCAGGCCAGCAGAATCGGATCGTCCATCCGCTTGCCGCCCCAGCGCAGCCACGCGCTCGCGGCCGCCGCGACCTCGACGTCGGTCGGCGGCTCGGCCGGCAGGTCCAGGCCGGTGCGGTACGCGACGACGCTCTTCAGCCCGACGGCGCCGGCCTGGATTCCGTCGCGAATCTCGTTTTCGACGAAATCGAGGAAATCGGCGACGGGCACGTCGGCGGCGGCGACGCGCTCGGCGACCGACTCCAGGCGGAGCACCTCGAACGCGGCGCCGTCGGCGATGTCGGCGAACTCCACCGGTTCGGTGATCGGCAGGTCGGCGGCGACCGGCAGGCCGGTGTCCAACAACCAGGACCGCACGCCGGCCGCGCCGAGCAGGCGGGAGCTGACCCGACGCCATCCCCATTCGGCGCGGCGTTCCAGGTAGTCGTCGACGGAGCAGTGCGCCGGCAGGCCGAGCGCCGGCGCGCACCAGCGCCGCAGCGCCAGTCCGACCATCGAGTCGAAGTTCGTCGGAATCGAGGATTCCGTCAACAATCCAGCAAACCGTGCGCGGTCCAGGTCGCCGGCGACGACACCGTGGCAGTGCTGGTCGACGAGGACGAGGTCGTCGGTCAGCACGGTCACCACCGCCAGCGGGTGAGCTCGGCCAACTGGGCCGGCGACGTGTCGGCGAACCGGTCGGCCTCGCCGCGCCGGACGGTCAGCACGCTGTCGTGCAGCACCTCCCCCATCGCGGCGGCGAGCACCTTCGACGAGGCGAAAGCGTTTGCGGCGGCCATCGCCGACTCCGGCAGCCGGCCCACGCCGGTGGCGGTCCGCACGCTCTCCTCCATCCCGGCCGGGTCGCCGGAGATCGGCGGCGGCAGTCGCAGCCCGTCGTCGACGCCGGCCAGACCGGCGGCGATGACCGAGCCGACCACCAGGTACGGGTTCGCC
The DNA here is from genome assembly GCF_044547355.1 of Kutzneria sp. NPDC052558. Lineage (NCBI taxonomy): Bacteria > Bacillati > Actinomycetota > Actinomycetes > Pseudonocardiales > Pseudonocardiaceae > Kutzneria > Kutzneria sp. NPDC052558. The sequence continues at coordinate 170,090 of NZ_JBIUAG010000002.1, forward strand.
GTCGCGTCGAAGCACTTCACCTCGGCGTTCGCCGAGGTCTCGCCGGTCCCGGCGACGCCGGTGATGAACCGGACCGCAGCCTCCCGGGTCTCCCGTCCCCACGCCTGCCACACGCCCGCCCACCTCGACGGCTCCGAACGCAGGAAACTCGCCGGATTGCCGGCGCCGACCGCGACGAGCGCCGGCAGCTCACGCAGCACGCCGGCCAGGAACGCCTCGCCGACCGGCGGCAGCCCGAACGGCCCGGTCCCGCCGCTGAACTGGTCGACAAGAGAAAGGTGCAGATGCGCCCCGCTGCCGACGGTGCCGGGGTTGATCGACGGGGCGAAGCTGGCCAACCAGCCATGCAGGTGACTGACTCGCCTGATCGTGTGACGGACCAGGACGACGTCGTCGGCCGCGCCGACCGGGTCGTTGTGCTCGACCGACACCTCCAGCTGGCCGGCCGCGTACTCGGGATGGAACTGCTCGACGGCCACGTCCTGCGCGCGCAGGGTCGCCAGCAGCTCACGGGCGTAGTCGGCGACCTGCTCCAACCGGATCGCGCCGTAGGCCGGCCCGTGGAAGACGGGCTCGCCGGCCTCGGTCACCAGCGCCCACTCCGTCTCGAAGGCCATCCGCAGGTCCAGCCCGCGCTCCGCGGCCGCCGCCACCTGGGCCGCCGCGAACGCCCGCTGGCACGCCTCGAACCGGTCACCCTCCTGGTGGAATTTGTCGGCCGGCGCCCACGCCCACCCGGTCTGGCCGGCCAGCGGCACGATCCGGGACAGGTCCGGCACCAGCCTGATGTCGCCGTCGGGACCGCCGAGGAACCGGCCCTGCACCATCACGTCGTCGAAGCAGAACGTCTCGAAGCACGGCGACACCCCGACGCCGACCCGGGCCGCGGCGGCCAGCTTCGGCAGCGGCACCGTCTTCACCCGCGCGATGCCGGCGTTGTCCACGAAGGACAGCGCCACCACCTCGACGTCCTGGGCCCGCAACCGCTCCACGAGTGGTTCGACCTCGGGAACATCCGCCGGAATCGTGTCGCTGGTCGCCATGCACCGAGTAGTACCCGGACCGCTGCCGCGACACCAGTCCCCACGCGAGGCCGCCGGTCGTCTGACAGAGCAGCGCCCAGCCGGTAGCGTTTGCGGCCGTGACGTGGCCGAGCGGTGGATCGGGCTACGGGGACAACCAGGCCGGTGGGCCGGACTACCCCGGGCCGCAGGGAACTCCCGGATATCAGCAGCAACAGCAGCCGTACGGCCAGCAGCACACCTACCCCGGCTACAACTACGGCCAGCAGCCGCAGTACCCCGGCTACCAGCAGCAACCCCCGCAGCAGCCGTACCAGTCCAGCTACGGCGGCTTCGGCATGTACCAGCAGCCGCCCCAGGGCCGGCCGCCACGCAACCGCCGCACGCTGACGATCGTGTTGGCGCTGGTCGGCGTGCTCGTGCTGGCCGGCATCGCGACCACGGTCGTGCTGCTCACCCGCAACGGCCAGCCGCAGGCCGGCGACCGGACGCAGCAGGCGACCGCGCCGACGACCACGTCCGCGCTCAAGCCGCAGGACCCACGGGTGCCGGGCTGGCAGGTCGAGGTGTCCAACCGGCGCAACGTCGCCTACGACATCCCCACGGCCCAGTGGACCCGGAAGGGCCCGGACGAGATCGTCAGCCTCGGGCCGTCCGACGGGGACTTCGTCACCGGCACCGGCGCGGCCTACTACCTGCCGGGTTTCTGCGCCGGCAAGTCCGGCTCGGTGCGGGCCGGCACCGCGGTGACCGCGAGTGACACCGAGGGCCCCGACAAGTCCGCGCCGGACATCGCCCAGCACTGGGCGAGCGTGGCCTACAAGTCCTCGGACCCGGCGCAGCCCACCGACGTGAAGCTGGAGCCGGCGCAGCAGATCAAGATCGCCGACGGCAAGGTGGCCGCCACGCTGTCGGTCGCCGACGTCACGATCCCGGCCTCGACCGATCCGTGCGTGCCCCGGTCGGCCAAGGTGTACGCGGCGGCCGTGTCCACATCGGACACCGGCTCGGTGATCCTGGTGCTGTTCGCCGATCAGGGCGTGCCGAACGCGCTGTCCGACGCCGACGCCAAGAAGATCATGACGAGCATGCGGCCCGCCGGCTGATCGCCGACGGGCCGCGCGAACACCCGGGGATCAGCCGCGGACCAGGCCGACGATGTGGGCGACCGCCTCGTCCACCGGCACGTCGCCACGCTCGCCGGACGCCCGGTCCTTGACCTCGACCTTGCCGTCGGCCAGGCCGCGGCCGACGACCAGGATGGTCGGCACGCCGATCAGCTCGGCGTCGGCGAACTTCACGCCGGGCGAGGCCTTCCGGTCGTCGAGCAGCACCTCGACGCCGGCGGCTGACAGCTCGGCGGCCAGCTTCTCCGCGCCCTCGCGCACCGCGTCGTCCTTGCCGGCGATCACCACGTGCACGTCGGCCGGGGCGACGATGCGGGGCCAGGTCAGGCCCCGGTCGTCGAAGTACTGCTCGGCGATCACGGCGACCAGGCGGGACACGCCGATGCCGTAGGAGCCCATGGTGATCCGGATCGGCTTGCTGTCCGGGCCCAGCGCGTCCAGGCCGAACGCGTCCGCGTACTTGCGGCCCAGCTGGAAGACGTGGCCGATCTCGATGCCGCGGGCGGCGACCAGGGTGCCCTGGCCGTCGGGCGACGGGTCGCCCTCGCGCACCTCGGCGACGTCGATCGTGCCGCTGGCCACGAAGTCGCGGCCAGCGACCAGGTCCATCACATGGCGGCCGGGCTGGTCGGCGCCGGTGATCCAGCTGGTGCCGGTGACCACGCGGGGGTCGACCAGGTAGCGCACGCCGTTGTCCAGCAGCGCCTTCGGCCCGATGTAGCCCTTGACCAGGAAGGAGTTCGCGGCGAAGTCGGCGTCCTCCAGCATCGCGACCTCGGCCGGCTCCAGTGCCGCCTCCAGCCGCTTCTGGTCCACCTCGCGGTCGCCGGGCACGCCGATGGCCAGCAGCTCCCACTTGTCCTCGCCGGGACGGCGGGTCTTGAGCAGCACGTTCTTCAGCGTGTCGGCGGCCGTGAACTCACGCCCCAGGCCGGCGGTGAGACTGTGCTCGTTGAACCAGGCGACCAAGGTGGCGATGGTCGGTGTGTTGGGCGTGTCGTAGACCTTGGCCTCAGGCTTGCCGTCGATGGCCTGCGCCGGGGGCGGCGTGGTGACGACCGCCTCCACGTTGGCCGCGTAGTTCGACGCGGTGCTGCGGACGAAGGTGTCCTCACCCGTCGCGGCGACGGCCAGGAACTCCTCGGACGCGGAGCCGCCCATGGCGCCGGAGGTCGCCTTCACCACCACGTACTCGAGGCCGAGGCGATCGAAGATGCGCACGTAGGCGTCGCGGTGCGCCTGATAGGAGCGGGCCAGGCCCTCGTCGTCCAGGTCGAAGGAGTACGAGTCCTTCATCAGGAACTCACGGCCGCGCAGGATGCCGGCGCGGGGCCGCGCCTCGTCCCGGTACTTGGTCTGGATCTGGTACAGCGTGACCGGGTAGTCCTTGTAGGAGGCGTACTCGCCCTTCACGGTGAGCGTGAACAGCTCCTCGTGGGTGGGGCCGAGCAGGTAGTCGGCGCCCTTGCGGTCCTTGAGCCGGAACAGGTTCTGGCCGTACTCGGTCCACCGGTTCGTGGCTTCGTAGGGCTCGCGGGGCAGCAGCGCGGGGAACTGGATCTCCTGCGCGCCGATCGCGTTCATCTCCTCGCGCACCACGGCCTCGATCCGCCGCAGGACACGCAGCCCCAGCGGCAGCCACGAGTAGCCGCCCGGTGCGACGCGACGGACGTAACCGGCGCGGACCAGCAGCTTGTGGCTGGGCACCTCGGCGTCCGCCGGGTCCTCGCGCAGGGTGCGCAGGAACAACGACGACATCCTCGTGATCACGGCTCGAACTCCTCATGCGGGGTCGACGAAAGTACAGAGCGTAGAGAACGCACGGGCAGGCTTTCCAACTGGTCGCCGAGAACGGCCGATCAGGGCCCTTCCGCCGCTTACCGTCTGCGCATGGCACTGAGGATCCGCATGGTCACCATCGACTGCCTGGACCCCCGCAAGCTGGCGGAGTTCTGGGTCGCGGCGCTCGGCGCCGAGATCATCCACGAGGTCGACGACGGCGCGATGCTGGTGCTGTCCTCGGCCGACAACGTGGACGTCGGCCTGCAACAGGTCGCCGAACCGCGGGCCGGCAAGAACAGACTCCACATCGACCTGGGCGCCCCGGACCGGCCGGCCGAGGTGGCCCGACTGGTCGACCTCGGGGCCAGGTTGGTCGAGGAGTTCGCCTATCCCGGCATGGCGTGGAGCGTGTTGCAGGACCCCGAGGGCAACGAGTTCTGCGTCGGCTCCCGCAACGGGTGAGCGACCGGCGTCACCAGCGGGTGCGGTGCACGATCCAGGTCAGCGCGGCGGCGGCCGCGCGGGACTGGTAGGGCCGCAGCCCGACGCAGCCGGCCGGCTCCGGCAGCCGGCTGGACAGCTCCCAGCGGCCGGCCAGCGCGGCGGCGAAGCCGGTGATGGCCCAGGCCGGCACCTTGGCCAGCACGGGCCGGCCCAGCACCAGTCGCTCGGCGTCGGCCGGCGGATGGCCGGCCATGATCAGCTGCGGCACCATCGTCACGGTGTCCAGCCAGGCCGCGCCCTTGGACGGGTAGGACCAGTCGACCAGCAGCACCCGGCCGTCCTCGACACGCCGGATCATGTTGTCGACCCGCAGCTCGTTGTGCAGCAGCGTGTCGCCCTCGGCCCACGGCTGCCACGCCGTCTCCATCGCCGCCAGCGAGTCCAGGTTGGCCTGCGCCCACGGATCCAGGTCGCCGGCCGCCGCCGACCGCAGCGACGTCCAGCCGCACAGCATCGGGGCCAGGTCGTCGAGCACGCTGGGCACGTCGTCCAGCGGGCAAGGCGTCAACGTCCGCGACGCGCTGCCCAGCGCCGACAGCACTGCGGCCAGATCCGGCGACCCGGGCCGGAGGTTCGGCTCGCCCCCGTCGACGTCGCTGAGCACCAAGGCGACCCACTGGCCCTCGACGACGTGCAGCAGTCGCGGCGACGGCACGTTCTCCGGCAGTCGGGACACGACCGACGCCTCGGAGCGGTAGGCGCCGGCCAGTGGATGGTCGGCCGGCAGGGCTTTGACGAACACCCGGCGGCCGTCGGCCAGCAGCAGGCGGGAGGCGAGACCGAGGGTGAAGCCGCCGGCCTGGCTGAGCGCGCGGACCACCGGGGCGCCGATCTTGTGCTCGATGACCTCGCGCACCCGGCCGGGCACATCGGCCCAGGTCGGTCGGGTCTGCCGGGTGCCGTCCACGATGGCCGTCACGCGGGCCGCCCCCATGAGGTCACCTGATCATCTTACGGGGGCGGTGTCGGGTCACCCGTCCGGTGGACGCTCGGGGTCAGGGCCGCGTGGCGTTGACCTCGTCGAGCACGGCCTGCCACGGGATCGGGTGCCACTCCCCCGATCGGGGCTCCTTCAGCGGCCAGACGTCCTCGCCGTCGACGAGCCGGACACCCGCCGCCTTGAGCGCCGCGATATGCCCCGGCCACGCCGGGTGGCGGACGTGGGCGGCGTTGACGCAGGGGAACACCACGACCTCGACGCCGTGCGTGCCGATCGCCTCGGAGACCTGGGTCAGCGCCTGGTTGTCGCCGAAACCGAGGGCGAGCTTGGCGACCGTGTTGGCGGTGGCCGGCGCGACGACGTAGGTGTCGACCGGCGGATGCGGCTTCGGCTCACGGGGCAGTCGCGAGTCGACGCGGAGCGGAAGTCCGGTGGACTTCTCTATTTCGTCGACCAGCCCGGATTCGTGGAACCAGCGCCCGGCGGTCGGCGTCAGCGTGACGCCCACTCGCCAGCCCGCCGCCAACGCGGGGCGGACGAGTCCCTCGAACAGCCCTTCGACGCCGCCCGCGCCGGACGCGACCACACCCAACATCGGAGATCGTTCTGCCACCCGGCCAGGCTAGATCCCCTTGACGCAGTCCGGCCCGCCACCTGATCAGCCAGGCGACAGGCCGGACCACCACTCGGCTAGAACGCGCCGATTCCGTTGGGCGTGCCCACCCCGGTCGGGGCGTCGTAACCGGCCAGGCCGGTGCACAGGTAGTCCCCGCCGCAGTAGCCGTTCGAGCCGCCGACCACGTCGAACAGCTTCTCGGCGTGGGCGTACAGGGAGGAGGCATCGCCCAGCTCGCTGCCGTTGCCGGCCAGCCCGATGACGCCGGCGATGAACGGCGACGACGCGCTGGTGCCGCCGACCACGATCCAGCCGGCCTGCGAACCCAGCCCGAACGTGTCGTACACGGCCAGGCCCGTGTTCGGGTCGGCGACCGCCGCGACGTCGGCGACGGTCCGCATCCCGCAGTTGGCGTCGTGCTGCCACGCCGGCTTCGGGATCCACGCCGAGCAGCCGCTGCCGGCGCCCGACCAGGCCGTCTCGGTCCAACCGCGGGCGTTGTCGGCCTTGACCAGCGACGTCCCGCCGACGGCGATCACGTTCGACAGCGACGCCGGGAACGACGCCTGCTGGAAGCCGTAGTCACCGCTGGAGGCGAGGATGGCGACGCCCGGATGCTGGAAGTGCTTGGCGTCGACGTCGATGCCGTTGTACTCGTCCGAGCCGTAGCTGTTGGAGACGGCGCTGGCGCCGGACGCCGCCGCCGTGTCCACGGCCGCGCCGAGGTTCGCGGTCGAGGCCGTGTCCGCCTCGACCAGCAGGATGTGGCAGTCCGGGCAGGCCGCCGACACCATGTCCAGGTCAAGGGAGATCTCCACGCCCCAGCTCGAGTTGCCCGACGGCAACGGCGCGGCCGCGCCCCGCTGGTTCACCTTCTTGAAGCAGCCGTTCGCCGTCGTGCACGCCGGCAGCCCGAACTGCTGCCGGTAGGCGGCGAGATCGGCCTCCGCGTTCGGATTGTCGTACGCGTCGACGATCGCGATCGTCTGCCCCGCGCCGCCGGTCGAGGGCAACTTGTACGCACTGCGCAGATCCGCCGGCCCGAACCCGGTCGGCGTCGCGTTCGCCCCGAACGACTGCGGGGCCCGATAGACGGCGAAGCAGCGCGCCGTCGCAGTTGAGGAAACCGCCGAAGAGCACGCGGTGTGCAACGCCGTGTCGGGCGCGGCGACGGCCGTCGCCGGTAACCCGAGCGTCAGCAGCGCGCCGGCGATCACGGCCGCACGAAATCGGTTCATCGTCACTCCCCTGGTCAGCTCTGCGCACCCGGCACGGAGAACGCGCTGGTGACGGACTGGGTCAGCGAGTTGCCCGCGACGTCGGTCGCGCTGACCCGCAGCGCGACGTCGCCACCCGTCGTCGACGCCGGGTTGGTCCACTGCGCCCGGTAGCGGCCGCCGCCGAGGTCGGCCGTGAACGTCGGCGTCCACGTCACGCCGCCGTCGAACGACACCTGCACCGAGCCCTTCGCGAACGGCAGGTTCTGGCCGCCCGGGGCGTGCGCGAACGTGACGACGACCTGGTCCGGGCCGGCCGGGGCGGTGCCGTCCAGACCGGCGTTGAGCTGGTAGGACGCCGTCACCAGGGGCAGCGCCGAGCAGTCGGTCGCCGACCCGGTGGCCGGGTCGCAGCCCCAGCCGGTCGGCACCGTCTGCGCGCCGGAGTGCGCCGAGCCGAAGGTCCACTCGCTGTGGCTGACCGTGGACTGGTGGAACCACGGCGCGGTCCGCGTCTGGTCGTAGACGATCTTGTAGTCGGCCTGGCCGGCCGGCGCGGCGACCTCGCCGCCGGTGATGTCCTTGCCGTCGATGAGCGCCTTTCCGCCGGAGAGCAGCTGGAAGTGCGAGGTCGACACGGTGCCCGTCCCCGGCGCGTCGAGCGAGAAGCCGTGCCCGTCGCTGTCCAGGACCGGCACCAGGCCGACGCGGATCGTGTCGTCCCGGCGGCAGGCGTTGCAGAACCAGGAGGTCGTGCCCGTCGACGGTGTGGTCAGGCCGGGAACCAGCGGGCCGCGCAGCCAGCCGACCGGCGTCGTCGTCTTCGGCGCGAACTGCTGGAAGCTGCTGGAGACGAAGCCCCTGCCGGTGTTCATGCTGGCCAACAACGCGTCGGCGTACTGGAAGTCGGGTCCGCCGAGCACGTATTCGGTGCGCTGAAGCGGCGCCGTGAGCGGCGAGAACTGGCCGAAGCCGAAGAACTCGTAGGGCAGGAAGATGATGCGCGACATGCCCTCGACCCGGCCCGGCTTGTCGCTGTAGTAGCTCTCCTTCACCGTGGCCAGCTGGTCGGCGGTCACCTTGTAGTGCTGGTTCGCGCTCAGCGCCCCAGCGCTGTCGATCTTCAGGTCGTAGCTGTACGGACTGGCCGTGCCGGCCGGGGACTCGCTGTGCAGCTGCACGTTGAAGTGGAAGGTGCCGACCGTCGCCGGCGCGGACGGCGCGACGTAGGTCGTGCCCGTGCCGACGCCGAAGCTGTAACCCTGCGATCCGAGGCCCTGCGCGCCACGGAAGTACTCCAGCGTCTGCGACGTCACGGTCGCCGGCTTCGGCGTGCTCACCGTCACCTGCGAGGTCGCCTTGGCCGCGTCGACGGTGACGGTCTGGTCGCCGGACACCACGAAGTCCTGCACCACCACCCGTACCGTCGTCACGCGGCCGGTCGAGTCGAACGTCGGGAACCAGGCCACCAGGCCGTAGTTGCCCGACGGCACGCTGACCCGCTCCTCACCGCCGGTGCTGTACGGGAAGCCGTTGAAGATCCGGCCGTCATCGGTGTTCAGCAGGCCCAGCGCCGCGTCGGTCGGCGTGTCCGCCCCGTTCACGGTCAGAATCCGGACCGTGTGCATCGGGAAGTTCGGGTGCGCCTCCTGCGGCGCGCCCGCCGCGGCCAACCGCACCGAGCTGGCCGTGCCGAACAACGGCCCCGGCGTGGCGAAGTGGTTCTTCGCGTCCCGGCCGGCCTGCGCCGCCAGTGCCGCGCCGAATGCCGCCCCCGACTCCCTCGTCACCGTGCCGTTCTGCACGCCCGGCGCCGTCCCGGCCACCTGCACCGGGACCTGGTCCGTGATGCCGTCGCGGATCAGCGCCGACACGTCGAACAGTGACCGGTCCAGAGAGGTGCCCAGATACGGCAGCGCGGTCGCCGGCACGACATAGAGGTCACCGTCCACGCGCTGGTTCACGAAGTCGCCGCTCGACCCCGGCCGCGGCAACACCGTCGCCGTCTGCCGGCCGCCGACGTCCTGCACAACCACCTGGTCGCCGGTCACCAACGTGACCGTGTGGGTGGAGTCCGCGCTGGTCACCGGGTCCGCCTGCGCCGCAGGCGCCAGACCCGCCACCACCGCCGCCGCGATGCCCAGCACCGCCGGTGTTCTGCGTAACCAGGGATTTCGACGACCGCCGTCCGTATGCCGCATGTGTTCCCCTCCGTCGCATGGACACGGGTCGACGCCCGCAACGGGGCATCACGACGGTTCGTACACGAGCGCGCACATGCCGTTGCCTGACCGGAGTCCCCTTCCACTCGGACAGAGCAGTGATGACAGCCGTGTCAGATCCGAATGGCCGCCCTGACTGAGCTGCCCGCAGCAATCCACCTGTGAACTCGGTTCACAAGCACTTTGCCGAAAACGAGCAGTTCACACCTACTCCCCCACCGCGCCCGCCAGACCACAACGGACGTTCACCTCCACACCGAACGGTCCGCCCCGCTCCGGCAAATCCCACCAAACCGCCCAAGTTCCCGACTTCGCCGCCGACCTTCGCCCCACACGACCGCCTCCACGCCCGACGAATTCCTCCACACCGACGACTTCCACCGCACCGGCGACGCAACCCCGGTCGACGATGTCCTCGACCGTCACCGACCTCCGCGTCGCCGACGAACCTCCCGCCCACCGGCGAACCTCCCGAATGTCGACAAGCCTCCGGCCCGCCGACGAACTTCCACCCCGCCGCCGAAATCCCGGCTGTCGACGGACTACTCGGCCGCCGTCGGCTTCCACGTCACCGTCGAACTTCAGGACTGCGACCGAGCTGCGTCACGGTCGACCAACATCAAGACCATCGACGAACTCCTCTCCTTCGACGAAGTCCCCGACTCCGACGACGTCCAGCATTGCGACGAAATCCACGGACCTGACGGTGCAGTCGCCGCCGGCGGAGGAGGTCGAGATCGTCGGTGAAGTGGCGGCCGGCGTTGGCGTTCGTCTGTACGTACGCGGACCACCGGAACGTGTGAGGATCAGTCAGCACATACCCGAGCGAACCTCGTCAATGCGCGTCAATATTGTCCACACTCGTCAATGTTGACGAGACTAGTCAATGTCGGACGGCGGGAACTCCTCGTCGGCGATCTCGGCCATGCGGCGGATGAGGGTGTCGAGGAGGCGGAGCTCATCGACCTCCAGCCGTGAGAGCAGCCGGCGGTACTGGGCGTCGCCGGCGTCCATGACGCTGCCGACGAGCGCCCGCCCCTCGGCGGTGAGTTCGAGCAGCCGGACGCGACGGTCGGACGGGTCCTCTCGGCGGGAGACGAGACCCTGGGCCGCCAGTCGGTCGACGATGCCGGTGACCGTGGCGAAGCTCACGCCCATCTCGGCGGTGAGCACCTGCCCGGCGAGCGGGCCGCGTCTTGCCAGCGTGAGCAGCACCTTGAGCTGCCGCATCGTGAGGTTGAGCGACATCAGGGGGTTGGCCCGCGCCGCCCCGAACACCCGGCCCAGCGACCGCTGGGTCTGGGTGATGCTGGCGATGAGCTGCTCCTTGTCCTGCATGGACGGTTCCCGATAACCCCTTCGTCACGCCGCTGTGACGGCTCGCGGGCGCTTCCGGCGTTACTCCCCGAACCTGAGAGAAGTATCAGCGAATGCGCCGAACACACTGTTAGCCTTGGCCCAAATGTTAGGGCAAGGCTAACCAATTCCGCAGAGAGCTGCCATGACCTTCCTGACCAGACTCAGCCTCGCCAACCGCGGCCTGGTGGCCCTGGTGGCGCTCATCGCCCTGGGCTTCGGCGCGTGGGCGATCCCGTCGCTGCAAAGACAGTTGCTGCCGTCGCTGTCCTTCCCGGCCGCGGTGGTGGTCTCCCAGTACCCGGGCGCCTCCCCGGAAATCGTGCAGGACCAGGTCACCAAGCCGATCGAGGACGCGCTGCGCAGCGTTCCCGGCCAGACCCAGATGACCTCGACCTCCAGCCAGGGCTCGTCCTCGGTCACCGTGCAGTTCGACTACGGCACCGACCTGGACAACGCGGTCAACAAGATGTCGCAGGCGGTCAACCAGATCGCCGCCCAGCTGCCGACCAACGTCAAGCCGAACGTGGTGGTGGGCAACACCGACGACCTGCCGGTGATCGTGCTCGCGGCCTCGTCCGACGCCGACCAGCAGCAGCTGGCGGCCAAGCTGACCAGCACCGTGGTGCCGGAACTGCAGGGCGTCACCGGAGTCAGGGACGCCAGCGTGACCGGCGCCCGCGACAAGGTCGTCACCATCAGCCTGGACAACGCCAAGCTGGCCGCCGCCGGCCTGAGCTCGACCGCGGTGTCGACCGCCCTGCGCGCCAACGGAACCCCGACGCCGGCCGGCACGCTGACGCAGAACGGCCAGACGCTGACCGTCCAGGTGGGACAACGACTGTCCACCGTGGACGATGTCCGCAACCTCTACCTGACGCCGACGACGCCCGCCGCGCCGGGCCGTCCCGCGCCGCAGCCGGTCAAGCTGGGCGACGTCGCCCAGGTGACCGAGGATCTCGCGCCGACGACCTCGCTGACCCGCACCAACGGCAAGGACAGCCTGGGCGTCTCCGTCACCAAGACTCCCGACGGCAACGCCGTCGCCATCTCCGACCAGATCCGCGGCAAGCTGTCGCAGCTGGAGACCGATCTGGGCAACAACGCCAAGCTGACGGTCGTCTCCGACCAGGCGCCCGCGGTCAACCAGGCCGTCGAGGGCCTGACCACGGAGGGCCTGCTGGGCCTGCTCTTCGCGGTCGTGGTCATCCTGATCTTCCTGCTGTCGGTGCGCTCCACGCTGGTCACGGCGGTGTCCATCCCGCTATCGGTGGTCATCGCGCTGATCGTGCTGTGGACCACGAAGACCTCGCTGAACCTGCTCACGCTGGGCGGCCTGACCATCGCCATCGGGCGGGTGGTCGACGACTCGATCGTGGTGTTGGAGAACATCAAGCGGCATCTCAGCTACGGCGAGGACAAGAAGCGCGCCGTGCTGGACGGCACCCGCGAGGTGGCCGGCGCGGTGACCGCGTCGACGTTGACCACGGTCGCGGTGTTCGCGCCGATCGCCGTGGTCGGCGGCCTCGTCGGCGAGCTGTTCGCACCGTTCGGTCTGACAGTGACGGTCGCGCTGCTGGCGTCGTTGCTGGTCGCGCTGACCATCGTGCCGGTGCTGGCGTACTGGTTCCTCAAGCCGGCCAAGGAAGGCACGGATCCCGAGGAAGCGGTGCGCAAGGAGCTGCGCAGCCCGTTGCAGCGCATGTACGTGCCGGTCATCCGGTTCGCCACCCGCCGCCGCTGGACCACGGTGGTGATCGCGATCGCGGTGCTGTTCGGCACGCTGGCCATGGGCGCCGGCCTGAAGACCAACTTCCTGGACGGCTCCGGCGAGAACACGGTCAGCGTCTCGCAGACGCTGCCGGTCGGCAGCAGCCTGGCCACCACGGACGCGGCGGCCAAGCGGGTCGAGTCGGCCATCCAGAGCGTCGACGGCGTGCAGACCTACCAGGTCACGGTCGGCTCGGGTGGCGGTTTCCTGGGCTTCGGCGGCAACAGCGGCACGTCCAAGGCCAGCTACTCGATCGCGCTCAAGGACGGCGCCGACCTCACCACCGTGCAGAACGCGTTGCGGGACAAGCTGAACGCGCTCCCGGACGCCGGCAAGATCACGGTCGGCTCCGGCGGTGGCGGCGGCTTCGGCGGCAGCGGGCTGCAGGTCGTGGTGAACGCCTCGGACGAGAACGTGCTGCGCACCGCCTCGGATGCCGTGCAGAAGACCATGTCCGGCATCTCGGGCGTCACCGACGTGACCAGCGACCTGGTGAACAGCTCGCCGGAGGTGCAGGTCTCCGTCGACCGCCAGGCCGCGGCCAAGCAGGGCCTGAGCGACTCGACGATCGGCCAGGCCGTGCAGGCCCAGCTCGCGGGTAGCCAGCTCGCGCAGCTGGCGCTGAACGGCACGTCGGAGAACGTGGTGCTGCGCACCGGTTCCGCGCCGGGCGACCTCGACGCGCTCAAGTCGCTGCCGCTGCCGGGTCTGACCGGTGTGGTCCGGCTCGACTCGGTCGCCACGGTTCAGCAGACCAACGGCCCGGTGCAGATCAAGCGCATCAACGGGGCCCGCAGCGCGACCGTGAGCGGCACGGCGGACAGCGCCAACACGGGTGCGATCAGCGCCGAGTTGTCGCAGAAGCTGAAGGACACCACGCTGCCGGCCGGCGCGACCTACAGCGTCGGCGGCGTCAGCCAGCAGCAGACCGACGCGTTCGGCAACCTCGGCATCGCGCTGGTGGTGGCCATCGCCCTGGTGTTCCTGATCATGGTCGCGGTGTTCCGCAGCCTGATCCAGCCGCTGGTGCTGCTGGTGTCGATCCCGTTCGCGGCCACCGGCGCGATCGCGGCCCTGCTGGTCAGCGGCATCCCGCTCGGCCTGCCCTCGCTGATCGGCGTGCTGATGCTGGTCGGCATCGTGGTGACCAACGCGATCGTGCTGATGGACCTGATCAACAAGTACCGCGAGGACGGCATGAGCATCGCCGACGCGGTGGTCGAGGGCGGTCGCCGCCGGCTGCGGCCGATCCTGATGACCGCCGCCGCGACGATCTTCGCGCTGCTGCCGATGGCCCTGGGCCTGACGCAGAGCGGGGCATTCATCTCGCGGCCGCTCGCGGTGGTCGTGATCGGCGGCCTGGTCAGTTCCACCCTGCTGACCCTGCTGCTGGTGCCGACCCTCTACACCATGGTGGAGAACACCAAGGAGCGGTTCCGCAAGCGTCGCGAGGCGAAGCGGACCAAGGCGACCGAGCCGGAGCAGCCGGAGCTCGTCAACGCCGGCTGAACCAACGCCGAACGGTTGTGGGCCACGGAGCTTTCCGTGGCCCACAACCGTCTTCCCCCTCGGTGTGGTCCCGTCAGGCTGCCGGGACCTGGTCGAAGAAGCCACTGATCGCGCCGACCTGGCCGTCCTCGGTCAGCGTCAGCACGTCGGTGCCGACCACCACGGCGTCGCCGCCGCCGTCGGGCGTCAGCTCCCAGGTGAATCGCAGCACGTCGTGATGGGTGTCCGCCTCCCCCAACGGCCTGATCCGGTGCCCGGGGAACCGCTCGTGCACGCCCCCGATCACGGCGGCGAGGCCGTCGGGGCCGCTCACGTCGGCGATCGGGTCGACGAACCGGCAGTCGGCGGTGAGCAGCTCGGCCGCGGCCTTGGCCCGCAACGCCCCATCGGGCTGGTTCCAGATCTCCACGTAACGGCGCACCACCGCGTTCGCGTCAGCCATCTCGATCATCCCTTTCCCTTGTCCCGCTTGGTTTCCTCCACTCTGGCAGCGGACAGGGCCGCGGTCGATTACCTCCGGCGTAATGAAAAACGACTCGCGCCGGCGGGCGCACAGGCGTACCAAGTCGGGTATGTCCGCATCGCCGCTGGTGACCCGCACTCTCACCGCCGAGGAGATCCCGGCGTTCATCGGCACGGTCTTCCGCGCCTTCCTGGAGGACCCCGCGCCCGAGTCCGTCGCGGCCGAGATCGAACTGCTGGAGCCGAACCGCACCCACGGCGCCTTCGACGGCGACGAGCTCGTCGGCGGCGCCACGATGCTCAGCAAACACATGACATTGCCCGGCGCCGGCCCGCATCCGGTCGCCGCGATCTCCTGTGTGGGCGTCGCGCCCGACCACCGTCGTCGGGGTGCCATGTCCCGGTTGATGCGGGCCCAGCTGCATTCCCAGCACGGCAGCGGCGACGCGTTCGCCGCGCTGTACGCCTCCGAGGGCGACATCTACGGTCGGTTCGGCTACGGCCTCGCCGGCCACCGCGCCTTCTTCGCGGTGCCGAGGGGCGCCGAGTTTCAGTCCACTGTGGACGTCAGTGATGGCCGGGTCCGCGAGGTGGACAAGGAAACCGCGCTGCCGCTGATGCACCACCTGCACAGCAAGGTCGCGCCGGCCCGCACCGGCTGGTTGGCCCGCACCAAGGCGTCGTGGCAGGTGTACCTGGCGGAGAACGAGGCGGAACTACGGGCTGAGGACCTCACAAAGTGGCGGTACGCCATCCATCCGGAGGGCTACGCCATCTACCAGGTGAAGCGGAACTGGCAGTCCCGCAAACCGGGGCACGAGGTGCATGCCAAGGAGATTCTCGGCACCACACCGCAGGCGTACGCGGCGCTGTGGCGCTACCTGCTCGACATCGACCTGACAACGACGGTTCGGGCCGACGCCGCCGTGGACGACCCGATCATCCACATGCTCAAGGACGCCACCGACAACAGCCGGCAGGTCAGCGACGGCCTGTGGGTGCGGATCATCGACATCGACCGGGCCCTACCGCTGCGGGCCTACTCCGCGCCGCTCGACGTCGTGCTGGCGGTCGAGGACGATTTCTGCCCCTGGAACGCCGGCACCTGGCGGCTGGTCGCCGAGGCCGACGGGCCGGCCACCGTCACGCGCACCGACGCCGAGGCGGACCTGGCCCTGGGCGCCCGTGAACTCGGCGCGGTGTTCCTCGGCGGCACCACGGTGGGGGAACTCGTTTCCGCACAACGCATCCGTGAACTGACACCGGGCAGCGCCCAGGCCGCGTCCCGGGCGTTCGCCGGCGACCACCAACCGCACTGCCCGGAGGTTTTCTGACGTTCAGGACAGCTGATCCTTAGGGAACCGACAGGCAGCAACCGGAACGCCCGCCGCGAACCGGCTCGTTCTCCTCACGTAGTCGCGAGAAGGAGGAGCGTCATGGGTGCCTATCTCATCGGGGTGGTCGTGATCGGCGTGGTCGGGGCGCTCTGGGCGCGACGGTCGCCGGGCGCGGTCGAGAAGTAGCTGTCCGTCGCATCACACCCGCCGTTCGGCCGACCCGGAACCATGGCGGTAGCTTTCCCGTTGTCCGATTGCGACGGATTCACCTTCGTTGGAAGCCGGGAGGCGCCGTGACCACATTCCTCGTCGTGATCCTGCTGGTGGTGATCATCGGCGTGGCTGTAGTCGTGATGCGTCAGCGCGCGGCCGGCGGCCAACGCCTTGAGGACGCGAAGGCCGAGGCCCGCCGCTGGGTCGAGCGCCTCGGCGGTCAGGTGCTCAACCTGACCGGCACCAACGACGCCGCCAAGCAGGCGCTGGCCGACGCCGGCGAGCGCTACACCGCCGCCGGCTCCCAGATGGAGCAGGCGCGCACCGTCGAGCAGTGCCGGCTGGTCACCCAGACCGCGCAGGAAGGCCTGTACTACGTGCGGGCCGCCCGCACCGCGATGGGTCTCGACCCCGGCCCCGAGCTGCCCGACCTCAACGGCCAGAGCCGCGCCGGCGCCGTCACCGGCGACCGCCGGGTCGAGGTCGAGGGTCACGAGTACGAGGCGTCGGCCCAGCCCGGCGCCGGCACTCCGCACTACTACCCCGGCGGCTACGTCGCCGGCCGGCCGGTTCCGCAGGGCTGGTACAGCGAGCCGTGGTGGAAGCCCGCCCTGGTCGCCGGGGCCTGGGGCATCGGTGCCGGGCTGCTATTCAACGCCATGTTCTCCGGCATGCACAGCATTCCGTACGCGGCCGGCGGCTGGGACAACGGCGGTTGGGACAACGGCGGCGGCTTCGACGGCGGCCAGGGCTTCGGCGACTTCAACGGCGACCAGGGTCAGCAGGCCGACTTCAGCGCCGGCGGCGACCAGGGCGGCGACTGGGGCGGCGACCAGGGCGGCGGCTGGGACTTCGGTGGCGGCGGCGACTGGGGCGGCGGTGGCGACTGGGGCGGTGGCGGCGACAACAACTGGTGATCGCCAGTCACGTTGACGCCCGGCCCCAGGCGACAGGCAGCTGACGGGTAACCGCGTCAGCTGCCTTCGACCGTCCACCGGGAAGTCGGCCGAGCGACTCCCCGTGCCCCGCGCGGCTGTCCGACGAAGACCATCAGACCGGCCGATGATCCATCGGCCGTGTCAGCCCCCCGGTCCTGCCGGCGTGCACAACCCCGCCGATCACCGTCATGCGGCCTGACGCCCGCTCTGTGACGATCACGCCGGCTGGCAGCTCGGGCACCAGTAGAGGTTGCGGCCGACCAGGTCCTTGGTGAGCACCGGAGTTCCGCAGACGAGGCAGGGCTGCCCGGCGCGGCGGTAGACGTAGACCTCGCCGCCGTGCCGATCCTGCCGCGGCGCGCGGCCGGTGACGGTCGGCTCGTGCTCCGGCCGGACGGTGTCGATGCGGCCGACCCGCACGCCGTAGCGCATCAGCTCGACGAGGTCGGCCCAGATCGAGTCCCACTGGTCCCGGTCGAGCAGCCGGCCGGCAAGCATGGGATCGATGCCATGGCGGAACAGCACCTCGGCTCGATACACATTGCCGACGCCGGCCAGCACGGCCTGGTCGAGCAGCAGCGCCGCGATGGAAACCCGGGACTTCGAGATCCGCCGCCAAGCCCGCTCGGGATCGGCGTCCCGCCGCAGCGGGTCCGGCCCGAGACGGGCGAACAGCGCGTCGACCTCGTCATCGGTGAGCAGCTCGCAGGCGGCCGGCCCGCGCAGGTCGGTGCCGTGGGTCTCGCCGAGCATGCGCATCCGCACCATGCCGGTGACGACCGGCTCCGGTCGCGCGAACTCGGTGAACGTCCCGTACAGGCCGAGGTGGACGTGCACAGTGGCGTCCGGGCCGTACCGGTGCAGCAGGTGCTTGCCGACGGCCTCGGCCTTCTCCAGCACCCGCCCGTCGACGGTCGCCGACCCGGAGAACTTGCCCTGGGGACTGCTGACCTGCACCTTCTCCCCGGCGTACCGACGCTGGTGCAGCCGGGCGAGCCGATGCAGCGTGTGACCTTCCGGCATCAGCTGGCCGGCAGCTCCGGCGCGACGCCGGTCCGCTCGTACTCGGCCAGGATGTCGATGCGGCGCTGGTGCCGCTCGACGCCGGAGAACGGCGTGGCCAGGAACGCCTCCGCGATCGCGGTGGCCTCCTCGAGGCTGTGCATGCGCGCGCCGATGCCCACGACCTGGGCGTTGTTGTGCTCACGGGACAGCTTCGCCGTCTCGGTGTTCCACGCCAGCGCGGCCCGCGCGCCCGGCACCTTGTTGGCGGCGATCTGCTCGCCGTTGCCGGAGCCGCCGATCACGATGCCCAGGCTGCCCTCGTCGGCGACCACGCGGCTGGCGGTGGCGATGCAGAAGGCCGGGTAGTCGTCCTCGGGGTCGTAGACGGCGGGGCCGATGTCGACCACGTCGTGACCACTGGCCGCGAGGTGCTTGACCAGGTGGGACTTCAGCTCGTAGCCGGCATGGTCGGAACCGAGGTAGACGCGCACGCTCAGAGTCTGCCACCCGGTGGGCGGCGGGGAGTAATTCGGCTGCCGGCGGGTGCGGCGCACGCCACACTTCGCCGGGTGAGCGAGGACGTGTTCAGCCAAACTGGATATCGAATCCGGTTGGAGTGGGGTGAGGACGGGCTCGCGGCCCTGGCGCCGAGCTGCGCGGTGCTGGTCATCGTCGACGTGTTGTCGTTCACCACCGCGGTCGACATCGCGCTGGATCGCGGCGGTCGGGTGCTGCCCGTGCGAAGAGGAGATGTTCGTGCGATCTCCTCCGCGCGGTCGGCCGGCGCCGTGGTCGCCGGCGATCAGAAGTGGACGCTCCGTCCCTCGTCGTTGCTCGACCTGCCGGCCGGCACACTGTTCGCGCTGCCGTCACCCAATGGGGCGACGTTGTGCGCGCGGGCGGCCGCCGGCGGCGCGACGGTCTTCGCCGCCTGCCTGCGCAACGCCGAGGCCGTCGCTCGCGAAGTCGAGAAAATCGCCGGCCAACGGCCGATCGGCATCGTGCCGGCCGGCGAACGTTGGGGCGTCACCGCCGGTCCGCTGCGCCCCGGCATCGAGGACCTGCTCGGCGCGGGCGCCGTTGCCGCCGCGCTGCTGGCGACCGACGCCCGGGGCGCGTCGCCGGAGACCACTCTGGCGGCGAGCTGCTTCTCGCACGAAGTCGAGAATGTCGTCGAACTTCTCCGCGGCTGTTCGTCGGGCCGGGAGCTGACGGCCGCCGGGCACGCCGCCGACGTCGAGCTCGCCGCCGCGGTCGGCAGCAGTTCGTGCGCACCGGTGCTTCGCGACGGTGTGCTGGCGAACAGACTGTTCTCATGAACGCGCGCTGGATCGAGGTCGCCGACGGAGTGCACGTCCGTCGCCACGAAGAGCTGGACCTGTCGCTCGGGCTCGTCGTCGGCAACGACGCCTGCCTGGTCGTGGACACCGGCGGCGACGAAAAACAGGGCGCGGAATGGGCCGCCGCCGTGCGTGCGGTGACGCCGCTACCGTGGACCGTCGTGCTCACGCACGCCCATTTCGACCACGCGTTCGGCACCACGGCGTTCCTGCCCTGCCCGGTGCTGGCCCACCCGAACTGCGTCGACGAACTCGTCGTCGAGGGTGCGGCCGACAAGGACCACTGGTCGGCGCACTACGCCCGACAGAACCGGCCGGACATCGCCGAGGCGATCCGCGCCACCCGGATCGCGCTGCCGACCACCCTGGTGTCCGAACGGGTGACGGTCGACCTCGGTGGGCGGACCGTCGACATCGAGCAGTTCGGCCACGGGCACACCGACCACGATCTGGTGCTGCGTGTGCCGGACGCCGATGTCGTGTTCGCCGGCGATCTGGTCGAGAACGGCGCGCCGCCCGCGTTCGCCGGCTCGTTTCCCGCCGCGTGGCCGACCGCGCTCGCCGGACTTCTGCGGCTCACCGGCCCGGACACGATCGTCGTGCCGGGACACGGCGAGCCGGTCGACGCGGCGTTCGTCGCCGCCCAGCGGGCCGACATCGCGGCCGTCGTCGAGCTCGCGGCCGCCCATGTGACCGGTTCCGTCACGCTGGAGGAGGTCCTCCGTGACTCACCGTTTCCAGCCGAGGCCACCCGTGAGGCCCTCGGGAGGTTGACGGGACGTAACCGTTCCGCCCGGTAACAGGTCTCTTCACCGAAGGCATTGCCCCGAACAGTCGATAGCCAGCGCGAGCCTGACCGACAAACTGTTACCTAACGGCTATCGGAGCGCGATCCGGTATGCCGGTTGGCTGGATCACACGTGCGGTCGGGGCCGGCGTGGCGGACACCACGCGGTGAGCGAGGACGTAGTCGGTGAACCGACGAGATCGCATCGTCGTAGTAGGGGCTGGAGCGGCGGGCTTGAGAGCCGCTGAACGGCTGCGTGAACTCAGGTTCGAGGGTGAGGTGGTGATGGTCGGCAACGAGCCACACCGTCCTTATCACCGACCCGAGCTGTCCAAGCAGTTCCTGACCGGGAGGGTGCATGCAGACCAGCTGAGGCTGGCCGCCTACACCGATGTCGACGCGCGCTGGCGGCTGAACACCGCGGTTCGAGGCGTCGACACCGGCAAGCGGGCGCTGTTGCTGCCCGGCGGCGAACGGCTCGCCTACGACGGCCTGGTGATCGCCACCGGAATGGAGGCCCGACACCTGCCGGGCGCCCCGGTCAGCGATCCGCGCGTGCACCAGCTGCGCACTCTCGACGACGCGACGCGGCTGCGCGAGGCGCTGGCCGCGGACAAGGAGCCGGTCGTCGTGATCGGCGGCGGTTTCGTCGGCTGCGAGGTCGCATCCAGTCTCCGCGCGATGAAGCGCCGGGTGACGATCGTGACCGAGGGCCCGACGCTGATGGCCGGGGCACTGGCGCCCGAGCTGTGCGACAGCATCACCCGTCTGCACCAGAGCAAGGGTGTCGGCGTGGCCCTCGGCGTCGAGGTGCAGCACTGGCTGCCCCAGGACAACGGCATCGCGGTCCACCTGTCCGACGGGCAGGTGCTGGTCGCCGGGCACGTGGTCATCGCGATCGGCGGTCTGCCGGCGGTGTCCTGGCTGCGCGGCTCCGCGATCCGGCACGACGAGTTCATCGGCGTGCACTGCGAGGCGACGTGCCATGCGGTCGGCTCCGCCGACGTGGTGGCCGCCGGCGACGTGGCCGGCTGGCCGAACCTGCGGTTCGACGAC
Source organism: Kutzneria sp. NPDC052558 (assembly GCF_044547355.1). Lineage (NCBI taxonomy): Bacteria > Bacillati > Actinomycetota > Actinomycetes > Pseudonocardiales > Pseudonocardiaceae > Kutzneria > Kutzneria sp. NPDC052558. Next base: position 191,294 of record NZ_JBIUAG010000002.1, read on the forward strand.
GTGCCGCGGCGGGTCGAGCACTGGCTGAACGCGGTCGAGATGGGCCGGGCCGCCGCCGAGAACCTGCTGCTCGGGCCGTCCCGGGCGGTGGCGTTCACGCCGTTGCCACGGTTCTGGACCGAGCAGCACCGGATGAAGGTGCAGGTCGCGGGCCAACCGCAGCTGGGCGGCGAGCACGGGCGGCTCGGCCCGGGCTGCCTGGCATCGGCCCGCCGGGACGGGCTGGTCGGAATAGCCACCGTGAACCGGTCGCGCGAGTTCAACCGGCTGGTGGCCGGGCTCAACGCCCGCCGACCGGCCCCCACAGCAATGAGAAAACGATTCCAGGAACCGGTTCCGACCGGCCCGGAACGGATCCCGCGAGCAGGAGAAGCGATGCGGCCGCCGCCGAAGTCAACACCCTTGCTGTCGAACTACCTGCCCGCGGGCGTGACGCTCACTCCGACTTCCACAAGCCCGCCAGCTTCTACAAGAACATAGAGACAACCGAATTCGTTAGTTCCGCTAACCAGGAACGAAGCAGCGACCCACTGCTACTCCGTTCAGCCGTACGGATTACTCCTCGCGAGGTCTGGAGGCGGCTGCAACCACAGACAAACTGTTTAACCGTGACCAACAATAAGTGACATTCGGACATCCGACCCGGAGACCGGCCCCAACCAGGTGGCCCACCCCACTACTCCGAACGGACCACCCCGAGTGTCACGGCCTTCCGGGAGGCGTCCGAGGTGTCGACGCAGTTGATAACGTTGACGCAGTTGATTGTTTCGCCGACAGTGCACTCCGCGCACGATTCTGGCGTGCGCCAGGTTGCCGCGCTGTCAGCCCGGTTGGCCTATGCGTTGATGTGCCTGACCCTGGTCTGGGGAATTTTCACCGCGACCGGTTGGGTGGCGAAGCTGACAGGACGGCAGGCCGTCCGTAGCAGCCACATGATAATGGCGACGTTCACGCTCGCCTTCGGTGGCATCCACGCGGCATGCTTCCTATTCCTCACCGACTCCGACGAGCTCTTCAGTTGGATCAACATCACGATCCCGATCGTGGACGGTGGGCAGCTGCGCTGGGCGTTCGGCATCGTCGGCCTGGAGGTGATGACCGCGATCCTGATCTCCACCGGACTGGTCAAGTTCTTCGTGTACCGGAACTGGCTGCGGTTTCATCAGATGGCCTACATCGCGGTGGGCATCACCATCGCCCACTCGTGGCTCGGCGCCGTCGCCAACGGCCACCTGTCCATCGTCTGGCTCGGCGGCCTGACCCTGATGATCCCGACCGTCGTGCTGGCCATACTCCGCTTCGTCCCCAGCAAGACCCTCGTCGGCGCTGGTGTGCTCAACGGCGGCTAGCGGGACTCCCCCGAACGTCCCGCCCCCTACCCGCCACGCGGTTACCCCGAACCCGCCTCTTGAGAAAGGACAGCTGACCTGATGAGTCCTCGTCGCGCTCTGCACGGCAGCTCCCTGACCATCAGCGTGAACAACGGTCGCTGCCACCTCTACGGCACCTGCCAGTACGAGGCCCCGAGCCTGTTCGAACTGACCGAGGACGAACGGCTGCGCTACGTGACCGAAGTGATCCCCGAGTACGCCGACCAGGCCCGCGCCGCCGCGATGGCCTGCCCGATGCGTGCGATCCAGCTGTCCGGGGAGCGACTGTGAGCAAGATGGAGCGCATCGTCATCGTCGGCGCCGGGCTGACCGCCCTGCGCGCCGCCGAGCGACTGCGGGAGCAGAAGTTCGACGGCGAGATCGTCATCGTCGGCGACGAGCCGTACAAGCCGTACCACCGGCCGGCGCTGTCCAAGCAGCTGGTCACCGGCAAGCTGTCCACCAAGGACCTGTTCTTCCCCGCCTACCACGACATCGACGCGATCTGGCGGACCAGGACCCGGGCCCACAAGCTCGACCACGGCCGGCACATCGTGCACCTGCCCGGCGGCGAGGAGCTCAAGTACGACGGCCTGATGATCGCCACCGGCGTCGAGGCGAGGCACCTCGCCGGCGCGCCCCGGCACGACCCGCGCGTGCACGCCCTGCGCACGCTCGACGACGCCATCGCGATCAAGGAGACGCTGACCCGCTCCAAGGGCCGCGTCGTGGTCATCGGCACCGGCTTCACCGGCTGCGAGTTCGCGTCCAGCTGCCGGGAGATGAACCGGGACGTCACCATCATCGGCCGGTCCAAGACCCTGTTCGGCAAGGCGCTGGGCCCCGAGCTCGGCGCGGCCATCGGCGACCTGCACCGCCGGCACGGCGTCGACCTGGCGCTCGGCGTCGACATCCGGCACTGGGCGACGGGCCCCGAGGGCGTCGCGATCGTGCTGTCCAACGAGCGGCTGATCACCGCGGCCTGCGTGATCCTGGCCGTCGGCAGCATGCCGTCCACCGACTGGCTGGCCGGCTCCGGCCTGGTGCTCGAGGACGGCGTGCTGTGCGAGCCGACCTGCCACGTGGTCGGCGCCTCGGACGTGGTGGCCGCCGGCGACGTCGCCCGCTGGCCCAACCTGCGCTTCGACGGCGTGCCGCGGCGCGTGGAGCACTGGCTCAACGCGATCGAGATGGGCCGGGCCGCCGCCGAGAACCTGCTCGCCGGCAAGTCCCGGGCCAAGCCGTTCACGCCGCTGCCCCGGTTCTGGTCGGAGCAGCATCACGTGCGCATCCAGGCCGCCGGCATCCCGGCCATCGGCCAGCAGACGATGTACCTGAGCACCCGGCCCAACGGCGCCGAGCGGTCGGTCACCGGGTACATCCGCGCCGGCAAGCCCGTCGGCATCGTCGGCCTCAACCAGCCGCGCACGATGATCCACCTGACCAGGCAGCTGGACCAGAAGCTGCGGCCCATGGTGCCCAGCGAGCGGGTCCGCACCTCGCGTCGTGCCCCGGTGGAGAACCCGGCCGCGGCGCCCGCGGAGACCGCGAGCGAGCGCACCCCCGGCACCGGCAAGATCGACGTGAACGAGCTGTCGGCCCGGTTGAAGGCCCCGGCCATGCGCAACGGCCGCTGATGGTCACGGTTGTGGGCCGGCCCCCCCGGCCGGGCCCCAAACCGCCCGGCGGCCCGGGAGCCGCGGCCGGGCCCCAACCAGCCGGGGGGGGGGGGGGGGGGAAGTAGGGGCCACAGCGGGC